>CALJLK010000570.1 GCA_937982655.1 uncultured Sandaracinus sp.
GGGTGCGCGTACGTCCGGGCGAGACGACCGTCGTGCGCGTGGAGTAGGGCTCACGCAGCGCGCGAGAGCGCGACCGTGGGCAAGGTCGCGGTGCAGACGGGCGGAAGCGACGAGGAGCCACGCTCGCAGAGCGCGGTGCGCAACCCATCCACGAACGCGCGTGCGCTCTCGAAGCGCCGCGCCGGGTCACGCGCCAACGCGCGCGCGAAGACCGCGTCGAGCGCCAGGGATGGATGACCCACTTCGCTCGGTCGTCGGGGCGCTCGCTCGGCGATCGTGAGGAGGAGCTTGCCCGGTGTTGCCGTCGGGTACGGCCGTGCGCCCGTCACGAGCTCGAACGCCAGCGCCGCCAAGCCGTAGCGGTCGGAGGCGGCACCCACGTGCTCGCCGAGGCCGAGTGCTTGTTCGGGCGCCATGTACATCGGAGTTCCGAGGATGCGCGCTCGCTCGCGCGCGAGCTCGGTGCGGTCGGAAGTCGCCAGACCGAAGTCGACGAGCACCGCGCGACCGTCGTAGCCGACGACGTTCGCAGGCTTCACGTCGCGGTGGACCACGCCTCGTTCGTGGAGGTGATCGAGCGCCGTGGCGACCGCGCCGAGGATGCGCAGGGCGCGGCGGCTCGAGGGACGCTCGCCCGCGTCGAGCCGCGACGCGAGGTCTCCGCCGCGCACGTGGGCCAGCACGAGGCACGGCACGCCTTCGTCGGTGCGGACGAAGTCGAGCGCTCGGACCACGTGCGGTGAACGCAGGGACGAGAGGATGTGCGCTTCGCGCTCGAGCCGCTCGAAGTACTCCGCGTGGTCGACGAGTGGGAGCTTCAGGACGACGTCGACGCCGTGCACGAGGTCGTGCGCGCGATGGAGCTGCGCCATGCCTCCGTCGGCCAGCGGTTTCGACACCACGTACCGACGCGCGACGACCTCACCCGCCGACAACGCGCGCACCGTCTCGAGGCCCCGTTCCATGGCGAGATCCATCGGGCGACGACCCACGGAACGTTAGAGAGGCGTCACGACGATCGCTAGGGTCGCCGCGCGGCCAGTGCGGCCACGTCGTCGTCGACGGTGGCGGTCGGGCGCGGCGTCCTCCGGCGGTGCGCCCGCTTCTCGAGCGGTCGGCGTCGGCCTCTTCGAGGAGTCTCTCGAGGTGCAGACGCCGTCAAAAGAGATACGGACACGACACCCACGCCGACTGGACGGGCTCGGCCTGACCGATGCGACCCCAGAACACGCGGAACTGTGGGAAGGTCCGATAGCCGCCGATGCCTGCCACCGCGATGGCGACTTCACCGTCGGACTCGGCGAGGACCGTCGTGAGCTCGGGGGCGCCCGTCGAGAGCGGGTGCAACACGAGCACGGACCGGTCGCCCGCACGGTGCAGGCTGATCGCGACGTCGTGATCGTCGGAGAGGCCGAGCACGACCCCCGTGCCGGTCGAGCCCGGGATCGCCGTCGGGTTCTCCGTGTCGGTGGTGCCTCCGGTCCCGAAGCGCGCGATCAGCCCACCTTCCGCGTCGAGGCCGACGAGGTAGCGCTCGCTGGCGTCGAACGAGACGAACGAGCCGTCGAGCGCCGTGGTGGCCGTCGCGGTGGCGTCGGACGCGAGGACCGACCGTCGGATGCCGTCGTGGTCGTGAACGAAGAGCACCGCGCGGCCGTCGCCGTCGCGTCGCAGGCGCGCACCCTCGCTCGCGCCGATCGGAGAGGACGCATGCTCCTCACCCGTCGTGGGATCCAACACGACGACCCGCAGCCCCTCTGCATCGACGGTGACGAGGTGGTCGGTGAGCACCGCAGTCGACGCCTGGAACGGGAGCGAAACGCGCGCGATGCGGGTGCCGTCCGGCCCGAGTCGGTGCGCGGCGTGGCCCTCCGTGTCGTCGGCGAGCACGAGGAGCTCACCCAAGAGCCCGCTCGAGGAGTCCAGATCGACGACGTGGGACAGGCCGAGATCGAGCGGGCGATCTCCTTCCGAGTCGAAGTGGCGTCCGACGACTCCGTCCGTCGTCTCCGCGAAGACGATGCCGACCTCGGTTCGAGGGTTGCCCGTGGCGCGGAGCCCGACCAAGGGCTGACCGATCGGAACGGAAGGAGCCGCTTCGACCTCACAGATCGGCATGGAAGGGGCATCGGAGGTTCCGTCCGCGTCTGCGACTTCTCCGACGTCTCCCCTCATCGCACCTGCGTCGGCGGGAGTCGGCGATCCTCCGCACGCGAGGCACCACGTCAACAGCAGAAGCCGATGCATCGAACCCTCCATGCGCAGCGTATCGGTCTCGGACGAATCGAGGCAATCGGCGAAGCTCAGCCATTGCCGATGCTGTCGTTCGGAGTCTGAGTTTGGTCAGAACAATGCGGCTAGAGCGGAAACGTCGTCGTCAGCCGTCGCCTCCGAGCTCGCATGCTCCGGCAAGAGCAGCACCGCACGGCCCGGGCCCACGATCACGTTCGAGAGGCGCACGTCGCCGTGGACGAGGCCGAGCTCGTGGAAGCTCTGCAGCGCGCTCGCGATCTGTTCGCGTACGGTCGCGCGTCGTGCCTCGTCGAGGAGCGCGCGCGAGAGCGGCTCGCCACGCGGGACCTCGAGGATCGCGCGTGAGCTCTCGGGGTCGACGTCGAGGATCGCCTGCACGAACGGGCCGTCGGTGCGGGCGAGCTTGCGCAAGTGGAGTGCGCGGGGCTCGTCGCACGGCTCGATGCGCACGCGGCGCGCCAGCAGAGTGTCGACCGCGAGGTACGCACCGTCCGGCAGCGGCTCGAGCAGCTCGTAGCGGTCGGCGCTCGCGGGCGCGCTCGGGGGACGCGAGGGCAGCGCGCTCGGGCGGCGCGGCGCGGCGTCGGCGACGAGCTCGGCGAGCGCGTCGTGCTCGGGGTCGGTCCAGTCGAGCGCGTCGAGCGCGCGCTGCGCTTCGTCGACCGAGCCGAAGCGCGCGCGTGGCTCCTTCGCGAGCAGGCGCTCGACGAGCGCGTCGAAGCGGTCGCCGAGGCTTGTACGCTTCTCGGAGACCTTCGGCACCGGGAGCTCGAGGTGCTGCGCGACGAAGTCCGGGCCGGGGTAAGGCAGGTCGCGCGTGAGCATTCGGAAGAGGATGCAGCCGAGCGCGTAGAGATCGGTCGCGGCTTCCGGTCGCGCGGAGCCGGTGATCTGCTCGGGCGCCATGTACGCGAGCGTGCCGAGCATCGCGCCGGTGAGCGTGGCGCCGAGATCCTGCAGATGGGCGACGCCGAAGTCGCCGATCTTCACGTCGCCGGTGGCGCCGAAGAACACGTTCGCGGGTTTGAGATCGCGGTGGATCACGCCGCGGCGGTGCACCGCTTCGAGGCCGCGCAGCACGCTGAAGACGACGTGGCGCACGACGGAGAGTGGGAGCGGCTTGTCGCTGCGTTCTAGGCGATCCTCGAGCGTGCCGCCCGCCATGTGCTCCATCACGAGGAAGGGACCGTCGGGGTTGAACTCGTAGACCGCGACCACGTTCGGGTGATCGATGCCGGCTGCGACGCGCGCCTCTTTCGCGAATCGCGCGTAGGAGTCGCGTCCGTGCGCGCCGCTGCCGACGCTGAGCACCTTCACCGCGACCTCGCGGTCGTAGAAGCCGTCGTGCGTGAGGAGCACGCGGCCGGTGGCGCCGCTGCCGAGCGGACGCAACACGCGGTAGCGGCCGGCGAGGAGCTGCGCGGCGTCGTGGGAGGTGCCGCCGAGCGCGTAGGCGGCGAGGCCTCGTTCGTCGCCGTAGGTCGCGCGCAGGAAGTCGGCGACGCGCATCGGTAGCTCGGGCTCGCGCTCGCGCAGCCGATCGAGGCACGCGCCCGCGGCGTCGTGGAGCTTGAGGGCGGAGAAGCACGCGACGAGGAGCGCGCGCGCGGCGCGGCGTCGTTCGGGATCTTGCTCTGCGATCTGCAGCGCGCGCGCGGCGTGATCGAAGCGCCCGAAGTGCGCGAGGATGCGCCCGAGCCGCAGGGCCGCTTCGCCGTCGGTCGGGTCTTCCTTGATGCGGCGCTCGTAGAGCATGCCGGCCTTGCGGTAGTCGCCCGAGCTCTCGTGGCAGCGAGCGGCCTCACCGAGCTCGCCCGCGCGTTCGTAGAGCTCGGCGGCCGCCGCGAGATCGCCGACCGCTTCGTGCAGTCGCGCGGCGTCGACGACGCGACCTTTGCGTTCGGCGAGGCCGGCCGCTTCGAGCGCTTCGCTCGGGTGCTCGGGAAGGATCGTGAGCAGGCGCTGCAGCGTCGCGCGATCGTTCGCTTCGAGCGCGTGGCGGAACGCGAGCGCGTAGCGGCTCGCTTGTTCGGCGGCGCGGATGGCGGCGGGCCAATCCCAGACCGCCGCGAAGAGCTCGCTCGCGCGCGCGGGCTCGCCGAGCTGCAGGCAGAGGTTCGCGGCCTCCGCGAAGCGACCGGCGCGACGGAGCGCGTCGATCTGGCCTTCGAGGGCGTCACGGTCGGGCTGCATGGGGAGAGCTTATCGCTCACGCCGCGCGCGACGTAGCGGCTTCGTACTCGAGCGCGATGCCTCGGGAGTCGTGCTCAGCCGCCCGGCCACTGGCCCTTCTGGGCGAGCGCGGCGAGGTCCATCGAGAAGCCGATCGTCGCGTGCACGAGGAAGCCCGGGTAGATCGAGCGGCTGCGGATCGCGAGCGCGCCGAGGGCGAGGCCGGCCGCGATGGAGCCCACCGCTTCGCCGAAGGGTTTGTTCATGTGGATCATCGCGTAGGGGATGATCATCGCGGTGATCGCGTGGCCACCCATCACGGGCGCGAAGGCGCGCAGCCAATGGCCGCGGAAGAAGAACTCGAGCGCGAGGAACTGCGCGGAGTACATCGCGGTCCAGAGGAAGAAGTCGCTCCAGCTCCGGCCCGCGAACTCGTACATCGGGTACTTGCGCTGGAAGGAGTCGAGGTAGCTGACCCCGAAGACCATCGGCAGCACGATCGCGATCGCGACGAGGTAGATCCACAGGTGGTCGCGCACGTGGCCGAAGCCGAGCCCGTGATCGCGAAGCCGTTCTTTCAAGACGAGCTTCGCGAAGAGCGCGGGCAGCACGAGGTAGCCCGCGACGCGCCAGGAGGTCCACCAGACCTTGCCGTAGAGCTCGCGCAGGTAGGCCGATTCGTGGACCTCGCGCCACGAAGGATCGCTCTGCTGCCAGTCGGCCACGAGCTCGAGGAAGAACTGCGAGGTGCCGTACTTCTGGAGCGCGAGGAGGACGACCGCGCCGATCGCGGCGACCGCGAAGGGTTTCCAGGCGGGGTATCCCCCGTTCTTCAAGGCCTCGTCGCGCCGCGCGTCGGCGATCGCGAAGGCTTCGCCGAAGAAGCGGCGTGGATGGAGCTCGGCGAGCTTGGCGGAGAGCGTCACGGCGCGCGGACCCTAGCAGCTTCGGTCGTTCGGTCCGCCTCCCTCGTGGGCCGACGAGTGACCGGACCGTGCCTCATCGCGAGGTTGCTCGGCGAAGCGCGCGTGAATGGACGAGAGACGACGAAGGCCCGCCGGAGCGGGCCTCGTCTTCACGTGAGCGAACGGTTCAGCGGCAGCTTCCCGCCATGTAGTCGCTGCACATCCGCGCCTGCTCCGTCTCGTCGTTCAGACAGCCGACGCCCGGGCACCAACCGCAGAAGCCGTTGCGTGCGCACGAGTCACAATCCGTGTACCCGCTGCAATCCACGCAACTGTTCGGCTCGTCGAGCCAGGTGTCGCCGCAATCGACGCGCTTTCGGTCGCTCTGACACTCGCCGGTCGCGCCACACCAACCGCAGCCGGGGGCTCGGTTACACGAGTCGCAGTCCTGGTTCATCTCGCAGAGATCGAAGTCTCCGCACGCCATGTTCTCGTACGTGACGCCGCGGCAGTTCGTCGGATCCGCGCAGGACCACTTCCCGTCGGCGCACGTGTACCAGCCGCAGCGTTCGAGGCCGCAGCCGGACCGGCTCACCTGCACGCAGTCGCCGTGCCCGACCGTGCTGCCGAGGGTCGCGGAGCGGCAGTCGTCGCCCGCGGGCGCGCAGGCTGCGTAGGGGTACTGATCGCCGCGGCACGCGGAGCTGTCGGTGCAGGTCCACGTGCCGTCGTCGCACTCGTACCAGCCGCAGCCGCCGGCGCAGCTGTCCGGTTCGCCAGGTCGCGCGCGGCCGGTGACCTGCACGCAGGTTCCGTCGTCGACGTTGCGGCCGAGCAAGGTGCTGCGGCAGCTCCGGCGGACGGACATCCCACCGTCGCGCGGCGGGCCGGCGTCGGTGCCGCACGCAGCGTTCGGATGACGGCGGCTGCCGCACGACGAGGGCTGCGTGCACTGCCAATAGCCGTCGTCGCACGTGTACCAAGCGCAGCTCCCGGAGCCGCATCCGGCCGCGGTGACTTGCACGCACTCGCCGTGATCCACCGGGCGGCGGAGCGTCGACGAGTAGCAGCCGCGTTGCCCGCCGACCTCGCCGCCCGCGTCCATCGCGCGACCGGCGTCGGTGCGGCCGGCGTCCATCACGCCTGCGTCCATCGCGGGCGTGCACGCGGTCCCGCCCTGCACGCGACGGTACGCGTCCACGAGCGAGCTGTAGGGCGGCACGTACACGCTGCCGAGACCGCGCACCGCTTGGCGGATGTTGAAGTGCAGGTGGATGGTGGTCGGGGTGCCGTTGAAGGTGTTCGACACCATGCCGAGCACGTCGCCGCAGTTGACGCGTTGGCCCACGCGCACGCGCACGTTGGACATGTGGAGGTAGTCGTAGCGCGTGCCGTCCGAGCCCGTGAGGTAGACGGAGTAGCGCCCGATGTTCGTGATCGTCCCCGCGGCGGCCGCGACCGCCGGATGGGCCCCGGCGCGGCAAGTGGAAGGGCGAATGTCTTGGCCCTGGTGTCCGCGACCTGCCGGACAGAGCGGCATGTTCCAGCTCCGGCTTTCGCAATAGTTGTCCCACCACGGGAAGCTGTAATTGCGACTGTCGCACTGCCCGCCGCGTGGGCCGCTGTAGCCGCCCACGCCATAGACCTGCGAGTTCGCGTACGCGGGGAGATCGCGGATCGGGAAGCGCATCCCGGGCGCCCAGACGCGCGCGTCGACGCGACCGCGGCCGCTGCCGGGGGTCAGGGTGCCGGCGGGGTTGAAGCTCTGCGCGGCGGCGGGGGCCGCGAGCGCGAAGGCGACGACGAGAACGAGAGACCTCACGGCTGCACCTCCAGCTCGTCCGCGAGCTCCCGGAGGAAGCCTTCGTCGGTGCAGCGACGATCGAGCATCGACGCGCACTCGACCTCGAGCGTGTAGGCCGCGCCCATCTCCTCCCACGCGAGGCTGCGGACACCTTCGTTCAGCGTGTCCCACGCTCCGACACCACGCGCGGTCGCGTTCGGGATCGTGTTCTCCTGGGTGAGATCGTCCGGTGCGTCGACGTACGCGATCGTCCCGTGGAGGTAGATCGTGACGTGCTCGTCCTGGAACGACGCGGCGTACCAGGGCTGCTCGGCGGTGAGGACGGCGCGCTCCATGTACCGCGACGGAAGGAAGAGGAGGGGCGTCTCGGTGCGGCTGCTCAGGTCCTGGGGTCGGAGCCCCACCGGTTCCTCGGGCGGATCGGCGCTCGGGCGTTCGTGCGAGGTCGTGCACGCGGTCGGCGCGAGCGTCGCGACGAGGAGGGCGGCGAGGAGGTGAAGCTTCATCGGGCTCTCCATCCACCGAGGCCGCTTCGGAGCCGGCGCTCGTGGGTTGGGCGCCACCGAACGGGGGCGCGAAGTGGGGACACGAGACGCCGTGAAGCGTGCCGCGCGAACGGTGTTTGCAGAATCGAAGCCAAGTCGACGGAAGGTGCGATCGAAGCCGAGACGAAGCGCGCTCGAAAGGGCGCGTGAGTGCTCAGGGGGCGCAGGTCGCGCCGATGGAGGCCGCGAGGTCGGGCGGGAGGCAGTAGACCTGCGCGTCCACGCCACAGCAGGAGCTGCCTTCGGGGCAGGGCGCCTCGGGGCCACACTCGCGGCTGCACACCTGGCCGCGGAAGCCCTCTGCGAAGAAGCCGACGCAGAGCGGGGCGTCGAAGTCGCAGGCGCCGTTGCAGACGCAGTCGACCCCGAGCGGGGTGGTGCCTTCGAAGCCGCAGCTCTCCGAGATCGGGCGGCAGCTCGGCGGGACGAGGACCTCGTGTCCGCACTCCCCCGCGCCGCAGGTCTCGTCGACCTCGCAGCTCTCGCCGCAGAAGCCGCCCACGCAGGTCAGCCCGGCGACACACTGCGCGTTGCAGTCGCAGGGGTCTCCTTCGGCGCGGTCGGCGTCGCCTTCGCAGCCGAGCACGCAGCGTGGCGGGCTGCCCTCGCAGACCTGATCGTCGGGGCAGCCGGTGGTGCGGCAGTCGGCGACGCAGATCCCCACCTCGCAGACGGCGTCGTCGCCGCGGCAGTCGGCCTGGCAGCCGCACTCGCGGCCGGGGTCGATGGTCCCGGGCAAGGGCGCCAAGCACTCCGCACAGGTCCCATCGAGGCACTCGCCGGAGTCGCAGTCTCCGTCGACGCTGCATTGGGCGCTGCATTCCCCGACCCCCGTCTCGTCGGCCAAACAGCGCGGCGCGGTCCGGGGGCAGTCGTCGTCGGTTCGGCAGCCGGACGACGGAGGGGCGTCGTCACCACCGCAGGCGAGGGCGAGCGCGAGGAGCGCGGACCCGAGGCGAAGGGGGCTCACGTCGGAAGCCTACCAAGCACGGGGACCGAACGGGGCTCGGAAATGCCTCGCTCCGACACCGGTCCGACACGTGCGCGACACGAGACCGAACGATCGCCAGGCGGGGCTGCGGCGATCTCGCACTCACGTCGGACGTCATGTGCGAATTCGCCAAGTGGCCGCTCGACCGGCCACCTTTGCACCCTCAATCCACAACAACTGGGGATTCTCGGAGCGTCTCGCGGCTCGGCTCGCAAGTGTTTTGAATCAATGAAAAAAGCCGCCTCGTGGGCGGCGGTTTTCGTGGGCACGAGATCGAGTTGTCCACAGCGACCCCACAGGGCGCGTGGAGCAGTGTGCGGGATGTCCACGCCAGATCCGTTCGGTCGGCCGATTTCGCACGACGCGGTGCGGCACCACGTCGAGAGCGCTGCGAGTGCGCGCGGACAGGCCGTACACGCGGTCGTCGGGGCAGCCTCGAGATCACGTCACGAAAACGAGAGGACGGACGCCGATGCGACGTCCGCCACCTCGCACGGTGTGACCGCGCGGTGGCTTCCCCGAGCGCGCAGCCGTGCGACGTCACTCCTCGGGCGGGGTCCAGGCGGTCTGCGCGAGCTCACCGTCTTCGAGCCCCATCCAGATGCGGAGCTGCTTGAGCATGAACTCCGTACCTTCGCGGCTCGACAGGTCCACGCGGTACGTGTTGATGAACTTCACGCTCTCCTGGAGCCATTGATCCCAAGCTTCTTTGGAGATCGTCTCGAAGATCTGCTTGCCGAAGGGCGTGGGGAAGGGCGGCTTCGCGAGACCCGGCAGGGTCTTCTTCAGCTTGATGCACTCGACGAGGCGGTTCGGATCGGCTTCCGGCATGAGTGTTCCCGAGAGGTCGTGTGGGCGGCTCCGTGTCGGCTCTGCGGCGCGGGCCAGCGACGTAGGGGGCGAACATGGGATGAACGACCGCGCACCGCCAGTGGCGGTCTTCCGGACGGTGAGGCGTCTCGCGTGGAGCGAGGCATGCGAACACGCGTGATCACCGCGACTGCTTCGAGAGCACGACCGCTTCGGGCATCCGCTCGCAGTCGTCCGCTCGCAGTCGTCCGCTCGCAGTCGTCCGCTCGCAGTCGTCAGCTCGCGCGGGGCAGGCGGACCGCCAGCTCCGTGCCTTCTTCCGCGTCGCTCCGCGCCCGTACGAAGCCTCCGTGCGCTTGTACGATCCCGTGCACGACGGTCAGCCCGAGCCCCGTCCCTTGCGTGGGCCCCTTCGTCGTGAAGAACGGCTCGAAGATTCGCTCCAGCACTTCCGGCGCGATCCCACGTCCGCGATCGTGCACGGCGAGCTCCACCCACTCGCCGTCCACGCCGACGTCGTCAGTGCTGCGCACCGCGAGGCGCACCGGGTCCGGCGCGTCTCCCAACGCTTGGTGCGCGTTCATCACCAGGTTCAACACCACCTGCTGGATCTGTCCGACGTCCACCGACACCTCCAGCGCGTCGTCCAGCTCCAGCACCAACTGCCGACCCGCGAGGCTCACCTTCAACACGGGGATCGCTTCACGCACCACCTTCGCGAGCGACACCCGTCGCCGCTCGTGGGCCTCCGCGGTGCGGCTGAAGCTGAGCAGCCGCTGCACCAGCTCTCGCGCGCGCTCTGCCGCGAGCCGGGCGTCGTCGAGGATGCTCCGCGCACGCGAGTCCGCGGGGAGCTCCGAGCGCGCCACGTCTAAACCGACCATCACGGGGACGAGCAGGTTGTTGAAGTCGTGCGCGACGCCGCCCGCGAGCGTGCCCAGCGTCTCGAGCCGCTGCACGTGACGCAGCTCCGTCTCCAGCCGCTCGCGCGCACGCTCCGCGGCTCGGCGCGCGGTCTCGTCGCGAAGCGCGACCGTCCAACCGCCGTCGAGGCGCGGACAGATCCGCGCGCGGAAGCTGTGCCCCGAGAGCTCGAACGCGTGCTCCACGATGTCGCTGCCCGCACGGTCGAGCGCCGCGCGCAACGTCTCGGCGATCGGCGGCGGCACCAAGGCGTCGAGCGGTGAGCCCACGCTCGCGCCGTCGAAGATCGCGCGCAGCTCCTGCGGCACGTGCAGGTCGCGCAGGAGCCCCGCGTCGTCGACGCCGAAGACGACCTCGCCGAGGCTGATCAGCGTCGCGCGCAGGCGCTCTTCGCTGCGCCGCGACTGCTCCACCGCGCAGCGATGTGCGACGAGGAGCGCGTTCTCGCGGAGCGCGCGGTCGACGGTGTGCGGCATCGACGCGAGCGCGCGTGGTGTCTTCACCACGTAGTCGAACGCGCCTCCGCGCAGGGCTTCGACCGCGACGCTTTCGTCGCCCTGGCTCGTCATCAGCACGACGGGGCACCCGCGCGCGGCCGCGAAGGGCAGCAGATCGAGGCTGCGACCGTCCGGCAGCACGAAGTCCGCCACGATCGCGTCGGGGGTGCTCCGATCGAGCGCCGCGCGTGCCTCCGCGAGCGAGGGCACGACCTCGAGCTCGACGGGACGCGAAGCGCTCTCGTAGCCGCGCCGAAGCAACTCCGCGTGGGCGTCCTCGTCCTCGACCACCAGCAGCCGCAGCGGTCGCGCGTCGTTGGGGCGTTCGATCGTCACGAGGCGACGTGATTGAGCTCGCCCCAATAGTGGGCGACGTCTTGGAGGAGGGAGGAGAGGCGCGCGAGCTCGGGCGGCTTCACGAGGTAGCCGTTGGCGTGTCGATCGTAGGCCGCGCGGAGATCGTCGGGGGCGTTCGACGTGGTGAGCACGACGACCGGCACGCGGCGGAGGACCGGGTGCGCCTTCAGGTGCTCGAGCACTTGGCGACCGCCGAGCTTCGGCAAGCGCAGGTCGAGGAGCACGAGGCGCGGCAAGGTCCCGGGTTCGTCGGCCGCCGCTTCGAGCCGTTCGATGGCTTCTTCTCCGTCGCGCGCGCGAGAGAGGCGGACGGCGGTGGTGATGCGTTCGAGGGAGCGCTCGATCAGCTCCGCGTGCGCGTCGTCGTCTTCGACGAGCAGGATCTCGGCTGCGCTCACGATCGACCCCTCTCTTCGCGCGACGAGGTCCCACCCCCGCGCCGCGTCGGATACCGTAGGGTGCGTGGATCAAACGGGGGATACAAGCGTGGTCGAGCGTTCGTGGGAGGACGCGGCGGCCGAAGCGGGCGGGGTGGCGCTCTGGTGCTGGGACCTCGCGGACGGTCGCGTGCGGGGATCGCGGTCGTTCGTGCGTGCGCTCGGGTTGCCCGAGGTGCTGCCGGACGGGGCGACGCTCGACGATTTGATCGTGTGCGCGCTGCCCTCGCACCGCGAGGAGCTCCGCCGCGCCTTGGAGCGCGTCGCGAGTCGTGAGCGCGTGCCGAGGGACACGTCCTCTCCGACCACGGCTCCGATGCCCACTCGAGAGTCCACGGCGCTCGCCCATCGCTTCGAGACCTCGACGGGCTGGGTCGAGCTCCGCGGCCGCCTCGACGATTCGTCCCTGCGCATCGTGGGCACGCTGGTCGACGCGTCACCGGTGCGGGCGCTGGAGGCGCGCACGAGTTTGAGCGAGGAGCGACTGCGTGCGATCGCCGACGCGTTGCCGGGGCTCGGCCTCGTGCTCGACGAGGACGGCCGGTACTGCGCCGTCTTCGCGCACGACGAGTCGCTGCTGGCGGCGGAGCGCGCGACGCTGGTGGGACGACGGATGCACGAGATCCTTCCGGCCGCGGAGGCGGACGCGTTCCTCGCGGAGGTGCATGCCTGCCTCGACGCCGGTCGCTCGCGGCGGGTCGAGTACGTGTTGCGCGTGGGTCCACGGCCGCTGCATTTCGAGGCGCGCGTCGCGCCGATCGCGGGCGGGTGGGACGGGCGCCGCGCGGTGGTCTGGATCGCGAACGACGTCAGCGATCGCAAGCGCGCCGAGAACGCGCTGCGCGAGAGCGAGGCGCACCTGCGCGCGATCGTGGAGCACGCGGACATGCTCGCGTGGCGTCTCGATCGCGAAGGGAAGATCCTCTTCTCGACCGGGCGTGCGTTGTCGAAGCTCGGCATCGGGCCAGGAGAGCTCGTGGGCCGCGACGTCTTCGCCATGATCGCGGCCGATGAGGCGACGTCGATCCGACAGGTGCTCGAAGAGGGCATTGCGCACCATCGCGAGAGCGCGTTCGGCGGCGTCGACATGCAGACTCACGTGGTGCCGCTGCACGACGAGCACGGAGAGCTCGCGGGCTGCGTCGGGGTGTCCTTCGACGTGAGCGAGCTGGCGGCGGTGCGGCGGGAGCGCGAGCGCTTCGTGCGCGAGCTCGAGGCGAAGAACGCGGAGCTCGAGCGCTTCAACTACACCGTGAGCCACGACCTGAAGACGCCGCTCGTGACGATCCAGGGGTTCGTCGATCTGCTGGCGCAGGATCTCGAGCGCGGCGATCACGAACGCGTCCGACGCGACCTGCGGCACGTGGCGAACGCCTCCGCGCGCATGCAGGCGTTGCTCGACGATCTGCTGGAGCTCTCTCGCGCGGGCCGTGGCGCGCGGCCGACCGACGTGGAGCTGTCGGCGGTGGTCGCGGACGCGCTCGCGCAGCTCGAGGGGCGGCTTCGCGCGAGCGGCGCGACGGTGCGGGTGGCGGAGCCGCTCCCGGTGGTCTTCGCCGATCGCACACGTTTGCTCCAGGTGCTGCAGAACTTGATCGAGAACGCGCTCAAGCACTCGGGCACCGAAGCGCCGATCGTGGACGTCGGTCGACGCGACGACGGAGCGTTCTACGTGCGCGATCACGGGATCGGGATCGCCCCGCGCCACCACGAGCGCATCTTCGGGCTCTTCGAGCGGCTCGGTCGCGGGGAGGGCACGGGCGTGGGCCTCGCGCTCGCGCGTCGCGTGATCGAGGCCCACGGGGGGCGGCTCTGGGTCGAGTCCACCGGCGTCGCCGGCGAGGGCGCGACGTTCTTGTTCACGTTGCCGCCGCGTGACGCGTGAGCCTCGAAGAGCTCGCGCGTGACGTGAACGTGAACGTGAACGTGAACGTGAACGTGAACGTGAACGTGAACGTGAGCGTGGACGTAAGCGTGAACGTGGACGTAAGCGTGAACGTGGACGTAAGCGTGAACGTGGACGTAAGCGTGAACGGCGACGTTCGTCACGTCGCCGCCCACCTTCAAACCACGTTTGGACGCGCGTGACTCAGGTCCAAACCCGAACGTGAGTCACGCGACTCGGCTCAGGACCCGAATCCGCCCCCACCCTGCGGAGGCCCACCGAATCCGCCACCGCCCTGAGGAGGCCCACCGAATCCACCGCCGCCCTGGGGAGGTCCACCGAATCCGCCGCCGCCCTGGGGAGGTCCACCGAATCCACCGCCGCCCTGGGGAGGCCCACCGAAGCCACCACCCTGCGGGGGGCCGCCACCCTGGGGAGGCCCACCGAAGGGACCCGGGCCGAAGCCGCCACCCGGAGGCGGAGCGCCGCCACCGTATCCGCCGCCGCCGTATCCACCGGGCGGGGGGCCCTTCTTGAAGATCGCGGCGCCGGCGAGCCCACCGAGCGTGCCGAAGATGGGCAGGAAGAGCGCGTACACGCAGAACTGCATGATCGCGCCGCCCGCGGCGCTCTGCTGCGCGAACGGGTTGTCCGCACCTCCGAGCATCGCGTACGTGCTGTTGTGCATCGCGGCGGAGATGCCGGCCGAGACGGCGCCCGCGAAGATGCCCGCGACGACGCCCGTGAAGAGCCCGATGAGCGCACCTTCGCCGGGCTCGATCGTCGCGCCCGCCTTGTCGCTGACGAGCTTCGTCGTGAGCCCGGCGCCGAGCAACATCCATCCGCAGAAGATGCAATTGAGCAGGTTGACGATCGGGATGACGCTCACGAGACCGGTCAGGAGACCGATCACGACGACCCAGGGCATGTAGAACTGTTTGTTCGGCACGATGTCTCCAGAACGGGCGTAGAGTCAGGGCGTAGAGTCGGGGCGCAGAGTCGGGCGCAGAGTCAGGGAGAGAAACTCGAAAGAGCCTCGGGCGAGGCGTGCCGCAGAGGCGTCGTGGCCGGCGAGGCGGCCTGTCCGAGCGCCAACGTCGACGCGACACCACCCCACAGACCGAAGAGCGCGCCGGTACCGACGCGGAGCAGGACCAGATCCGCAGGCGGCCAGAGGTGCAGCAGCGCCACGTGCACGAGCATGGGGAGGAGCGCGGCGAGCCAGAGACGACGCGAGCCGGGATCGAGCGGGAGGCGCGGGAAGAGCGCCACGAAGAGCGCGCCGACCGCGAGCCCGGCGTAGATGCCGAAGCAGCGGTGGCAGAGGCAGAAAGGCTCCCCGTCCCACGCGAACGAGCGCGCGGGATCTTGGTGGCAGGCCCGCGCGAAGACGGTGCGGGTCGCGATCGAGCTCACGGTGCCCGGCCGCGTCGCGGCGAGCACCACGCTGGCGACCAGCGCGCCCGCGCCGACACCGAACGCCGCGCCGATCGCGCGAACGCGCCACGCCGTTCCGAGGGCTGCTCCGCGCGTCACCGCTGGAGAATCGCCGGTGCGAGCGGCGTCGTGCAAGGCCGAACGTCGTCGCGGTCACCGACGGTGTCGCTCAAGTTCTCCAGTCGAGGCTCCTTCGGCTGATCGAGCCGAACTCGAAGCCATCCACCGGCGTCGTCGCGCGCGCGCCGTCGGCTGCTCCGGCCGCCACGAGCAGCGGTCGGTAGTGCTCGTCGGTCGGGTGCGCGAGGGCGTACGCGGGTGCGCGATCGCGTGCGGTCGCGAGCGCATCGACGTCGCCCCGCGCGATCGCCTCCGCCACGTAGGCGTCCATCTCGCTCGCCCAGCTCGGCGTGGCGCTCCCGTCCGGCGCGAGGCGACGGAGGTTGTGCACCACGTTGCCGCTGCCGAGGATCCACACACCCTCGTCGCGCAAGGGCGTGAGCGCTCGGCCGAGCGCGACGAGCCGCGCCGGCGAGAGATCGCGGGGCATCGAGATCTGCAACACCGGCACGTCGGCTGCGGGGCGCATGTGCAGCAGCGGAACCCACACGCCGTGGTCCATCGGCTGGGCCTCGTCGCGGACGTGCTCGAAGCCCTCGAGCAACGCCTCGACGCGCGTCGCGAGCTCGGGCGCGCCGGGCGCGTCGTAACGCAGTCGGTAGAGCTCCTCCGGGAAGCCGCCGAAGTCGTGCACGATCGCGCCGCCACCGGTCTGGCCGATCTTCACCGGTGACGCGGTCCAGTGCGCGCTCACGACGAGGATCGCGCGCGGCGTCGGTACGGACGCGCCCCAGCGCGCGAGCGGGGCGCCCTTGGCGCGATCGGTCGCGAGCGTCGGGGCACCGTGCGCGACGAAGCCTACCGGCATGCGCGAAGACGCCGGGCGATCGAGCGGAGTGGCCATGTTCGTTCCTTCCGACCCTTCGGGAAGCGGCGCGGCGCGGCACGCGAAGAGGCCAGCCGCACCTGCCGCTCCGAGGAGCCAATCACGACGCGAGAGCATCACGACAGACTGGTCGGAGCGGTGGCACGAACGCAACGAAGGGGCCCTCGCACGTTGCGTTGCGCCGGTGGAACGTTGGTCGTCACGAGCAGGAACCTGCGTTCGTCGAGCACGTCGTCGCGACGGAGACCCCGACCCCGCGACCCCGGCCCCGCGAACGCGAGCGCTTCGACGGAAAACGAAACGGGCGAGCCCCCGAAGGCGCTCGCCCGTTCGTCGGCGTCGACGTCGCTCAGCCGCCGAGGGCCGAGGGCATCACCGACGAGAGCTCCGAGAAGCCCAGCGTGTACGGCGAGTTCGTGCCGGCCTGGTAGCTGCCGATCCAGACCTTGTAGGTGCCGGGCGGGAACGCGCCCTCGACGAGCGGGTCGGTGCCGTCCGTGTCGTCGTTGCAGAGGTACGTGCCGTCGGGCTTCTGGACCACGAGCGTGATGTCGCCCGTGCTGTGCGCCATCACGCGCAGGTTCGCGAACGCGGTCGCGGCCACGAAGAGGTGGTCCGGCTGCGTGGTCACGAAGCCGTTGCAGCCCGCCTGCCAGGTGGACGCGTCGATGCTGCCGCCGCTGGTGCCGCTCGCGGTGTGCGGGTCGGGCACGAAGCCCGCGTTGAGCTGCACGGTGCCGAAGTTGCTGCCGCCGGCGGCCGCCGCCGCCGCGCCCGCACCGGCCGCCGCCTGGGCCGCCGCCGCCTGGGCCGCCGCTGCCGCTGCAGCCTGCTGCTGCGCCGCCGCTCCGGCCTGCTCCGCCGCCATGTTCATCTGCGCCTGGAGCTGAGCTCCGAGCGCCTCCGCCTGCTGCTGGGCTTCCTGCTCGTTACCGCCGCCACAGCCGAGGCCGAGGAGGAGCGCGAGGCCGACGAGGCTCTTCTTCATGAGTCTTTCTCCTTTGTCTCCCACGAGCCCGCTGCGCGCGGGCTCGCCTCTCCAGATCGAGCGTTCGCTCGCGGAAGGGGCCCCCGTATACCACCCCGCGCGAGGCGTGGTCGACGGGGTAGGTCGTGCTAACAGGGGTTCCCGATCGGGCGGCGTCCTCAGTGACGGCCTCCGACGGACGGTCGGCAGCGCGCTGCCGACGGCGCGAGGAGATACGAGTGTCCGAGCCCAAGCCTTCCTTCTTCGTTCGCCTGTGGATCGCTTTCGTCGCTCCTTGGCGCGTCCTGTTCTCCGCGGACTTCGGCGCCGGTGTGCAGCGCCTGATGAGCGGCGCGCCCGCGCTCCCGCCGCCCCCGCAGGCGAAGCCGGAGCCCAAGCCCGAGCCGAAGCCGGAGCCGAAGCCCGAGCCCGTGCGCATCGAGCGCGCGCCAGTCGACGCCGCGCTGCAGCTCCTCGCGCTCTTCCAGCGCGAGGGCCGCTTCATCGACTTTCTCGAAGAGGACGTCGCCTCGTTCTCGGACGAAGAGATCGGCGCCGCCGCGCGCGTGGTGCACGAAGGCTGCCGCAAGGCGGTGCGCGAGCACTTCACGCTCGCTCCGGTGAAGGACCAAGAAGAAGGCGCGAGCCTCGAGGTGCCGAAGGGCTTCGACGCCCACGCGATCCGTCTGACCGGCAACGTGGTCGGTGAGCCGCCCTTCCGCGGCACGCTCCAGCACCGCGGCTGGAAGGTCACGCGCGCGGAGCTGCCCAAGCTCGCCGAAGGTCACGACGTGAAGGTGATCGCCCCCGCGGAGGTCGAGCTCTGATGACCGACAAGAAGACCACCGCGTCGTACGCGATCGGCGTCGACCTCGGCACGACCCACTGCGCGCTCTCCTTCGTCGATCTCGATCTGAGCGAAGGCGAAGAGGTCGCGCACGAGGTGCTCTCGCTCCCGCAAGCGGTGGCTCCCGGCGAGCTCGAAGAGCGGATGCTGCTGCCGAGCTTCCTCTACCTGCCGCACCCACAAGAGCTCCCGCCCGGCGCGGCCGCGCTGCCGTGGAATCCGACGCCCGCGTACGTGGTGGGCGAGATCGCGCGTCGTCTCGGCGCGCAGACCCCGCTGCGGCTCGTCTCGTCCGCCAAGAGCTGGCTCTGCCATCCGGGCGTCGATCGCAAAGGCGCGATCCTCCCGACCGACGCGCCCGAAGAGGTCTCGCGCCTCTCGCCCTTCGCGGCGAGCGTGCAGTACCTCGCGCACCTCCGCGACGCGTGGAACCACGCGCACCCCGACGCGCCCTTCGGCGAACAAGACGTCGTGCTCACGGTGCCGGCGAGCTTCGATCCGGCCGCGCGCGAGCTCACCGCGGAGGCCGCGAAGGCCGCGGGCTATCACCGCCTCACGCTGCTCGAAGAGCCGCAGTCCGCGCTCTACGCGTGGATCGCCCAGACCAAGGGCACGTGGCGCGATCACGTGAAGGTGGGCGACGTGATCCTGGTGGTCGACGTCGGCGGCGGCACCACGGACTTCTCGCTCATCGCGGTGCACGAGCAGGACGGAAACCTCGCGCTCGAACGCGTCGCGGTCGGCGAGCACATCCTGCTCGGCGGCGACAACATGGATCTCGCGCTCGCGTACGTGGTCGCGCAGAAGCTCGAGAGCGAAGGCAAGAAGCTCGACGCGTGGCAGCTCCGCGCGCTCACGCACGGCTGCCGTCACGCCAAGGAGCAGCTCCTCGGCGCGAGCCCGCCCCAGAGCGTTCCCCTCGTGGTGCCGAGCCGCGGCAGCAAGCTGATCGGCGGCTCGCTCCGCACCGAGCTCACCCTCGAAGAGGTCCGCCGCACGCTGCTCGAAGGGTTCTTTCCCGAGGTCGGCGCCGACGCCAAGCCCGCGACCCGCGCGCGCGGCGCGCTCACGCAGCTCGGTCTGCCGTACGCGCAAGACGCTGCCGTCACGCGTCACCTCGCGGCCTTCCTCGCGCGCCAAGTCGGCGCGACCGCGGAGCTCGGCTTCGCGATGAAGGAAGGCGCGCGTTTCCTCCACCCGACCGCGATCCTCTTCAACGGCGGCGTGCTCAAGGCCGACGCGATCGCCGAGCGCATCACGAAGGTGATCGGCGGCTGGCTCGCGGCGGATGGCGCGCCCGACGCGCGCGTGCTCGAAGGCGCGGATCTCGATGGCGCGGTCGCGCGCGGCGCGGCCTACTACGGCTACGCGCGGCTCGGCGGCGGCGTGCGAATCCGCGGCGGCATGGCGCAGGCGTTCTACGTCGGCGTCGAGACCGCGATGCCCGCGGTGCCCGGCATGGAGCCGCCGGTGCACGCGCTCTGCGTCGCGCCCTTCGGCCTCGAAGAAGGCTCGACCGCGCCCTCGCCTCCGCAGGAGCTCGGCCTGGTGGTCGGCGAGCCGGTCCGCTTCCGCTTCTTCGCGAGCTCCGTGCGCCGCGACGACGCACCGGGGGCGTTGCTCGAGCGCTGGCGCGACGACGAGCTCGTCGAGCTCGGCGCGATCGAAGCCGAGCTGCCCGCGCAAGGGCGGCAAGCGGGCGACGTCGTCCCCGTACGGCTGCGCGCGCGTGTCAGCGAGCTCGGCACCCTGGTGCTCGAAGCGCTCCCGCGCGCGGGTGGCGACGTGTGGAAGGTCGAGCTGGACGTCCGCACGTCCTGAAAAGAAGCTGGAGGCCGAATTCGCAAGCCGCCCTGCCGGACGGCGCGCAGCGAGCGATAGCGAGCGAAGGCTCGTGGGAGGGGGCCC
>CALJLK010000571.1 GCA_937982655.1 uncultured Sandaracinus sp.
GAGGTGATCGTGCGAGGTGATCGTGCGAGGTGATCGTGCGAGGTGATCGTGCGACGTGGTCGGACGCGAGCCTCAGCGGCGACGCAGCAGCTTGGTCGCGGTGCCCGCGAGATCCTTGAGCCCCTGCACGCGCTCCGAGATCCCCGTGCCGTAGAGCGTGCGCAGCACGCCGCGGAAGAGCTCGGCGTCGTGCGGCTTGACCGGGTAGACCTTCGCGGGCGCGTGGAGCGCGACGCGATCTTCGAGCACGGCCTTGGCGTGGCAGCACGCGCGCAGGCCCTCGCGGCCGTTGAGGCGACCGAAGCCCGAGCCGCCGACGCCGCCGAACGGGAGGTCCTGCGCCATGTAGGTGAAGCCGAAGTCGTTGATCGACGCGCTGCCGCTCTGGATGCGATCGGCGATGCGCTTGGCGCGCGCGGCGTCCTTCGAGAAGACCGTGCAGCCGAGGCCGTACGCGGTGGAGTTCGCGACGCGCACCGCGTCCGCGTCGTCCTTCACGCGCAAGATCGAGAGCACCGGACCGAACGCTTCTTCCTGCGCGACGGCCATCTCCGGTTTCACGTCGACGAGCACGGTCGGCTCGAAGTAGTTCCCTGGCTTGTTCGCGCGCTTGCCGCCCACGAGCGCGCGCGCGCCCTTGGCGATCGCGTCGCTCACGAGGTGCTCGACGATCTCGAGCTGCTGCGGCGTCACGAGCGCGCCCACGTCGACCTGTCCCGGGCGGTTCGTCGGCACGTCCTGCCGCAGGCCGCGCGCGAGCTCGGTCACGCGCTGCACGAAACGATCGTAGATGCCGTCCATCACGAGGATGCGCTCGGCCGCGAGGCAGTTCTGACCGGCGGCGATGAACGCGCCGTTGAGCGCGGCGTGGGCGGCCGCTTCGAGCTCCGCGTCGTCGCAGACCACGAGCGCGTCCTTGCCGCCGAGCTCGAGGATCACGGGCACGAGCGTCTTGGCCGACTCCGCGAGCACCTTCTTGCCGTTGCCCATCGAGCCGGTGAAGACCACGAGATCGACGCCGCTGCTCACGAGCGCCGCGCCCACGTCGCCGAAGCCTTGGACGATCTGCACGAGATCGCGCGAGAGGCCGTGCGCGTCGAGGGCTTCGTCGAAGATGCGCTGGAAGCGCGGCGCGCTCCACGCGACGTGCTCGCTCACCTTCACCACGCTCGCGTTGCCCGACATGAGCGCGGGGATCACGGGCCCGAGGATGTTCTGCAGCGGGTAGTTCCACGGGCAGATCACGCCGATCACGCCGCGCGGCACGTACTCGATGGTCGCCTTCTTGTGCACGAAGAGGCCGCTCGAGACGCGCTCGGGGCGCAGGTGCTTCTCGCCGTTGCCGATCGTCCAGCGCAGCTTCTCCGCGACGGGCCAGATCTCACCCATCATCGCGTTCTCGTGCGTCTTGCCGGCGTCGCGCACGACGAGCTCGACCAGCTCGTCCGCGTGATCGAGCACGTGCTGCAGGATGTGCTTGAGCACCGAGCGACGCGTCTCGAACGACGTGTGCGCGAAGCCCTCCTGCGCGCGCCGCGCGTTGGCGACCATGCGGCGCACGTCCTCGGGCGTGTGCGCGGCGACCTCGCCGAGAGAGCGGCCCGTCGCGGGCTCGAAGCAGGGGATCGTGCGCGCGCTGCGCGTCTCGAGGGTGGCGTTCGTCATGGGCGCGCGGAGCCTACGACACACGCGCGCGAGGGTCCGGTGTGGAGCCGCACGTGGAGGGCGAGCCGTCGGATCGCGGGGTCGAGCGGGGCGTGGGTGCGCGCGAGAGGTTCGCTACTCCGCCACCACCGTCAGCAAGAACTCGCCCGCACGCTCAGTCCCCGCGCCCACGAACGTGTCCACCGCGATCCAATGCGTGCCCGCGCCGAGCGAGGCGCGCAGCTCTTGGTGCGCGCGCGCGACGCAGCCGGCTTCGGTGGGTGCGTCGAGCAGGTGCACGTCGACGTCGACCTCGCCGCGATCGTGCACGCGAATCAGCACATCCGTCGGCGCCGCGAGCTCGAGGCGGTAGAGCAGCTCGGGGCCCGACTCGTCCTGGGTCGCCATGCAGCCGTCGTAACGATCGAGGTTGCGGTGAGTGGAGAAGAGCGTGCTCTACACGTGCAGGAAGGGCAGCGCGTCGATCACGAAGGGATCGGTGGGCGAGCCGTCACCTTCGAGCGCGGGACCGGCGGGATCGGGCGCGGCTTCGCCTTCGAGCACCACGCGGCGGACGCGATCGAGCGCTTCGAGGGTGAGGAGGTTGCGCACGTTGTAGCCGTACACGAGCGACTCGTCGGTGAGCACACACGCGCCGCTCGGCGAGGTCGAGGGATGGATGCCGTCGCCGCCGAGCCCGAAGTCGACCAGCGGCCGCAGCTCGCGCTCGAGATCGACCATCGGCACCTGCCGCGCTTGCGCCACCGCGCGCACCACGAGGTTGAAGTCGTCGACCAGCGCGTCGGCTTCCGCGTCGTCGGCGCGTGGCATCACGGTGGAGAAGATCGGCACGACGCCCCGATCGAGCAGCGCGTCCGCGAGGTTCAGCAGGTTCTGCGCGTAGGTCTCGACGTTGACGATGTTGATGTCGTTGGTGCCGTACATCACGACCGCGAAGCCGGGGAGGATCGCGTCGAGCTCGCGCTCCAGCGCGGAGGGATCGCCTTCGAGCGCGCGACCCGCGTGCCAGCCGACCACCGCGCACTCGCTCTCGCGATCGAAGGGCGTGGTGCCCATCGCGTCGCCGCCGCGGAAATGCTCCAGCGTCGCGTCGAGCGCGCGCCCGTCGAGGTCGACGTTCGTGCCCGCGAAACAGTGGAGGAAGCTCGTGCTCGCGGTCGACGACGCGCCGATCTTCGCGAACACGTCGGGGCGTAGATCGCTGGCGCGCGCGCGCACCGCGCGGAGGCTCTCCGCGACGAAAGGCGTGATCGGCGAGTGCGCGCGATCGTTCGGATAACGCGCGGGATGGAGCGCGCCACCACCGTCGCTTCCGCCGTCGACCGATCCATCGAGGGATCCGTCGAGCTCGAATCCACCGTCCGAAGGGAAGACTCCCGCGTCGCGTCGGGCGTCGACGAGGATCGTGTCGTCGCCGCAACCGACGAGGGCGAGGGCGAACGTGAAGCAGACGGTGGCGCGCATTCGAGGGGAAGCTCCGCGGAAACGAACACGAAGCATACCGTGACTCGCGCGTGGGCAACCGACGTGACGATCGGGTGCCCGCGCCCAAACGGCGATCTTCGCGCTCCGAACGCGTCTCGGGCTGGTATCCTCTCTCGTCCGATGTCGTCGACGATCCGACTGTTGACGGGACCCGTGGGTGCGACCCGCGCTTCCGCACGCGCGGCCTTCGCGCGGGTCCTCGCGGATCGGCTCGAGGCGTTGGTCGAGGTGCGCACCACGCCGACCTACGGCGATCTGCTCGAGCTGGTGCTCGACGGAGAGACCGACATCGCGTGGGTTCCGCCCGCGGTGCTCGTGCGCGCGATGGACGAGCCGACGACGCACCTCGTGGCCTCCGGAGTTCGTCATCAGCGCGCGCACTTCCGAGGCGCGCTCTTCTGCCGCGCCGACGCGCCTTACCAGAACGCGACGGATCTCTCGGGCGCGCGCGTCGCGTGGGTCGACCGCAACAGTTGTGCGGGCTTCTTGTTTCCGCGGCTCTCACTCGCGCAGCTCGAGCTCGACGCCGACACGCTCTTCGCCGAGCAGCGGTTCCTCGCCGACCACGTCGCGGTCGGGCGCGCGGTCGAGGGAGGCGAGCTCGACGTGGGGGCGACCTTCGTGCAGCACGAGTCCGACGCGGTCGATTCGCCGATCGTGAACGCGGGCTGGGAGCTCACGGGCGCGCGCGAGCGGATGCGGCCGCTGCTGGTGAGCGAGCCGATCCCGTCCGACGCGATCGTGGCGACGGACGCGTGCGCGTCGGAGCTTCGAAGTCGCTTCGCGGTCGCGCTCCTGCACCTGCACGAGAGCAAGGACGGCGCGGCGGTGCTGCGGGAGCTCTTCGCGGTCGAGCGTTTCGAGCCGACGACCCTCGATCGCTACGAGGCGGTGCGCGAAGCGATGCGCGTCACCGCTTGAGCGGCTGGCGTTCGACGGCCGCGCGCCGCGTGCCATGCTCGCGAGCCCCATGGCGAAGCCTCCGATTCGCGTCGACCTCGCGCTGCACCCGGACGTGCTCCTCGACGAGCGCGCGCTCCGTGCGGCGGCGGTGAAGGAAGCGCACGTGCGCGACGCAGACGTGCGCGCGGTGCGGGTGCGTCGGCGCGCGATCGACGCGCGGCGTGGGCGCGTGATGGTGCAGACGCTGGTCGAGCTCGACTTCGAGGCGAAGGACGAGGCGCCGGTGGTGCCGCTCGATCTGCCGACGCTCTCGGGCGCGCCGCCCGTGGTGGTGATCGGCGCGGGACCGGCGGGGCTCTTCTGCGCGTGGCGCCTCGCTCAGCACGGGCTGCGCAGCGTGGTGGTGGAGCGCGGCAAGGCGGTGCGTCCGCGTCGGCGCGATCTGGCGGCGCTCACGCAGCGCGGCGCGCTGAATCCGGAGAGCAACTACTGCTTCGGCGAAGGCGGCGCGGGCACCTTCAGCGACGGCAAGCTCTACACGCGCAGCAGCAAGCGCGGCGACGTGGAGAGCGTGCTGCGCGCGTTCGTCGCGTACGGCGCGAGCCCGGACATCCTCGTCGACGCGCGGCCCCACATCGGCACCAACAAGCTGCCCGGCGTGGTCGGCGCGATGCGCGAGCACCTCGAGTCGGCGGGCGTGGAGGTGCTCTTCGAGTCGCGCGTGGACGCGATCGCGACCGCGAGCGGCCGTACGGTCGGGGTGGTGCTCGCGGACGGCCGCACGATCGAGGCGCGCGCGGTGGTGGTCGCGCCGGGACACAGCGCGCGCGACGTGCAGCGCTTCGTGGCGGCGGCGGGCGCGCAGGTGACCTTCAAGCCCTTCGCGATCGGGGTGCGGGTCGAGCACCCGCAGAGCTTCGTGGATCGCGCGCAGTTCGGCGCGCTCGCGGGACACCCGGTGCTCGGCGCGGCGTCGTATCGCTTGGTCGAGCGCGCGTGCGGCACCGGCATCTTCTCGTTCTGCATGTGCCCGGGCGGCTTCGTCGCGCCCGCGGCCACCGAGCCGGGCGGGCAGGTCGTCAACGGCTGGAGTCCGAGCAAACGCAACGGGCGCTTCGCCAACAGCGGCTTCGTGACCGAGATCGGGCCCGCGCAGCTCGCGACCTTCGGCTTCGACCCGAACGATCCCTTCTCGGGCGTGGAGCTGCAGCGGCGCATCGAGCGACGCGCGTACGACGCGGGCGGCGGCGACTACGTGGCGCCCGCGCAGCGCATCGAGGACTTCCTCGAGAAGCGTGTGTCGTCGTCGCTGCCGGAGACGAGCTACCCGCGCCCGGTCGCGAGCGCGCGGCTCGACGACGTGCTGGAGTCGCTCGCCGCGCCGCTGCGCGAGGCGCTCCGGCAGGTGGATCGCAAGATGCGTGGTTACGCGCGCGGCGACGCGGTCGCGCTCGGGGTGGAGTCGCGCACGAGCTCGCCGGTGCGCTTCGAGCGCGACCACGGATCGCTCGAAGCGATCGGGCTGCCGGGGCTGTACCCGTGTGGCGAAGGCGCAGGCTTCGCGGGCGGCATCATGAGCGCGGCGCTCGACGGAATCCGGGTGGCGGACGCGATCGCGCGCCGCTGACCTCTCAAAGCACGAAGTGCCGCAGGTCCGACAGCGCCTTGCGCAGCTCCGGGCGGAAGTCCGGGTGCGCGATGCTGATGAGGAGCTCGCCGCGGCGTCGCAGCGACTGACCGAAGAGGTTCACCGCGCCGTGCTCGGTCACGACCCAGTGCACGTGGCCACGCGTCGTCACCACGCCCGCGCCCGCGACCAACGTCGGCGAGATGCGCGAGAGCGTGCCGTTCTTCGCCGTGGAGGGCAGCGCGATGATCGGCTTTCCGCCCTCGGAGAGCGCGGCGCCGTGGATGAAGTCCATTTGACCGCCGATGCCGCTGTAGATCTGATGACCCAGACTGTCGGCTTGTACCTGGCCCGAGAGATCGACCGCGAGCGCGGAGTTCACCGCGACCACCTTCGGGTTCTGACGGATCAGGTTGGTGTCGTTCGTGCGATCGCAGGGGTGCATCTCGACGAGCGGGTTGTCGTCCACGAAGTCGTAGAGGCGGCGGCTCCCCATCGCGAAGCTCGTCACCAGACGGCCCGCGTGGATGTGCTTGTAGCGGTTGGTGATCACACCGTTCTGCACGAGGTCGACCACACCGTCGGAGAACATCTCGGTGTGTACGCCGAGGTCGAGCTTGTTGCCGAGGCGTGCGAGCACGGCGTCCGGGATCGCGCCGATGCCCATCTGCAGCGTGCTGCCGTCCTCGACGAGTGCGGCGATGATCTCGCCGATGGTCTCCTCGACCGGCTCGCGCGGTGCGGGATCGCGCGCGTAGGGGCCGGAATCGTCGAGGCAGAACGCGTCGATGCGATCGAAGGGCACCGTGGCGTGTCCGTGGGTGCGGGGCACGTTCTCGTCGATCACCGCGAGCACGAGCTTCGCGCGGCGCGTCGCTTCGAGCGCGGCGTCCACGCTGACGCCGAGGGTGCAGAGCCCGTGGCGATCGGGGGGCGAGAGGCGCACGAAGCACGCGTCGAGCTCCACCACGCCGCGGCGGAAGAGGAGCGGCACGTCCTTGAGGAAGACGGGCACGAAGTCGGCCTCGCCGCGGTTCACGGGGCCGCGCAGCGCGGGGCCGGTGAAGAAGGAGACGCTGCGGATGCGTCGGCAATGTTCGGGTGCCGCGAAGGGGACGTCGCCTTCGAGGTGCAGGTGATAGAGGGTCGCGCGGTCGAGGTCCTTGCGCGCGCAGAGCGCGTGAAGGAGCGGCGTGGGCGTCATCGCGGCCCCTTGCACGAAGACGTGAGCGTCCTCGGGCAGCTTCGCGACCACCGCCGCGGCATCGACGGCGCGGGACTTCCAGCTCGGATCGAACGTCATCGCGGGCACCTCCGCGCGGCGTGCTACCGCGGCGGAGGAGCGGGCGGCAAGGTGAACGTGGACGTTCGAGGACGCGTCGACGTCAGGCTTCGACCGGGCCCGCGTCCTCCGTGCCCGCGTCCTCGGTGCCTGCGTCCTCGACGCCCGCGTCGATGCCCGCGTCCTCGTCGGGCGGTGGGCCGGAGTCGGGCGCGGGGTTGATGATCTCTTCGCCCGCGTCGATGCCAGTGTCGGGCTCGGGTCCCGTGTCGGGGTATACGTTGATGACCTCGTCCCCCGCGTCGCGTCCGGCGTCCATGCCGCCGTCGAAGCACGACGGATTGCAGCCGATCGGAACGTCGTCGTCTTCACAAGCTGGCGTTCCCAACAGGAGCGCAGCTCCCACCGCGAAGCGAAGTCTTCGAGTCGTCATTTCCTATTCTTTCTTCCACCGCCGCGCGATTCGGAACGCCATCTCGAGCGCTTGGCCGTAGTTCAAACGCGGATCGCAGAGGGTCGCGTAGTTCTTCGACAGATCGTCTTCCGTCAATCCGTCCGCGCCGCCGATGCACTCGGTGACGTCGTCGCCCGTGAGCTCGAAGTGCACGCCGCCGAAGACGGTGCCTTGGGCGTCGTGGACCGCCATCACCGCGTCGAGCTCGCTCACGATCGCGTCGAAGTCGCGGGTCTTGAAGCCGTTCGAGGTCGAGATGGTGTTGCCGTGCATCGGATCGGAGACCCAGAGCACTCGGCGGCCGCTCTTCTTCACCGTCTCCACCAGCGGCGGAAGCGCGTCGCGCACCGCGCCTGCGCCCATGCGGCTGATGAGCACGATCTTGCCCGGCTCGTCGCCCGGGTTGAGCGTCTCGATCAGCGCGACGACCTCCTTCGGGTCCGCCTTCGCGCTGACCTTGATGCCGACCGGATTGCGGATGCCGCGGAAGAGCTCGACGTGCGCGCCGTCGAGCTGGCGCGTGCGCTCGCCGATCCACGGCATGTGCGTCGAGAGATCGTAATAGCCCTCGCGGCGCGGGACCTTCCGGATGAGCGCCGACTCGTACCAGAGGTTCAATCCCTCGTGGCTCGTGAAGAACTCGACCCGCGAGAGCTCTTCGACCTTCTGCTCGCCGAGCGCCTGCATGAAGCGGATCGCGTTGCCGACCTCCCGCACCGTGCGCTCGTAGTCCTTGCGGAGCGACTGCGAGAGGGTCGCGCTCTTCAGGAACGCGAGATCCCAATACTCGGGGTGTTGGAGATCCGCGAAGCCGCTGTCGGTCAGCGAGCGGATGAAGTTCAGCGTGAGCGCGGCGTGCTTGTAGCCGTCGACGAGCAGCCAGGGATCGGCCCGCCGCGAATTCGCGTCGAAGCCGGGGCGGTTGACGAGATCACCGAAGTAGCTCGGCAGGGTCGTTCCGTCGCGCGTCTCGGTCGGGCTGCTGCGCGGCTTCGCGTATTGACCGGCGAAGCGACCGACGCGGATCACCGGTCGTTCGCCTGCGTGCACGAGCACCAAGCTCATCTGAAGGAGGATCTTCAGCTTCGCCGCGATCGGCTCCGGTCGGCAGTCCGCGAGGCTCTCCGCGCAGTCGCCGCCTTGGAGCATGAAGCGTTTGCCGAGCTGGGCCTCCGCGATCTGCGCGCGCAGCTTCTCGATCTCGAAGCTCGTGACCAGCGGCGGGAGCTGCTGCAGCGTCCCGACCGCGGCGTGAAGCTCGCCTTCGTCTTCGTATTCGACGGCTTGGGCCACGGGGCGCGCGCGCCACGAGTCCGGCTCCCAGGGTTTCGAGACCATGGGGGACGTCATGACATCGCGGGGAAACCGAGGCCAGCCGGCGAGCTTTCTCACAGGTTTGGGGGCGGCGGGCGACGGGTCGACGCGGTCAGCCGCCGGCAGGCGCACGCGCACGGGATCCCGCTCGAGAGCGGGAAGGACGTGCCGTTGCGTGCCGGTGCGCATCGTGCGCGGAGCAGTGCAACGCGCGGGCCGACGTCGTCCGCCGCGCCGCTCAGCGCACGAAGAAGATCGGCTGCGTCACGCCGAAGGGCATGCGTCCCGGGATCGCGGGCGAGAGGTCGCGGTCGCCCTTCGCGTGGAACACCACCCAATCGCCCTCGACCTCGATCGTGTCGTCGAAGCGCACGACCTCGGTCGACGCTTCGATCGCGATCGTCTGCGCGAGCTCTCCGTCGACCCAGACCTCGAGCGCGTCGACGTCGATCCACGGCGCCGCCTGCACGCGCACCCGCACGCTCTCGCGCGCCGCCGCGCCCGTGACCTCGTCGCCCGGTTGCACGTCGCCGCGCGCCCACGCGTCGACGTAGATGCCGCCGCTCACCGTGAAGTGTCCGTCGGCGGTCGCGTCGCGCACGAGAGTCTCCGCGCCGCCCGTGCGGAGCGCCTCCGGATCATCGAGACCGACACGCAGACACGTACGCGGATAACCGACCGGCGAGCCGCGCATCACGTGGTGGGTGTCCGACGAGCCGACCGCCCACACGCGGCGTCCGCTGCGCAAGAACGAGAACCAATCGCGCACCTGCTCCGCGCTCTCGTCGAAGCTCGAGTCGTTGAAGGTCTCGATCGCGCCGAAGCTCTCGTGCCAGAGATGTGCGTTGCGCACCGTGCCGGTCGCGGCGTCGTAGCCGGCCGCGCTGAAATAGCCGCCGATCGCGGCGCCGCGCGGGTGGTTGATGATGAGCAACGGCTCCTCCGGGCGCGCGTGCACCTCCGCGAAGACCTCGGGCGGGTTCTTGCCGGTCCAGTCGGGCGCGCCGTTGTTCGGTTCGTTCGGGCGCGGCGTGATCGGCACCACGCCGAAGTGGCCCCACGCGAAGGTCGTGAGCTCGAGCGAGGTCACGCCGAAGAGCCAACCGTCGAGCGTCTCTTCCTCCACGAGCTCGTCCCAGCTCACGACCCACTCGTGGTCGGAGCGGCAGGGGATCTCGAGGCCGTCGCCCGCGCTGCTGTGCAGCTTGAAGCGCGCCGGATCCGACGAGTCGGGCGAACGGTTCGTGTGGATGTGGTAGTCGGCGCACATCACGCCGGTGGTGTCGACGACACGCTCGAGCATCACGGGGACGTTCGTGGTCTCGCCCGCCGTGACCTCGACGTCCGACTCGAAGAGGTCGTACTCGAAGCCGCGCGAGACGATCACGCGGTGGGTGCCCGGGAGCACCGGCAGCGTGACCTGACCGTCGGTCGGAAAGACCACGTGGGTGCGACGCGCCGGGCGATCGGGCTCGCCCCAACGCCGCGACAGCGAGGGCTCGGGCGCGCTCTGCGGCACCGTCTGCACACGAACCGGCAGCGCACCCTCCGCGCCCGTCGCGGTCACCGCGATCGCGCCGAGCTCGGGCAACGTCACGTCGGTCTCTCCGCTCGGGATCTCCACGATGCCCTCGCCGACGCGGAACGCGCGCAGCCGCACCGTCTCGCTCGCGTCGACCCGCAGGCGGTAGCGACCTTCGGAATCGGTCGTCGCGCGCGTCAGGTAACGCGCCATGTCCGCGCTCTCGGCGTGCACGCGCACACCCGCCGCGGGCTCGCCGTCGCCGCCCGTGACCACGCCTTCGATCACACGCTCTTCGACACCCGCCTCCTCGCGCATCGCGGAGAGCAAGCCGTCCATGCCGGGACCGCCGACGTGGATGCGCGCGAGCTCGAAGTCGGTCACCGCACAGCCCGCGGCTTCGAACGCTTGCCCTTGGAAGAGCACCGCGCCGCTCACCTCGATGAGCAGCCCGAGGTCGTCGTCGATGGCCTCGATCGCGTAGCTCGTGGCGTCGTCGTCCGCGAAGCCGACGAAGGCGGAGCGGTCGCCGAGATCGAAGCCGCGCTCGGGCGCGAACGCGGGCATGCGGTAGGTCTGGAAGGTGAGCAGCAAGAGGTTGCCGCGCGCGCGGCCCGTGCGCGGGCTGGAGAGCTGCACGCGGACGCTCACGTGGCTCGCGCCCGGGGCGAGCGAGTAGTCGAGCGCGACCGCGAGGTCGTCGTAGTTGGCCGGCGCGAGGGCGGAGGCGAGCTCGTCCGCGAAGGGGATCGGGCGAAGCATGCCGTTCACGCGCACCGTCGCGGTGCCGTCCTCGGCCGGTTCGAGCACGCCGACGCTCGTCGGGACCACGGTGTAGCGACCGAGCCCGAGGATGATCTCGTTGAAGTCGGCCGCGTCGACCATGCGACCGTCCTCGACCCGCGCCATGCCGGCGAGCTTGCCGCCGAAGGGGTCGTAGCCGTCGGAGGCGCGTGCGTCCTCGATCACGACCGCGATGCGATCGTTGGCGAGCACGTAGTCGCCTTCGCGCCACGTGAGCAGGTCGTGTGGATCGGGCGGGAGATCCGCTTCGGTCAGTCGCCCCGCGCGCGCTTCGGTCGCCGACGCGCCGAAGGGCTCCGCGTGCGGTGTCCCGGTCGCGCCTTCGAGCTCCGGCGCGCCTTCGCACACCGGACCTCCGTCGACCTCACCCGCGTCGACGCCCGCGTCCTCGCCCGTGAGCGGTGACGTACCTTTACCCGAGCAACCACCGAGCACGCCGGCGATTGCGACCCAAACCCCGAAGCTACGCACGTAGAACAGGTTACGGCGTTCGACGCGCGCTTGTCACGTGGGGGACACGAACGACGCCGATGCGTGTGCGGAGAGCCTCGCTCAGAGCGAGAGCGGACCGGGCTCCACCGACTGGGAGACGTTCGTGTAGTCCCCGAACCGATCGCCGGGGATCCCGAACGCCTGCAACAACGAGACGCAGAGGTTGTGGTTTCCGGGCTGCCCATCGTCGCCGTAGGGGCTCGCGGGATCGCGCGCGTAGTTGACGTGGCGACCGAGCGTGGCGCCGCCCGCGTTGCCCGCGATCACGATCGGCAGGTTGTCCGAGCCGTGACCTCCGCCGTGGCCGAAGTCGCTGATCCACATCACGAGCGAGTGATCGAGCGCGGAGCCGTCGCCCTCGTCGACCTCGTCGAGCCGACGGAGCAGGCGCGCGAAGAGCGATCCGTGCCACGTGTTGATCGCGGTGAACGCGCGGCGCGCGTAGTCGAGGCGCTGGTCGGACGCCTTGTGCCAGGCCCCGTGGTAGTTCTCGCCGCCGAACGTCGTCGCGAGATCGGGATGCACGACGTGGCCCCACGCGCCTTCTTCCATGTCGAAGGCCTTGAAGGTGCCGACGTCCGCGACGTTGCACGCCATCGCGAGGGCCAGGGTGTCGATCAACACTTCCGCCGCCCGCGCGTGGGTGGTCGCGCTGCGATCGAAGGTCGGATCGGCGCAGGTGGGCGTGGTCGGCGCGACGGTGCCGCCGAGCGAGAGCTCGATCGCGCGCAGGTGCTCGGCATGCCGCTCGAGGCGCACGCGATCGGAGGTGGAGACGCGGCCCTGCAGTTGGGTGAGCTGCGCGAGGGCTCCGTCGAGCACGCTGCGGCGCCGGACGGTGCGCGCGTCGACCGTCGGCTCCGTCGGCTCGCCCGTGGTGCTCGGGAACGCGCGATCGAGCGCGGCGTGCGGGTGGATGATGGAGGGGACGTGCTCGTCGTCGCCGCTCCAGAACATCTGCGTGTGATCGTCGGAGAGGCTGCGCGCGCCGAGGTCGACGCTCTGGTCGTGGACGCCCACGTCGAAGCGACGCGCGGGCCCGCCGTCCTGCATGTGACGCGCGATCACGTGGTCGACGGAGGCGGTGCGCGGGTGCGTGATGCCGTATTGATCGGCTTCGAGCGGCGTGCAGGTGAGCACCGAAGGTGCTCCAGGATGTCCGGATTGAACCTTCGAGTTCACACCCGTGATCACGAGCGTCTTCGGAGCGAGACCTGCGTCCGCGACCGGCCGCAGGAGCGCGCCCTGCACGAAGCCCGCGCGAGGCACGAACTCTTCCATGATGAGCCCGTGGCCGTTGAAGAAGATCACGAGCCGCCGCGGCATACCTGGCGCGGGCGTCCACGCTTTCGCCTTCGACGGGCGGGCGATCGACTCGAGGAAGGGCAACGCGAGCAGGCCCGCGGCGCCGGCGAGGAAGCGTCGGCGGCCGCGGCGGACCACGAGATCGTCGGGCTTGTGCGTCATCGTTCGATCTCCGCGCGATCGAGGAACCAAGGCGAGGTGAGCGTCTCGAGGAGGACCTCGCGGATCGACACGCCGGGCGTCTCCGTGAATCGCGCGATCTCGGCGCGCTGGGCGTCGTTCGGTGGCGTGCCCGTGAGCCACTCCGACCACTTCGTCGCGTAGCAGAGCTGCACCTCGGGGGCCTCCGCGAGCTCGGCGAGCAGCTCGGATGCGCCCGCGTAGTCGATGGGCGCCTCGAGGAAGGTCGACTCGAGGGTGCCGGCGGGATCGATCGCCACGCCGTCCGGGTACGCGGTGCGGAAGGCGCCGATCGCGTCGAAGCTCTCGAAGGCGAGCCCGAGCGGATCGATGGTGTCGTGGCAGGTCGCGCAGTGGGGCTTGGACGCGCGATCGGCGACCGCGGCGAGCTTGCCGGACGAAGCGTCGACGGGGATCGGGAGCGCTTCTTCGATCGCGTCGTCGGGCGGGGTGAGCGTGCGGCAGAGCAGGTGCTCGATGATCGCGACGCCGCGGTGGATGAGCGCGGACTCGCCGCGACCGGCGGTGGTCGCGAGGAAGAGCGGACGTGTGAGCACGCCGGCGCGCTCTGGCGGGAGCTCGCGCCACTGCCAGTCGTCGTCGCCGCTGCTGCGCAGATCGAGCTCGTAGAGGGCTTCGAGCCGTCGGTTCACGAACGCGTCGCGGCTCGCGAAGAGATCCGCGATGGAGCGATCTTCGAGCACCGAGCGCACCACGAAGGCGTCGAGCTCGGTCTCGAGGGCGGCCGCGGTGGTCGCGTCGAACTCCGGGTAGAGCGCGGGATCTTTGTCGAGCTCGGAGGCGCTCGCGAGGTTGAGCCAGTCGCGGTGGAAACGCGCCACGATCGTCTCCGCGCGCGGATCGTCGAGCATCGCGTCCGCCGTGGCGCGCACCGCTTCGGGCGTGGTGAGCGTCGCGGTGCGCTCGCGGAGCCACGCGTCGGGCATCGTGCCCCAGAGGCCGTAGGAGAGCTGACTCGCGATCGCGTGCGGCGTGAGGCGCGAGCCGTCGTCGACGGTCCGGGCCGAGAGGTACGTGAAGTCGGGCGAGGTGAGCGCGAGCTCCCAGAGCGCTCGGACGCCGTCGCGCGGCGTGGTCTCGGCGGCGACCGTGACGTGCACGTCCTCGAAGAGCGCGAGCTCGTCTGCGGTGAGCGGGCGACGGAACGCGAGCTCGCCGAGGCGGGTGGCGTAGTCGCGCGTGCAGGCGTCGAACGCCGCGGTCGGGGTACAGCCCATCGCGCTCGGGAGATCCGCCGTGGCGCGCTCCGAGATCGCTTCGCTCCATTCGAGGAGGCTGCGCACCTGCTCGAAGCCGAGGTGGCCGGTCTGTCTCTTATACACATCTCCGAGCCCACGAGACAGGCAGAAATCTCGTA
>CALJLK010000572.1 GCA_937982655.1 uncultured Sandaracinus sp.
CTCCGTCGGCCGCTGACCCGGCTGACCGAGAAGCTCCGTCGGCCGCTGACCCGGCCGACCGAGGAGCTTCGCCACGAGGTCGACCGTCACGAGCTCGTTGTGCCCGTGCGGGGTCGCGCACTTGTCGCTCTGCCCGGCGATCAGTCGGTGCGCCATCGAGAAGCGGCGCGTGAAGCGCAGCACGAAGCTCATCGGCTCACGCGCCTCGTCGCCACGAGAGCTCCGCGAACGCGTCGTGGTCGTGGATGCTCTCTTGGTTCACCACGCGCACGCGGAACGCCGCCACGCGCGGATCCTCGCGCAGGTCGAGCGCGACGCCGCGCGTCATGTCTTCCACGAACGCGGGGCGGTCGTACGCGAGCATCGTGACGTGGCGTTCGTCGGGGCGCTTGAGCACCGGGTAGAGCGGCGTCGACGCGTGCCGCTCCGCGACGGTGACGAGGTGGTCGAGGCCGATCGCTGCGGGCGCGCCGTCCGTGATCGTCGGCTCGATCTCGACGTGAACGTGACCGCGCTGGTTGTGCGCGCCGTAGTCGCTGATCGCCTTGCTGCACGGGCAGAGGCTCGCGACCGCGACGATGGCCTCGAGCGAGAGGCGCGGCGCGCTCCCGACCTGAGCAGTCCCGCGAATCACCGCGTCGTAGGCCATGAGCCCGCGCTCACCGCTGACGGGCGCGGCCTTGTCGCGGAAGAACGGGAAGCGCAGCTCGACGTCCGCGCGCTCGGCGTCGAGGGCGGTCTGGAGGTCTGCGAGCAGTCGGAGCACACGCGGCAGGTCGAGGGCCTCGCGGTGGGCTTCGAGGACGGGGAGGAAGCGGCTCATGTGCGCTCCGCGCTGGGAGGCGGGGACGCTGACGGAGAGCGCGACGGACGCCACGGTGCCTTGGCCGAACGCCACGACGGGCAGCCGGAGGCCGCTGACGCCGGCCTTCTCGAGCAGGAGGCCGCGGGGATCGGGGGAGCTCTGAACGTCTTCCATCGTCTCGGGATGCCCGGGAGGGCGGGGCGCACCGAGGCATCGGCGGGCCGGGCCGCGAAACCTGGAGCTTTCGCGGCCGGTGTCAAACGGGTCGGCGGAAGGGCGCGGCCAGACGGGGCTCCGCGGAGTTCGCCTCTCGTCGATGCCCGTCGAGGGCGTCGTCAGTCGGCCGCCACCTTCGATCACGCAACGGATGTGCAGCCCCGCAAAAATCCGCGCGCCCGTTCGGCTCTGCGGTAGCATGAGCCCCGATGAAGCGGCTCGTGGCGTTGCGAGGGAGGGCTCGACGTGCCGAACGCACGTCTCGAACGTCCTCACCCACGCGCAGGACGGTGCGCTGATGGAGTTCTGGGTTCGCTTCTGGGGCGTCCGGGGATCGATCGCGTGTCCCTCCCCCAACCACGTGCGTTACGGCGGCAACACGAGCTGCCTCGAGGTCTACGCGGACGGTCAGTCGCTGATCCTCGACGCCGGCACGGGGATCCGAAACCTCGGTCAGAGCTTCCTTCAACGGAAGATCAACCGCGCGGATCTGCTGCTCACCCACACGCACTGGGATCACATCAACGGCTTCCCGTTCTTCACGCCCGCCTACGCGCCCGACCACCACTTCACGGTCTGGGCGGGACACCTCCTCGACGCGGGTGGCGTGGAGCGCGTGCTCGCTGGCCAGATGGCGCGCCCGACCTTCCCGGTGCCGCTCTCCGCGCTGCAGGCCGACATCGACTTCAAGGACTTCCACGCGGGGGAGACGTTCCAGCTCGGGAAGCTCACCATCCGCACCGCGCCTTTGCAGCACCCGGACGGCGCGACGGGCTACCGCATCGAAGCCGGTGGCCGATCGTTCTGCTACGTGACCGACACCGAGCACGTGCCGGGCTCACCCGACGAGACGATCCTCGCGCTCATCGACGGCGCGGACCTCGTCGCCTACGACAGCACCTACACGGACGAAGAGTTCCCGCGTCACATCGGCTGGGGTCACTCGACCTGGCAAGAAGGCGTGCGGCTCGCGCAACGCGCGAACGTGAAGCAGCTCGCGATCTTCCACCACGACCCCTACCACGAGGACGACTTCATGGACGAGGTCGCGCGTCAGGCGAAGGAGACGTGGGACGGCGCGTTCGTGGCGGTCGAAGGCACGACGATCCACCTCTGATCGTCGTTCGTCGCCGCGTTCGGTCCTGACGTTCGTCGCCGCGCTCGGTCGTGACGAGCTGCTCGGATGTGAGCCAGCATCGCCAGACGAGCGACGAAGAGCTCAGGGGCGCTCGGCGAGTAGCGTGCGCACCGTGGCGCGCACCTGCGTGAGGTCCGCGCCCGTCTCCACCAGACGCACCTTCCCCGCGCGGTCGATCACGATCATCGTCGGGATGCCGCGCACCGCGTAGCGCTGGAGCGTGTTGCCGGCGCCGCTCGCGATCGTGAAGCCCACCGGGCGCGCGCTCAGGTGGCGCCGCACCACGTCGGGCGCTTCGTCCGATAGCCCCACCACGGTCAGGCCCTGCGCGTCGTGCTCGCGCTGGAGCGCGTCGAGCTGCGGCATCACGAACGCGCACGGTCCACACCACGTGGCCCAGAAGTCGAGCACCACTACGCGACCGCGGAGCCGATCGAGATCGATCGGCGCGCTGCCTTGGACGCGTTGGCCTTCCACGATCGGCGCGATCTCTCCGACCACCGCGCCCACGCTCGCGCTCTGCGTCGGCGCCGCGTCGGCGGGGCCTACGAAGGCGCCTCCGAAGAGCACGAGGCAGAGCGACACGAGGAGCAGCGGCCGACGCATCGGCACATGGTACACGCGCGGGACGCCGCGTACCTTCCGCGCCGCTCGCGAACCTTCGAACCTTCGCGAGACGTCGCAGCCCGCGCTCCATCGCCGATGCTCTACCGTCACCTGCTTCGCCCTCTGCTCTGGCGCTTCGACGCCGAGACCGCGCACCACCTCGCGTTCGGCGCGCTCCGCACCGGCGCCGCGTTGCCAGGGGTCGAAGCGCTGCTTCGCGCGACGAACGCGCCCGCCGACCCCGCGCTCGTGGTGGACACGCTCGGTCTTCGATTCCCCGGCCCGCTCGGGCTCGCGGCGGGTTTCGACAAAGACGCGGTCGGCTTCGAGGCGCTCGGCGCGCTCGGCTTCGGCTTCGTCGAGATCGGCACCCTCACCGGTCAGCCCCAGCCCGGCAACCCACGCCCACGGCTCTTCCGACTCCCGGACGACGAGGCGTTGCTCAACCGCATGGGCTTCAACAACGGCGGCTCCGAAGCAGCGGTCGCGCGGCTCGCGGCGCCGCGTCGCACGCTCGTCGGGGTGAACGTCGGCAAGACGAAGCTCGTCGACGAAGCCCACGCGATCGACGACTACGTGCTGAGCACGCGGCGCCTCGGTCCGCACGCGGACTACTTCGTGGTGAACGTCTCGTCGCCGAACACACCGGGGCTGCGCGACCTGCAAGCGGTCGAGAAGCTGCGGCCCTTGTTGTCGGCGGTGCGTCGCACCCTCGACGAGGTCGCGCCGCCACGACGTGGGCTCGACGAGCGCGGGCGCACGGTGAGCGCCAAGGGGCGCGTGCCGCTGCTCGTGAAGATCGCGCCCGATCTCGCGGACGGTGACGTCGACGCCTGCGCGGACCTCGCGCTCGAGCTGGGGCTCGACGGAATCCTCGCGACCAACACCACGATTCGCCGCGACGGGCTGCGCACGCCGGCCGCGAGGGTGGAATCGCTCGGTGCGGGTGGGCTCAGCGGCGCACCGCTCGCGGCTCGGAGCGAGGCGGTGCTGCGACGTCTGCGCGCGCGGGTCGGCGATCGGCTGGTGCTGGTGTCGATCGGCGGCATCGCGAGCGCCGACGACGCGTGGCGCCGCATCACCGCGGGCGCGACGCTCGTGCAGCTCTACTCGTCGTTCGTGTACGAGGGACCGACGCTGCCCGCGCGCATCCACGAGGGCCTCCTGGAGCGCGCGCGACGAGCCGGCTTCGCGCGGGTGCAGGACGCGGTCGGCACGGACATGTGATCGACGGCTGAACGAGAAGCTCCGCCGGTCGTGCAAGCCGCCCTACCGGGCTGCGAGCGTAGGCTCTCTTGGGGCCCATGGCTCGATGCCCCGTGACGAGGGGCTGGCCAACGACTCTCGACGAAGGCGCTCGCTCGGAACGCACGACGAACGGGCTCGCTCGTGGCATCGTCGCGCCGATGATCGTTCGGCCGTCGGCGCTCGCCGCTCTCGTCTCCATCGCGCTCGCCGCGTGTGGGGACGAGCGCGCGGTGGTGCTGCGCCTCGAGACGGAGGCCCTGCCCGGCGCGACGCTGTGTTTGACCGCGTTCCACGACGAGCTGCTCTTCTCGGAGCGCTATCCCTCGAACGCCGCCACCGGCACGCTGACCTTCCTCGCGGGCGATCGCGTCGACGAGCGCGTTCGTTTGGCGGCGCGGCTTCGACGCGGAGGTCGCACGCTCTCGCAGTCGGCGGGCGAAGCGCGCTTCGGCGCGGGGGGCTCGAGCGAGCTCTCGTTGCGCGTCGCGCGCTGCACGGCGCCTTCCGAGCTGCCCGAGACTCCGCTCGGCACAGTCGACGGTGCGACGCGAATCCTGGCCGCCGATCTCGACGGCGACGGACGCGACGAGCTCTGGCTCGAGCACGCGGAGGGATTGCGCAGCCTCGACGGACGCACGCTCGGCGACGCGGGCGATCGCCTGCTCGCGGTGGGCGACGCGAACGGTGACTGCCTCGACGATCTGCTCGTGGCGCGCGCGTCGGGCGTGGTCGCACTTCCTTCGGAGACGACGCTCGGGGCGAGCGCGGAGCTCGCGGCGCTCGCGGACGCCGGGCGCGGCGACGGGCTCGCGACGGCGGACGCGGACGGACTTCGTTGGGGGGCGCTCGACGGGGTCATGCGCGCGCTCACCGGCCAACCGACGCGCGATCTCGGGGTCGGCGATCTGAACGGTGACGGCGCCGACGATCTCGTCGCGGTCGGCGAAGGCGGCGTCGCGGTCTTCCTCGGCGGCGCGGCGGGCCCGGTCGCGGCGGTCGGTTCAGCTCCGACGGGGTGGGCAGGTCGCCGCGTGGCGCTGGCCGATCTCGACGGTGACGGCGCGCTCGATCTCGCGGTCGCGGACGAGACGCGGGTACGGATCGCGCGCAACCGGGGCGACGGTCTCTTCGAGGCACGGGCGGAGCTCACGATCGCGGGCGTACGCGTGTTGCGTGCGTTCGACGTCGACGGAGACTGTGCGGACGATCTCGTGATCGTCGGCGATGACGCGCGTGTGTACTTCGGCGCGGAGGACGCGCGCGTCACGGAGGGTCCGAGCCTCGGTGCGGCGCTCGACGTGATCGCAGCGGACGTCGACGGCGACGGAGCCCGCGAGCTCGTGCGGCTCACGGACGAGGGCGAGGTGATCACGTGGGCGCGTTGATCACGGCGTCGCCCACGTCGTCGCTCATGTCGATGCTTGCATCGCTCACGTGCTGGCGCGTCGCGAGCGTCGCGCTCGTGTGGCTCACGCTGTCTCTCACGCTGTCTTCCGGTGGTGCCTTCGCGCAGGAGATCGCGATCGACGAAGCGAGCGCGCGCGAGGAAGCCCCGCCGCCCGCGACGAGCGCCGCGAGCGAGGTCGAACGTCACCTCGCGGACGGTCGTCGCGCCTACCGCGAGCTCGACTTTCCGGGCGCGGTGGACGCGATGCGCCGCGCGCTCAACGTGCCGGGCGTGAGCGCACCGCAACGCCTCGAGGCGTGGGAGTACCTCGGCGCCGCGTACGTGGTGCTCGATCGCGACGACGAAGCGGAGGCCGCGTTTCGCGAGGTGTTCGAGCTCGACCCGTACCATCGGGTGCGCGAGCCGAGCGGCTCCCCGAAGATCGAACGCTTCGTGGAGGCGCTGCGTCGCCGCATCGTGCAGGACGCGGCGCTCGATCCTTCGGTGGAGTTGCGCGCGCTCTTGCCGGCGGCGGCGCGCGTCGGTCGTCCGGTCGCGCTGCGCGTCGAGATCGAAGGCCCGCCCTCGATCGCGCGGGTCGAAGCGCGCGTGCGCCCGGACGAGGAGCGCGAGTGGCAGAGCGTGCCGCTGCAGCGCGTCGACGAAGCGGCCTTCGAAGGTGAGCTCCCCGCCGCCACCGAGCGCGGCAACCTCGAGCTTTACGCCGAAGGTCGCGACGCCGAAGGTCGTGTGGTCGCGCGCGCGGGCGAGCCGCTCGTGCCGCTCGTGCTTCCGGTGCGCGAGCGCGACGACGTGCCGCTTCGACGCCGCCCGTGGCTCTGGGTCGCGGTCGGCGCGGTCGTGGTGGCCGCGACGGTGGGCGTGGCGATCGCGGCCGCAGGTCGTGAAACGGCGCCGAACGGCACGCTGCCACCGGGCCAAGTGAGCCTCCCGCTCGGGAGATGATCAGCGCACGATCAGCGTACCGGCGCGCAGGCGCTTTTCGCCGTCGTCGAGGTTCGTGGGCGTGACCGCGAGCCGATCGTTGCCCGAGTAGAACCCGATGAAGAACGTGTACGAGCCCGGGCGGTAGTTCGCGGGCACGGTGAGCGTCTGGCGATCGAGCACGACGTCGCCCTCGTCCCAGAGCCGAACGGGATAACGCTCTTCCACCGGATCGTGATCGCCATTGAGACGGTTCCCCGCGCCATCGACGTGCAGGAAGATCTTGTAGCTCCCCGGCACGCGCTGGAGCGCCTTCCAATGCCACGTGACGGTGAAGGACTGCCCCGCGCCGACGTAGCCGTTCTGCGGCAGCTCGAGGTCGTAGCCGACCAGCTCGATGCGCTCGTCGAAGCGGCCGCCCACGCGATGCTGCGGCGCCGGCGCATCGGCCTCCGAGTACACCGCGTCCGCGATGAAGTTCTCGTTCTCGCGCCCTTCGACCGGACGGTTCGTCACGAGCAACACACGCGCGCTCCGGGCGTCCGCCACGAAGAGGTGCCGCTCCGCGCGCTGACGGAACGCGCGGTTCACCGCGGCGAGCTCGTCCGCCGGGATCACCGCCCACCGGCGACGATCTTCGCCGAGCCACGTGAGCAGCTCTTCTTGCGTGCTCAGGTCGGTGGTCTCGCCCTCGGCGTAGTACGCTGCCGCGCGGCCGCTCACGCGGTACTCCGCGAGCTCGTCGCCTTCGCCGCGCAGCTCGTTGTAGGTGTCGTAGACCTCGCGCGGCGAGAAGTGCTGCGAGAGCGCGGGCTGGAAGACGAACGCGGAGTAGCCGCCGACCGCGACGCCGGCCGCGAGGAGAGGTACGAGGCGGAAGCGTCCGAGCCGACGCATGCCGTAGAAGACCCACGGCGTCGCCCAGACCACCGCGGCGATCACGAACGGAAGCGCGATGAGCTTCTTGCCGATGCGGATGACGATCGACACGAGGCCGAGGTCGTCGCCCATCACGAGGCAGGTGAGCCCGAAGCCGAAGGTGCCCACGAGCACGAGGCCCGCGAGGACGAGCCACGCGCGGGCGGCCCAGCTCGAGCGCCAGCGATCGACGACGAACGCGATCGGCGCGCGCCAGCTCGGGCGAGCGTCGTCGTCGCCGTGACGACCGCTGCCGAGCACGAGGCCGACCATCAGCGCGAACACCCCGAGCGCGGCGGCCCAGAGCACCACCACCGGCTCGTGCTTGCGATCGAAGACGTCGGGCACGGTGAGCCCGTCGAGCGGCATGCCGCGCATGGGGCTGCCCGGGTAGAGCACGAAGTCGCGGAGCACGAGGCCCGTGAGCAACACGCCGATGACCGCCTCCGGCCACCACGCGCGCCCGCTCTCCTGGACCTCGTCGAGGAAGATCGCGATCGCCGCCGCGAGCGCCACGACGGGCAAGTACGTCGACGGCCCGTAGCGCGCGGTGTGGAGCGTGAGCGCTGCGTAACCGAGCGCGGCCCAGAAGAGCAGCGCGTAGCGGAGATCGAGGCGCGCGCGGGTCGCGTCGTCGACCTCGGACGCCTCGCTCGGGACGACGGCGTGCGGGGCGAGCAAACGAAGGCCAGCCACGAAGATCAGCGCGGTCCATGGCGCGAGGCCGTGGAAGACGACCTCGAGCGCGGCCTCGAAGGTCGGCGGGTTGCCACCCTCGGGCGTTCCGCCGAGGAGCGCGGAGTACCCCGCTTCGTCCGCCGCGATCGCGCTGCCCACGGCGAGCGTGATCGCGAGCCCGAGCCCGACCACGAGACCCACGCCGATTCGGCGCGGCTGTCCCGACGGAAGCCCACGGACGAGCGCGACCGCCGCGACCGCCGCCAGCGGAGGCACCACGCCTTGCAGCGCACCGGCGGAGTAGATCGCGAAGGTCCACGCGACCACGAGCCCGATCGCGGGGGCGACGAGCGTCTTCACGGACGCGTGTGCGCGGAACGCGAGCGAAGCGGCGAAGTAGAAGACGAACGCCGAGCTCGCCATCGCGATCGCGTCGCCGTGCATCTGCCGTGCGTTGAAGAGCAGGAGCGGCGTGCTCGCGACCACCAGCGCGCCGATCGCGGCCGCGCGCTCGCTCACGAAACGCCAGAGCAAGAGCGCGCACGCGAGCGCGGCCGCGAGACCCCCGAGCGCGAGGGGCAGACGCCCGCTGCCCTCGGACACCCCGAAGATCGCGAACGATCGTGCGACGAGCCAGCGCGTCATCGGCGGCTCGGCGACCTCTTCTTCCAGCGGCGTGCCGTCGATCAGCGCGCGCGCTCCATCGGCCGCGTCGAGCTCCCAGGGGTCCCAGATTCCGAAGCCGCCGAGGCGCACGAAGAGCAGCGCGGCGACCACCGAGAGAACCGCGCCGAGCCGAAGGATCGTGGCGCGCCTGAGATCGGGTGAGGACGTCATCGGAAGCGAAGCCGGAAGTGCCGGAGGGCCGCCGTCAGGCGACCGCGCCATCGAATGGCGGAGGTCGAACGGCGAAGGGCGGGAGGCTATAGCCCGGATCGGGGGGCCGTCGAGAACGTGCGTCGCCGGCGTGAGCTTCCGAACGTCGACGGTCGACGTCACTTTCGTGCGTGGCGGGGCGCGTCAATCGAGCGCTTCGCCCTCGGGCTCCGCGGCGGCGGGCGCGGGAGGAGGCGGCGCGCCGAGCTCGAGCCCACGCAAGAGCGCCTCCAGCTCGCGCGACTCGCGACGAAAACGCGCCATCTGCGCGCCCGGCAACATGCGGCCGGGACCGTTGATCACGGCCATCGGGTCCACGAAGCGCCCATTGCGCTCGACGCCGAAGTGCAGGTGCGGGCCGGTGCTCCGACCGGTCGTGCCCACCGCGCCGATGAGCTGCCGCTGCGTGACCTCGACGCCGGGCGAGATGCCGCGCTGGATGCGGTGGAGGTGCGCGTAGTGGCTCTCGTAGCCGTCGGCGTGGCGGATCGAGACGAGGTTTCCGTTGGGGCCTTTCGGACCGGCCCACGTGATCGTGCCGTCCGCCGCGGCCCACACCGGGGTGCCCGTCGACGCGGCGAAGTCGACGCCGTTGTGCGGCACGATGCGTCGCAGGATCGGGTGCATGCGCCGCGGGTTGAAGGGCGAGGACATGCGGTCGTAGCGGCAAGGCACGCGCAACCAGCCGCCGCGGATCTGTCGCCCGTCGTCCCCGTACCAGTCGCCGCGACCGGGGCGCTCCTCGAACCAGAACGCGCGCAGGGTGCCGGCGCGCTCGCCGACGTATTCGATCGCGCGCACCTGACCCCAACGCAGGAAGGCGCCGTCGAGGCGCTCCTCGTCGACCACGACGCGGAAATGATCGCCCGCGCGCGCTTGGGTCGCGAAGTTCACCTTGCCGTCGAAGACCTCGACGAAGACGCCGACCAACGTGCGTCCGAGCCCGGCCGACTCGACCGCGTCCCCGAGCGAGCTGCGCACGGTGCCGCCGCGCACGACGGGCCGCGTCTCCACCGGGCGCGTGATGCGCGAGGCGCTGAGCGTCCCTTCGGGCGTGCGCACGACCTCGACGTAGCTCGTCTGCTCCTGCTGGTAGCGGAAGCTCACGACCGCGTTCGTCGCGTCGCGCTCGTAGGTGATGCGGTCGGCGGGGTGGCAACGCCGGAAGTCGAGCGTGCCGGTCAGGGCGGTCTCGAGGGCGACGCACTCCTCTTCGCTCAGGCCAGCGGCGCGGAGCGCGGGACGAAAGCCGATCGCGCGTCCGAAGGTCGCCTCGAAGCGACGACGATCGCCCTCGACCTCGACCTCTTCAGGCGCGGGCGGCGGAGGCTCGGCCGCGCGCACGTCGTCCTCGGCCGACGCTTCGAGCCCGTCGCCGAGGTAGACCTCGTCGTCCTCGTCGGGTCCGGCGTCGTCCACCGGCGGAGGCGGCAACGCGGCGGCGCTCGGCTCGTCGACCCGACCGCGGAACATGCCGACCGCCCACCACGCGAGCGCGCCGAGCCCGACGAACGCGAGCAATCCGATCAGCGCGTTGCGTCGCGCGCGCTCGGCCCGCACCTGCGCGCGCAGCAGCGGCATGTCGACGGACGGAAGCGGACGCGCGAGCGGATCGTTCCCCTCGCTCGCGCTCGACTCTCCATCACGTCGGCTCGTCGCCACGGCGGCACGGGATATCAAGCGAGCGCACGTGACGCAAAGTGGGAGGCGGAATCGGTGTCACGCCGTCGGAGGGGGGTCGAACGAGGGTTTCGAACGAGGGTTTCGAACGAGGGTTTCGAACGAGGGTTTCG
>CALJLK010000573.1 GCA_937982655.1 uncultured Sandaracinus sp.
CGCCGCAGGAACACCGTGCCGGCGGAGTAGCCCGCGCCGAACGAGCAGAGCAGGCCGGCCGCGCCCGGCGCGAGGTCCTCGTGGTGCAGGTGCAGCGCGATCACCGAGCCGGCCGACGAGGTGTTCGCGAAGCGATCGAGCACCACCGGCGCTTCCTCGGCGGAGGGCTCGTGCCCGAGCACCTTGGTCGCGATCAGGCGGTTCATGTTGAGGTTCGCCTGGTGCAGCCACATGCGGTCGAGCTTCTCGATCCGCAGCTCGTCCATGTGCGCCACGATCATCCGCGAGACCATCGGGATGATGTCCTTGAAGACCTTGCGACCTTCTTGGACGAAGAGCAGGTCGGTGTCGGGCGCCGTCATTCGCGACAGCAGCTCGGCGTCGTCGGCGGACTCGGCGCGGTTCAAGAAGCCGAGGTTGTTGCGGATGTTGTTCGAGAAGCTCGTCTCGAGCCGCGCGCCGAGGATCTCGAACGCGGGCTTTTCGCGGGGAAGATCTGCGCGCTCGAGCAACATCGCGGTGGCGACGTCACCGAAGATGAAGTGACAGTCGCGGTCCTTGAAGTTGAGGTGGGCGCTGCAGATCTCGGGATTGACCACGAGGATCGCGCGCGCGCTTCCGGCGGTGATCATGTCCGCGGCGGCGCGCAGACCGAAGGTCGCGGACGAGCACGCGACGTTCATGTCGAAGCCGAAGCCGCGCACGCCGAGCGCGTGCTGGACCTCGACCGCGATGGCGGGGTACGCGCGCTGGAGGTTGCTGCACGCCACGATCACCGCGTCCACGTCGGCGACGGTGCGACCGGCGCGCGCGAGGGCGTCCTCGCAGGCCGCGACGGACATCTCGGCGAGGATCGAGAGCTCGTCGTTGCTGCGGCGGGGCAGGCGCGGCGCCATGCGCGTCACGTCGAGGATGCCGCTTCGATCCATCACGAAGCGCGACCGGATGCCGCTCGCCTTCTCGATGAACTCGCTCGACGAGGGCTGCTTCGCCTCCACCTCGCCGGCCGCGATCTGCGCTGCGTGCTGATCGTTCCAGCGACCGACCCACGCGTTGTAGGCCCCGACGAGCTCGTCGTTGGAGATGGCGTGCGGCGGCGTGAAGAGACCGGTGGCGGCGAGGACGACGGAAGAACGCATCCGAGGTCGGTAGCAGAAGTCCGCGAAAACGTGCGGATTTGGAGGGCGGCACCGTGAGGCCTCTCCGTGCGAAGCGCGCGACGCAGCGCACTGCGAAGAACGCGACGCATCGTGATCTCCGCGAGGTTCTCGCCTCGTTCTCACGGCATTCTCGCGGATCCGGACCGGCCGCGAAGCGCGCGACGCACCCGAAGAACGCTCGACCGCGCCGACTCGACTTCGAGGCGAGTCGAGCGCGGAGCCGCCCGCGGACCTCCAGCGCGTACGCGGCGCATCACGGCTCGAACGTCGTGGCTCAGAACATCGCGGCGTAGGACACCTCGAGGCCACCCATGCGACGCAGGCCGACGAGCTGCCCACCGGTCGCGTCGTGTAGATCGACGGTCGCCCAGGTGAACGTGAGCGCGGGCCGGAAGATGCCCGAGCGACCGACGAGCACGTCGACGCCCGCGCGGGCGCGCACCGTGAAGCCCCAATCGGCGCCGTTGTAGAGCACGCCGGGCGCGACGCCTGCGAAGGCCAGCAGCCGATCGTTCAAGCGGACGTGGCCGCTCGGCTCGACGTAGGCCGCCGTCGCGATGCGGTTCTGATCGCCGACGCGCGCGCCGCTGATCTCGTGCAGGTACGTGAGCTCGAGGCCGTCCGCGACGAACCAACCGACGAAGGGTGCGAAGCGCGCCTGCCAGAACGACTCGCCGAAGGTCAGCGCGCCCATGCCACCGACCTCGAGCACGCCCGCGGAGGCGTACGCGACGGGGCCTCCGACGCCCGCTTGTTCGATCACGTCGAGCTCGGCTTCGCGGCGCTGCAGGAGGCCGGGCACGGGCGGGGTCGGATCGGGCGTGGCGTGCTCGAGCGAGACGTCGTCGTCCGTGGGTCGTTCGTGGGGCTGCACGACTTCGTTGGCCGACGACGCGGAGGGCGGCGCGTCACCGCGCGGATCGCGCTGCGCGTGGGCACGGCAGGAGAGCACGAGCGCGCCGACGAAGCAGACCGCGACGATCGCGCGGGAGGAGACACCCGACGTGGTGTCCGCGGCAGTGTCCGCGAGGGTGTTCGAGGCGGCGTCCGCAGGAGTGTCCGCGAGGGTGTTCGAGACGGCATTCGCGGCAGTGTCCACGAGGGTGTTCGAGACGGCGTCCGCAGGAGTGTCCGCGAGGGTTTCCGAGTTGGAACGCTGAGTGGGAGACGCGTGCATGTGGCCGCCTCGTGCAGCGTACGTGCCGTGGTGGGGGCAAAGAGCCTCCACTGCACTGTTCCGAACGGCGAGACGTCCTTCGGCGAAGACGGATCGAGGATCTGCGACTCACCACCTCGCAGAACGCGTGAGTGTGAGAAGGATCGAGGGCATCTGCTCGGTAGAGACGCGGACGAGCGAGCGACACATCGTCCGTGGTGCGCCCGGGCGCCGAACGGTTCGACACGTCGCCGACGCGTCCCGGACGCCTCGGTGGGGCGAAGTGCCACGCCACGATCCCGCGGGTGCTTCGGCCGCGCGCTCGCAGGAGACAGGGCACGATCTCCCGTCGCGATTGGGCGATCGCCGGACGGAGACCCGGCGGCACGCGCGCTGCAAACCCGTCCCCCGACTCGCGAACGCCCGGCGAACGGACGGGGACGCTCCTCGCTCTCGCGCTCGGCATCGAACCACGGGAACTCACCATGAAATCGATCTCCATCGCTTCGTTCTTCGCGCTCTGTCTCGCTTTCGGCGGATGCTCCGCCGTCGAGGAGCGCCTCGACTGTCGCGACATCTGCACCGACTACGACGCGTGTCTCGGCGACGTGGACGTCCAGGACTGCGTCGACGCGTGTGAGGACCAGAACCATCGCGACATCGACGATTGCGACGCCTGCCTCGACAGCGAGGGCATGGGTTGCATCGACTGCTCGATCGAGTGCGCGGACCTCGCGTTCTGACCGCGCTCGCGAAGGTGCGCGCTCCGAACCGTCCGCGTGACCACGCGGGGCCGGCCCGGCCTCGCGCTCCCTCGAACCGGAGGTGACCCATGACCGAGAGCCAACGACCCGACGTGCCCGATCTCCCGACCAGCGTGGTGCGGGAGGCCGACAGCACGATGCCCCGCATCAGCCTGACCTCCGACGCGCTCCACGAAGAGAGCCGACGCTTCTGGCATTGGCTGGCGGAGCGTGCGCCCTTCGCGCGCCTGCTCACGGAGCGCGTGGCCTCCAACGAACGCGCGGACGACGAGGACACCGAGATCAGCGGCGTCCACGAAGCCTACGTGCACCACGACGGCGAGCCACACGTCCCGGATCGCGACGATCTGGAACCGCGCGGATGACCCCGCGCGGGAAACGAAACCGCGCGGATGACCCCGCGCGGGAAACGAAAACCGCGCGGATGACCCCGCGCGGGAAACGAAAGCCGCGCGGATGACCCCGCGCGGGAAACGAAAACCGCGCGGATGACCCCGCGCGGAAAACGAAACCGCGCGGATGACCCCGCGCGGGAAACGAAACCGCGCGGATGACCCGTGCGGGAAAAACGAAACCGCGCGGATGACCCCGCGCGGAAGACGAAACCGCGCGGATGAAAGCCGCGCGATGCGGCTCATCCCGCTTCGGCTTCATCCGAAGCGGGGTCGTGCACGCGCATCGCACGACCCCGCGAAACGACCGACCGCGCGCGAGCGCGGACTCACTACCAGGAAAGACCCCATGACGACCGAACCCTTCCGAATCGACCTCGAGACCATCCGCGACCGCGCCCTTCGCCACATGGAGGCAGGGCCGCTCACGCCCTCGTACGGTCACGACGTCGGCCGCGTGATCGACGTGCTCCAAGAGGTGCTGGCGACCGAGATCGTCTGCGAGCTCCGCTACCGCGCGCACTACTACGCGGCCGCGGGGCTGCACGGCGAGATCGTGAAGCAAGAGTTCCTCGAGCACGCGCGCGAAGAGCGCGAGCACGGCGAGCGGATCGCCGAACGCATCGATCAGCTCGGCGGGCTCCCGAGCTTCGACCCCGCGACGCTGAGCGAGCGTGCGCACGCGCGCTACGTGGTCGGCGAGGATCTCGTCGCGATGCTCCGCGAGGACCTCGTGGCGGAGCGCGTCGCCGTGCAGACCTACACCGAGATCGTGCGTTGGCTCGGCGACGCCGATCCGACGACGCGCCGACTGATGGAGGACATCCTCGCGCAGGAGGAGGAGCACGCCGACGATCTCGCGTCGTTGCTGGAGCGTGTGCGTCAGGCGCCGCGCGGGCTCGACGCCTGACGCTTCGTCGGTCTCGCGCACGCGCGCGCTCTCGAGCTCGCGAAGGCGCGCGCGTCTCGGTGCTTCTCTCGTTCCGCCTCGGATCCGCGAGGACCACGACGACGCAGGACGCACCGTTCGACCCGTCGTTCGACGAGCCGGGATCACTCGACGAGACGCAGCCGGATCGTCGTTCCGTCCGCGCCGACCTCGAGCTCGCCTCCGCCCCGTCGTGCGGCGAGCTCGAGACGCAGACCCGTGAGGCTCGGCGCGGTCCCGAGGCGGGGCCGAGCGCCCGGCAGCTTCAGCGTCGCGTGCGTCCCGTCGGCGTCGAGCGTGAGCTCCCGCGGCTCCGCGAGCACCGCGCGCACCGCGTCGACGAGCGCCACCGGATCCGTCGCGACGGTCGACGCGGCCGCGACGCTCGAGGTCACGGTCACGTTCGCGCGCGACGCGAAGAGCTCGACCAGCGCGGACAAACGAACGCGTGGCGCGTCGACGTCACGGTGCAGCTCGCCCGTGGCCTCGAGAGCGTTCGCGAGCTCGACGAGCTCCGCGCTCGCCCGCCGCACCTTGTCGACCGCCTTCTGCACGAGCGGGTCGGCGTGATCCTCGAGCAGCGCGACCACGAGCGCGAGGGTGTTGGAGCGCCCTCGGACGTCGTGCGCCGCCGCGCGGGTCAGGTCCGTCACCTCGCGCCCCGCGAGCGAACGTTTCTCGGGCTCCGACTTCTTGCCCGAGTCGGCGGGGTCAGCCGCCGACTTCTTCACCGAGTCGGCGGGGTCAGCCGCCGACTTCTCGTGCGCGTCGCTCATGCGGACCTCGTGCGCTCCGAGAGGTAGGCGCGGAGGCTCGCGAGGTCGACGGGTTTGGTCGCGTGGTGATCGAAACCCGCCGCGATCGCGGCCGAACGATCGGCATGGTGTGCGCGGCCGGTCAGCGCGACGAGGTGCACCCGCGAGCCTTCGGCCCGGAGCTCCCGCGCGACGTCGAGGCCCGAGACGTCGGGGAGATCGAGATCGACGAGCACGAGATCCGGCGCGTGCTCCCGCACTGCGGCGAGGCCTTCGGCTCCGGTCGCCGCCTCGACGATCGCGTGACCGTCCGAGCCCAGCAGCATCGAGAGGAGCTCCCGCGCGTCGTCGTCGTCGTCGATGAGGACGATGCGAAGCGACATGTCCGAACCTTCGCCCGATGCGCCCGAGAATTCCACCCCTGATCGAGGTGCGTTCGATCGAGGCGCGACCGGTCGCGCCCTCTTCGCGTGCTCGCGTCGCAAAGACGGGCGCGACGGCACGTCGGATCCCACGAGCGCCGCTCGACCGAGACTGGACGGCGCCTTGCCCTCGCCCACCACGCAGCGCCATGCTCGGTGCTCCATGTTCGGCATCGGCAGCGGCGAGCTCGTCATCATCGCCATCGTCATGCTCCTCGCCGTGGGCCCGAACCGCATGCCGACGTTGATCAAGGCCGTCGGCAAGGGGATTCGAGAGTTCCGGCGCGCGAGCACCGAGCTGCGCAAGCAGAGCGGCATCGACGACCTGCTTCGCGACGACGACCTCGCGGGGATTCGAAAGCTCCAGCAGGACGTGATGAAGGAGCCCCCGCCGTCGCTCTCGACCGAAGACCGGCTGCGTGAGCGTCCGATCGAGGGGGTCGATCTGGTCGACGCCCGCGACCGCGCGAAGCAAGAGGCGGAGCGAGCGCGGCAAGCGGCGGCGCGCGCCGCGGAGTCGATGGGTGCCGGAGCGGTCGCGAGCGATGCGGTCGCCGCCGAAACGAGCACGTCGACCGCAGCGAGCGCCCGCGTGGCTGCCAACGGTGTGGCTGCCAACGGTGTGGCTGCCAACGGTGTGGCTGCGAACGGCGGCAGCGACCCGAGCGTGGACGCCCACGCCGAAGCCGACGACGAGCTCGAGGACGAGCCCGTGCCCGTCGCGCGACAAGCGACGCTCGACGAGGAGGCCAAGTCGTGAGCGAAGCCGACGTCCCCGAAGACGACGTCGAGATGGGTTTCTTCGAGCACCTCGCGGAGCTCCGAACCCGATTGCAGCGCGCGATCTACGGCGTGGTCCCGTGCATCGGCGTCGCGTGGGCGTTCAAGGAAAAGCTCCTCGAGATCATCCTCGATCCGCTCGTCTTCGCGTACCGCGAGAACGGCATCGAGCCGGAGATCCACTTTCAGTCGCTGCTCGATCCCTTCGTCGCGTACCTGAAGATCTCGATCATCGCCGGCATCCTCGCCGCGAGCCCTTGGATCTTCTGGCAGGTCTGGGGGTTCCTCGCGCCCGGTCTCTACAAACGCGAGAAGCTCCTCGCGATCCCCTTCGTGGGCGCCTCGACGCTCTTCTTCGCGGGCGGCGCGCTCTTCGGATACTTCATCGTTTTCCCGTATGGTTTCCAGACGTTCCTGGAGTTCGCGGGGCCGCTTCCGTCGGGTCAGATGCGTCTGACCCCGACGATCATGATCGACAGCCAGATCTCGCTCTCGGTGCGGATGCTGCTGGCCTTCGGGGTGGTCTTCGAGGTGCCGGTGGTGGTGACCGCCATCAGCGCGCTCGGACTCGTCACCTGGAAGGGTCTGCTGAAGTTCGGTCGCTGGTATCTGATCTTGGCGACCGTGATCGCGGCGATCCTCACCCCTCCCGACGTCGCATCTCAGATGATGATGTTGATCCCGCTTCTCGTGCTCTACTTCATGAGCGTGGGCATCGCGTTCTTCATCGATCTTCGCCGCGACGCGAAGCGGAAGAAGAGCGGCTTCGAGACCTGAGTGTTGGAGCCGTCCGAGCGGAGCCCGAGGGGCTCCGACGGCTAGCCGAGTCGGCGGGGTCAGCCGCCGACTTCTTGCCCGAGTCGGCGGGGTCAGCCGCCGACGGGCTTCGAGCTCTGACGCTCAACGCGTCGGTGGGCTCGCGACGACGGGGGGCGCGGCGGAGGTCGCGGCGGCGGAGGTCGACGCGGCGGAGGTCGACGCGGCATCCCACCAACCGTGGGCCAGCCATCCCACCGCGATCGACAGCGCCGCGGTGAGCCCGAGCGCGACCCAGCTCCGCGCGCGGGCTCGCGCCTCCAGCGGCATCCCGCGCGGGGTCTCGTCGCGCCGAGGTGGGCGAGCCGCCGACCAGGGCGCGGTCTCGCCCGTTCGTCCGCGCGGCGCCCGCGAGAGATCCGCCGACGCGGCGGGCCAAGGGCGCGTGCGCGCCGCCTCGTCGACCATGTCCGTCGCCGCGCCCGCTCCGAGCGTGGACGTTCGGGGTGCGAGCGACGGCGGCGACTGTGGGGGACGAGGCGACGACTGCGCGACGAAGGGCGGGGCCAGCGACGTGAGCGGGGTGAGCGAAACGAGCTCGTGGTCCGTCGCGGCGAGCTCGGAGACCGCGGGCCACCGGCGCGTGCGCGCGTCCTCGTCCACCGGTCTGCCCTCCGCGTCGACCGCGGGCCACCGGCGCGTGCGCGCGTCGTCCGGCTCCGGCGGTGGGGCCACGCGCGCCACGATCCGTTGCACGATCCGATCGGTCCGCTCGTGCTCGACGCGCTCGGCGTCCAAACGCTCACGCGTGCGACGCGGCTCGCGCACGGTGTCGAAGAGCTCCATCCACGCCAGCTCGAGCGCCGCGTCGCGCTGACTGCGCAGCACCATGCTCAAGCGTCGACGCGACGACTCGTCGAGCGCGCCTTCGCGCGCACGATCGACCAGCTCGTACGGATCGCAATGCTCCGCCGCCGGATCCGTGCGGCGCTTCGTCGGATGGCTCGCCCCCCTCGAGCCCATCGTCAGCGCTCCCGGAGGAGCCGTCGCCAGCTCCTCTGCGCCACCCGAGCGCACGCATCGGCGGGTGTAGATCCGCGACGACCCATCTCAGACCCACCCTTCGAGCAGCTCGTGCGCGTCCGGATCGTCCTCCAGTCGGCGCCGCAGCGCTTGTCGCGCGAGCCGCACCCGACTGCGCACCGTGTTGACCGGTGCGTCGGTCGCCTCGGACACCTCCTCCAGGCTCATCCCGAGGCACACCCGCATCGCCATCGTCTCGGCTTGTTCCTCGGGCAGCTCGTCGAGCAACGAGCGCAGCACGTCGCGGCGCCGCTCGGCGAGCGGATCCGTGTCGACGCCTTCCGCCACGAGCTCCGGCGAGTCGTGCAGCTCGACGCGATCGAGACGTCGACGGGCACGACGCCGCGCGAGCAACCCCGTGCGCACGGTGATCCGGTACGCGTAGTGGAGCACCGTGCTCCGCCCTTCGAACGCCGGCAGCGCCTTCAGGATCGAGAGGAGCGCTTCTTGGAGCACGTCGTCCACGTCGGCGTGCTCGCCTCCGTAGACCGCACGCACGGCGCCACGAAGACGCGGCGCGAGCACGCGGATGAGCTGCGTGAGCGCCTCGCGATCGCCCATCTGGGCCTCACACGCGAGGGCCGCGTAGGGGTCCCGTCGCAGTCGCTGCTCTGCGTCCCGCCGAGCCTGACGGCGGAAGTGGGTCCGGAACCGGATCAATCCCGAGTCTGCGGCGCTCATGGCCCCTCACCAGTCGGGGCGACGCTCGGGCTGGCCCCGCTCGCGAACGTGCTCGGCTCGGGCCAGATCGGCACCAACGGCATCCTCTTGGGGGCGCGCTGCACCTCGAAACGTTCGTCCTCGAAACGTCGATTCATCACCACCTCCACACGCCTCCCGATGCGATCGCGCGCGCCCACCACGGCACGCACGACCCGAGCTCGGAAGACACCACCACACGGTCCAAGTGGACCCGGTGTGCAAAGAACGATCACAGGGGCCGGATAGACCCGTGAGTCAACGCACGGGTTTGGCGACGCGCGTCCATAAGCACTGGAAAACGCGATGGTTTTCCCGACGCAGAGTCGCGCGTTCTTCGACCGTGAACGGACGTCGCCGCGTGGGATGGGTGTCACCTGCGAGGACACGCGGGGCCGCCGGACCCTCGCGGGACTCGCCCTCGAACCGTCCGCACGAGGCGGTCGATGTGTTCGCGGTCGGGGGTCGACGTCCTCGCGGTCGATGCGTTCGCGGTGGCGCTGCGGTCGACGCGAATCCGCTCACGGTCGACGACCTCGCAGACACGTTCGTGGTCGATGCGTTCGCGGTGGCGTCGCGGTCGGCGCGAATCCGGTCGCGGTCGACGACTCGCAGACACGTTTGCGGTCGCTCCGCTCGCGGGCGGTCGCGGGTGTTGTTGGTCGAAGCGTTCGACTCGCGCTCAAACCCCGTACGTCTCGCGCAGCTTCGCGTCCATGCGCCGCACCAGATCGAAGAGTTGGATGATGTGCTCGTGCAGGGCGCGCGTGTCCTCCACGTTGCGGCTCGTGCTCTCCACCAGCGGCGCGATGCGGCGCTCCAGGGCTTCGGCCTGCGTGGCCAAGCGCGCGGCGACGAGCGCGGTGTCCTCTCCGTCGCCACCTACCGGGCGCTCGAGCGTCACCTCGATCTTCGGGCTCTGCAGGCGCGTCAGCGTCTCGCGCAGCGCATCGAGGGTCGGACGGAGCGCGGCCGTCAGATCCTTCGGCTGGGCGAGCTTGTCGAGCGCTTCTCCGAGACGCGCCAGCGTCGGCCCGAGCGGCTCCGGCTTCGGGGATGCGTCGACCGACTCTCGGATCGAGTCGCGGATCGAGTCACGAATCGACTCCAGCTCGCGCCCGAGGCCCGAGAGCGTTCCGGTCAGGCGCGTGACCGGATCGTCGTCCGCCCCACCCTGCGTCCGCAGCCGCACCATCTCGCGTTTGATCTGTGCCCAGCGCGCGGCCTTCTCGCCTTCGAGCCGCCCCCGCAGCTCCGCGAGCTTGAGCAGGTTCTGCTCCGCGCCGGTGGTCAGCGTCTGCGACTCGCTCACGTAATGATCGTCGATCCATCGCTCGACCTCGGCGTCGGTCATCGCGGCCACGACCTTCTCCGCGAGCTTGTTCATGTTGCGGTAGCTGCCTTGCAGCTTGAACGGCGGCTCCGTGCGGTACGCGTCGGCCTGAGACGCGCTTCGGATGTACTCCGCGTTCACCTTCAAGAGCACGTCGCGCACCTTGAAGAGGTGCCGCATGACGGTCTTCATCTCCTCGAGCTCGGCGGCCGCGTAGCCGTAGGAGAGCGCGCTCGCCGGCACCTCCTCGCCCTGCGCCATGCGCACGATCACGTGCACGTCCTTCGGATCGCGCATCGCGAGCGGCGCGAGCGCCTTGTTCGAGGTGATGGTGTTCTCGAGGTAGCTCAGGGCGAACACTTCTTCTTGGCCGCCGAGGATGTCACCGAGGTTGTAGGTGTCGGCGCGGTTCGCGAGCATGTCCGGGATTTGAAACGACTCGCCGCTCTCGGTGTACGGGTTTCCCGCCATCACCACGCAGAACTTCTTTCCGCGCAGATCGTACGTGCGCGTGCGGCCCTTCCAGACACCTTCGATGCGGCGTGATCCATCACAAAGCGAAATGAATTTCTGCAGGAGCTCCGGGTTCGTGTGCTGGATGTCGTCGAGGTAGAGCATCACGTTGTTGCCCATCTCGAACGCGAGGTTGATCTTCTCCACCTCTTGGCGCGCCGTCGCGTTCGGGGCCTCGCCCGGATCGAGCGAGACCACCGAGTGCCCGAGGCTCGGGCCGTTCACCTTCACGAACACCAGCCCGAGCCGGTTCGCGACGTACTCCATCAGCGTCGTCTTGCCGTAGCCGGGCGGCGAGACGAGCAGCAGGAGACCCATCAAGTCGGTGCGCTTGCCCGCGCCCGCCGCGCCGAGCTGCTTGGCGAAGTTGTCGCCCACGAGCGGCAGGTAGACCTCGTCGACCAAACGGTTGCGCACGAAGGCGCTGAGCACGCGCGGCTTGTACTCGTCGAGCCGCAGCCGAACGCGCTCCCGCTCCAGCAGCGCGTGGCGCAGCTCGCGGTACGCGCGGAACGCCGGCACCCGCTCGCGCGAGAAGCGCCCGACGCGATCGAGCACCTCGTCGAGCCGCAGCTCCAGCGCCCGCTCGCGGAGGCGCGGATGCTGGCCGAGCAGCCCCGTGACCTCCCCGCGGGTCAGCGCGGAGGTCTCGCGTCGATCGAACGAAACGAGGTTCGAGCTCGCCGCCATCGCGTCGGTGAGCAGCAGCGCCGCCGCCTCCAGGCTCGCCGGCGCGAGCGCGCGCAGCGCGTCGTCCTTCGTCCGACGCAGGAACGCCTCCACCCACGCACGCGACAGCCGAAGCCGCATCTCCAGGCTCCCGACCGCGAGGTCCTCCTCGAACGCGCGCCGGGTCCCGTCGAGGTCGAGGTGCACCCGCAGCGCGTCGCGGATCCGCAGCGCGTCCGCGCTCGTCACGAACGCGAGCGGCTCGGTCGCGAGCTCCTCCGCGAGGTAGCGCCCCGCGAGCGTGGGGTCGACGCTCGGCAGCCGCTCGCGCTCCGCGAAGCGCGCGATGATCTCGCCGAGCTCGCGCGCGAAGGTCTCGTGCTCTTCGCTCGCGCCGAAGCTCGCGCGCAGACGCCCGAGGCTGCGTCCCCGTCGCGCGAGGAGCGCGCGTTCGTCCGCGCTCGCGCTCGCGAAGAAGAGGCACGCGATCGCCCGCGAAGTCGCAGGAAACCGCAGCAGATCCGCGGACTCCCGCAGCGCGAGCAGGCGCTCGAGGATCTTCGTCGCGTCCACGTCGTGCACGCCGCGCTCGTAGCCCTCGTCGTAGCGGCTCGTCGCCACCCGCCGCACCAGCTCCAGCAGCCCTCCCTCGCTGCGCTGCGCGTCGTGCAGCTCCGCGAGCGAGAGCCCGTCCACGTGCGCCTCCGCGCGCTCCAGGATCGACACCGCGAGGTGCTCGCCGCGGTAGACCTCCGGCGTCTCCGACACGAGCTCCTGCGACCAGAAGTCGCGAGTCGCCGCGAAGGCCGCGTCGTCGATCGCCTCGTAGAACTCGGTGCCCGTGAGGTGCAGCGCCATGCCGTCCTCGCGCGGCACCATCGTCAGCTCGAGCGGCTGCGTGTTCACGCTGAAGCGGTGCTTGCCGAGCCGCAGCAGGTCGCCCTCTTCCGCGAGGTCGACCTTGTCGCGCAGCGCGCGCAGCGCGTCTTGGCGTCCGCTCTTCAGCTTCGAGTCGACCTCGTCCGCCTTCACGGAGTCGCCGAGCTCGCGGAGCTGATCCGCGATCTGACGCACCTTCGTGATCATCGGATCGGACGCGAAGTACGCGTTGAGCTCGTCGACCTCCGCGAAGCCGCGCACGCGCCGGCCGATGCCCTCGAAGATGCGCGCCGCCGCCTGCATCAGGTTCTCGGCGCGGCGCTGGCGCGCGTCGAGGAGTTGTTGCTTCTTGGTGCCGAATGCCTCGTAGATCTCTTCGCGTTTCTCCACGAGCTGGCTCGTGAGCTCGTCGAGCTCCGAGAAGCGCGCCTCCAGCTCTTCGAGCTGTACCATCAAACGCGCGAGCTGCTCGTCGCAGCGCTCCGGCGTGTCCGTGAGCGCGAGGCTCGAGCTCACCGCCTGCGCGAGCAGCTTGAACTGCGCGCCGAACTCCGCGCGCCCCTCCGCGGTCGCGAGCTCCTTGCGCCGCGAGACCACCGTCGCGCGCGTGCGGTTCAGGTGCCCGTAGACCTCGCTGATCCCCTCTAGGATCCGCGTGCGCGCGGTCGCGTCGTCGACCTCGAGCCCCTGCACGACCTCGCTCACCACGTCGAGCCCCGTGCTCGTCTCGTCGAGCTCGGTCTGGATCGGCACCACGTCGGCGACCTTCTTCACCTCCTCGATGCGCACGAGGATTCCGTCGAGGCGCGCGCGGATCGGCACGAGCGCGTCGTCGCCGAGCAGGAAGGTCACGCACGCGCGGCTCGTGCGTTCGAAGTGTTCGATCACCTCCGCTTCGAGCGCCTGCAGACCCGCCTCGTCGACGTACCGGATCTCCTTGAGCGTCACGAGCGCGCCGCGCTGGTGCCGCAGCGAGGTGAGCGCGCGCATGAAGGCGTCCACCGAGTGGAAGTCCGCCGCGCGAAGCTCCGCGAGCAGCTCGGCTTGTTTCGCGCGCGCTCCGTCGAGCGCTTCGGTCGCGCGTTTGCGAAGCGCGAGCAGCTTCTCGAACTCGTCGACGATCAGCTCCGCGGTGCGCCGCAGCTCCTTGAGAGGGCCGTCGAGCTGCACCTCCTCGTTCGCGAGCCAGTAGTGCGCGTCGAGGGTGCGACCGATCGCCTTGATCAGCGCCTCGTAGTTCGCGCGGCTCGGCTCCGCACTCTCGACCAGACGCCGCACCGTGAAGCCGTCCGATACGCCCCGCACGAGATCCGCGTTGCCGACCTTCGCGAGGAACGAGCCGTTCGTGGGCGCCTTCGCGGCGAACTCCGCGCTCGTGAAGGGTGTCTTCCAGATCTGGACCGGATGCACGCGCGACGGCTCGTCGACCGCGCGGAACACCAGGAGCTTGCCGTCGTCCTGGATGGTGTAGCCGTGCACTCGGATCGGCGTCTGCAGCTCCTTGCGGATCACGTTGTACGGCAGGAGTTGGTAGAGACCTTCGTCGCGCCGATGGAAGACGTAGAGCACGTCCTCGCCGTTCGGCGACGCGATCACACGTTTGAGCTCGAGGCCCGCCGAGTCTTCGTCGAACACCTTGTGCTCGCCCGTCTCGAGGTAGAAGCCGCCGGGAAAGAGGATCCCCTGGTCGTCGGGCAAGGTGCGGCAGGAGGCGCCGATCGCGTCGAGGCGCGTGACCCGCGTGACCCGCGGGTTGTAGACGAAATAACGCTTCTTCGTCTCGCGAAACGGCAAGACCTCGATCAGAATCAATCCGCCGACTTTGGCGTAGCGCACCTGCGCGTCGTCGAGGGATTGGTTCTTGTCCTCCACCGCCTCCGAATAGATTCCTTGGCCGGACTCGGTGTTGTTCTCGATCTTGATCGTGAGGTCACCCCCCGTGGTCTCGAGGAACACTTGGTCCAGAATCGACAGATGCGGGTAGCGCCCCTGCACCTGCCGATCGCGCCCGACCGGGATCCACTCGAAGTCGTAGCGCTTCGGGAAGACGTGATCGCCTTCGCCGCGCGCGTCCATGAACGAGATCGTCCCGTTCGCGTCGATGCGCCAACGGAAGACCTTCAGCTCGGTGGCCGAGGTGCCGATCTGGAAGATCGCGAGCAGCCGCGTCTCGGTCTTGCGGACCTGCACGAGCTTGGTGTCTTTGAAGTACGCGTAGAGCGACGCGAGCTCCTTCTCGAACGCCGGATCCACGAGGAAGGGCGCCGCCTCCGCGAGGGGAAGCTCCGAGAGATCCCAAGTGCCGTCCTCGTTCTGCGCGCAGCGGTGTACGGAGAAGAGATCGCTCGCGCGCGTCTCCTTCTTCAGCCCGAGGAAGACGTTGAAGCCGAGGAGCAGGCGCTCGCCACCCAGCCCGTCTTCCACGCCCTCGGTGGTGGCCGGAAGCGTGAGCCCGACCACGTCGCGTGGGACGCAGTTGTTCTCGGTGCGCACGCGCTCCTGTGCGACCACCTCCAGCTCGGTGCCCCCGAAGACCTCGCGGCGCTTCGCGTTCAAGCGGTCGAGCCGCGCGCCGAGCTCCTTCGCTTGGGCGAGGAGCCGCGCGCGCACGACCTCGTAGTTTCCGCCTTCGAGCGTCTCGTTCGTGGTGTCGGACATCGCGTCTCGCTTCGGGGAGCGGTGCGTCGGTTGCGCGCCCCGTGAGCGTCGCCGTCGGGCGACGGAACCATCAAGGACCAGGAGAGCTCCGCGGCGCGTCGGACGAAGCGCACACCGGAGGGATCGTCACGAGGGCTCGAAGTGGGTCGAGGTGGAGCGTGCTCGCCGGACTCCGACGTCACGAATCGACGCCACCCGACGAAGCACGCCACCCGACGAGGAACCCACCCGCGGAGGACTGGGCTCACGCTCGTCGCGCACACGAGGCGCGCGACGAGCGCTTCACCCCGCGCTTCACCGCAGGCGACTCACTCGAGCCCCATGTCCTTCGCGCGGTCGATCAGCTTCTGCAGCTTCTCCCGCGTGACTCCGTCCGCCCCCGACATGAACTTCGAGAGCACGGCGGAGATCGTGAGGTTGCGGATCGCGGTCGAGTCGAGCGCGGGCCGGCTGAGGATCTCCTTGAGGTCCGCGGGCAGACTGCCGTTCCCCGTGAGGTACTCGCCGAGGAGCTTCTGGATCGTCTCGCTGTTGTCGATCATCCCGTCGGCCGACTGACCGAGCGAGACCGCCTTCACGAAACGATCGAAGAACGCCCCGTCGCCGCCGACGATGTTGATCTTCGCGCTCTCCATCGCCTTGGCCATGACGCTCGCCTGCGCGTGCGCGATGTCCTTCTTCGCGTCGATCTGCGCGAGCTCCACTTCCTTCTCCTTCTCGAGCTGGATGCGGAACTCCTCGTGCTCGCGGCCCACGCCGTCGAGCGCCTTCATCGCCTCGGCCTTCTCGGAGAGGCCCTTCGCCTCGGCCACGAGCTTCTTCTCGATCGCCGCGGCTTCCGCGACGCCCTGCCGCTCGATCGCGACCGCCGTCGCCTCCTTCACGCGCGCCTCCGCGAGGCCCTTCTCCTCCTCGCCGACCGCTTCCGCCTTCAGCTTCTCGCGCACGACCTCGGCCTCCGCGAGCCCGAGCTTCTGCACGGCCTGCGCGTTCGCCTCGTCCACGCGCACCTTCGCGAGGCCCTCCTTCTCGAGCGCCATCGCGTTCGCCTCGCGCACCTTCACCTGCGCGAGCCCCGGCGCCGCCGTCTCCGCCTGCACGCCCTCCGCGATGCGCAGCTTCGCGCGCGCCGCCTTGTCCGCGACCTCGAGGTCCGCCTCGGCGAGCGTGAGGCGCTGCTTGGCCTCGAGCTTCGCCGCCGCTTCGAGCGCTTCGGCTGCCTTCACCTGCTTGATCAGGATCTCCTGCGCGGTCGCCTCGGCGGCGATCACGGTCGCGTCCTTGGTGCGCTTGGCCTCCGCGATCACGCGCAGATCCTTGATGCGCTCTTCCTCTTCCGCGACCGTCTTGTCGACGACGATGCGTCCGCGCACGACGTCCGCGATCTCCTTCTTCTGGACCTCGACCTCCTTGTCCTTCTGGATCCGGCCGAGCTCCGTCTCGCGCTCGCGGGCGATCTGCTCGAGCATGCGCGCCTTCTCCACGCGCTCCGCCTCGACGCCGATCTCGCGCTCGCGGTTCTTCTCCGCCACCGCGACGCCGCGCAGCTTCGCTTCGTTCGCGATCGCGATCGCCTCTTCGTGCTTCTGCCGCTCGATGAGCGTCATGCGGTGCTCGAGATCCCGCACGCGGATCGCCTCGTTCTCCGCCTTCGATTGGGCCTCGGCGATCTCCTTGTTCTTCTTGGCTTCCGCCTCCGCGCGACGCTTCTCGAACTCGAAGACCGCTTCGTCGGCCTTCAGGTTCTCCGCGCCGACCCGCATGCGCTCGTCCTGGCGGAGCTCGTTGGTCTTGATGTTCTGCGCGGCCGTGATCTCCGTGATCTTCCGGATGCCCTCCGCGTCGAGGATGTTCTCCGCGTCGAGGAGCTCCATCGGGGTCTGCTCGAGGTAGTCGATCGCGGTGTCCTCCAGCGTGAAGCCGTTGAGGTCCTGCCCGATGACCGCCTCGATCTCCTTGCGGAACTGCTCGCGCTCCTCGTAGAGCGCGGCGAAATCGAACTTCTTGCCCGCGGTCTTGAGCGCCTCGGAGAACTTCGCGTTGAAGAGGTTCTCGATCGTCTGCTGGTCGGACGCGCGCGTGCAACCGATGAGCTGCGCGACGTTGAGCACGTCCTCCGGCGTCTTGTTCACCTTCACGAAGAACGTGACGGAGATGTCCGCGCGGATGTTGTCTTTGCAGATGAGACCGTCCTTGCCGCGACGGTCGATCTCGATGGTCTTCACCGAGATGTCCATGATCTCTCCGCGATTGATCACGGGCCAGACGACGCCACCCGTGAAGGTGACCCAGGGCTCACCGCGGAGCGGGTTGATGATGAGCGCGCGTCCTTGATCGACCTTGCGATAGAACTTCGCGAGCATCCCCACGATGCCGAGCACGAGGACGACGCCTCCACCCGACAGAGCCAGAATCATGATGGTGTTCGAGTCCATGGCGCATCCTCTGGCCCGAGCTGCGGAGACGCTCGAGCACACGACGTCGTCGCGGCGGCCACACGAGCGCGCTCGTGACGCCACGACGACTCGACGCGCGCGATGGCTGATCGCGCGCGCCGCCCCTCCGCAAAAGCGGGGTCACGGTTGTGGATCGCTGGAGCCCGCGTCAAGCACTTCCGACATCGATTCGGCGACGAAGGTGTCGGTTTTCGGGTCGTAGTCGACGAGCAGCACTTCGGCGTCCTTCGGGAGCGCGGAGTCGGCGCGCACGCGCAGCAGGAGATCGTCGCCGCCGATGCGCACGCGCACCTGCGCGCGCTCTCCGACGTCCGCCGCGATGCGCACGCGGGCGGTGTGCCCGAGCAGGTCGCGTTTGCTGCGCCCGACGTTCTTCGCGAACACGCCCGAGAGCGGGCGCGTGGCGAGCGAGGTCAGCGGGATCGCGGGCACGAGCGCGCCGAAGAGCACGAGGAGCTCGCCCGGCAAACCCGGAAGCAGCGGCGCGAGGTAGCGCGTGCCGAGGAACGCAGCCGCCCACGCGAAGAGCCAGAGCAGCGTGAGCGTGATGGTGAGCGGCGCGTTGCGCAGCCGAAGCGCGTTCAGGATCGACGCGATGGCGGAGAGCGCGCCGCTCGCGCCGTCGACCTTCGCCCCCGCGGCCTCGGCGGCTCCGTCGACCTTCGCCCCCGCCGCTTCGAGCGCGCTTTCGGCTCCCGCTTCGATCGCCCCTTCGGCCGCCCCGTCGATCTTCGCGCCCGCGGCTTCGACCGCCCCGTCGGTCCCGTCCAGGCCGAGGTCCCCGTCGACCAAGCCCATCAAGCTGATGAGCCAGTAGAGCATCGAGGCGATCGCGAGCCCCGTGTACACGCCGGTCGGAAACGAGAAGACGATGGCGAGGAATTCGTCCACGGAGCCTCGGAGGCTCGCACGTTCGCACGGCGATCGCAGCCGACGAGGTCCCGGCGCGCCCTCCGACGAGGTCGCGAAAGGATCCACCCTTTTTGCCAACCCGCGGAATCACGAGGGTTTTGGGCGGCGGAGCGGTTCGTGGGGTTTCGTGTCGGTCGTGTTGCCGATGCGTGACTCACGTGTGGGTTACGCCTGGATCCGACCTCGAAACGCGGTACGCTCCGCCGACCATGACCGCGAAGCTCCGAGACGTGCAGCGTGTGGGCCTCGTTTTCTCCGGCGGACCCGCGCCCGGCGCCAACGCCGTCATCGCCGCCGCCGCGAGCTCGTTCGTCGAGGACGGCCGCGAGGTGGTCGGCTTCTTCCACGGCTACTCGAACCTGCAGGACTACCACCCGGTCACGCGGCGCCTGCTGCCGGACGAGCACTACCGCATCTTCGAGCCGCGCGATTTCTCCGGCCTGCGCAACAGCCGCGGCGTGCTCATCGGCACCGCACGCGCGAACCCCGGCCGCGGCTGCACGTCGCCCGAGGATCTCGACGATCCGAAGAAGTCCGCGAAGCTCCGCAACGTGTACAACGCGCTCGTCGATCTCGAGATCGACGCGCTCATCAGCATCGGCGGCGACGGCACGCTGACCACCGCGAGCTTCCTCTACGAGTGGCAGAAGCGGCTGCCCGAAGAGGCGCGGCGCGTGCGCCTCGTGCACGTGCCCAAGACGATCGACAACGACTACTACGGCATCGACTTCACGTTCGGCTTCTTCACCGCGGCCGACGTGATGACGAAGGGCCTGCAGAACTTCCGCGCGGACGCGATCGCCACGAGCTCGTACTTCATCGTCGAGACGATGGGCCGCAAGAGCGGCTGGCTCTCGTACGCGGTCGGCATCGCGGGCGAAGCGAACCTCGTGGTCGCGCCGGAGGACATCGGCGTCGACCTGATGGAGGAGACGGACGAGGGGCGCTTCCTGAGCCTCGAGGCGCTCGCGGAGCAGATCGTCGATCTGATCATCTACCGCGAGAAGCGCGGCAAACACTACGGGACGATCGTGCTCGCGGAGGGGCTCGTGGAGCTCTTGCCGCCCGATCTGCTCGCGGAGGCGCCGCGCGATCAGCACGGCAACGTCGCGCACGGCAAGCTGAGCTTCGGGCAGATGGTCGCGCACACCTGCGCCGCGATCTACGAGCGCCGCACCAAGCAGCGGAAGAAGCTCACCGGCGTCGCGCTCGGCTACGAGGCGCGCTCCGCTCCGCCGAACGCGTTCGACGTGATGCTCGGCAGCCAGCTCGGCATCGGCGCGTACCGCGCGCTCGTCGAAGAGAACCTCGACGGGCACATGGTCAGCGTGAAGGGGCAGCTCGATCTGCACTACGTGCCCTTCCACGAGCTGATGGATCCCAAGACGATGTTGGCCACCGTCCGCTACATCAAGCCCGGCAGCGACTTCCATCGCCTCGCGCGCTTCATGGAGACGCGCACCGATCGCGTGACCGAGTGGTCGCCCGGTCGTCGTCGGGAGTGATCAGTCTTCGTGAGTCGTTTCGAGCCGCTCGCGGTACCTTGGGCCGACGGAGGCTCGGAATGCGGAAGCTGCTCGGGATCGCGGTGTTGGGGATCGTGTCGGGCTGGTCGCTCGGGTGTGGTGGAGGTGGCGGAGATCCCGACACCGACGGAGGAACCGAGACCCGACGCGACGCCGGAGGACCCCCGACTCCACGCGACGCGGGTCCGGGCGTCGACGCGAGCAACCCGCTGACGAACCCCGAGGACGGGCCTCCCGCGGGCAACCCCGACGGGGATTGCACGATCCCCGCGGAGGCCGGCCCCGAGGACACCTCGAGCCCCGACCGCGTGGTGGGCACCGGCACCCCCGAGAGCTGCACCGCCGACGCGTTCATCGACGCGGTCGCGCAGGGCGGCATCATCACCTTCGACTGCGGCCCCGACCCGGTGACGATCACCCTCGATCGTCCGGCCAAAGTCTTCAACGACACCGGCCCCGAAATCGTGATCGACGGCGGTGGTCTCGTGACCCTGAGCGGCGGCAACACCACGCGCATCCTCTACATGAACACCTGCGACATGGCGCAAGTCTGGACGACGCCGCGTTGTGACAACCAGGATCATCCACGATTGACGGTGCAGAATCTGACTTTCGTCGACGGCAACGCCGCGAGCGAAGAAGAGTATTACGCAGGCGGCGCGATCTGGGTTCGAGGCGGACGCTTCAAGATCGTCAATTCACGTTTCTTCAACAACCGCATCGCAGACGTCGGACAAGACGTCGCGGGCGCCGCCGTGCGCGTCACGAGCCAGTACGAGGGGCTGCCGGTGTACGTGGTGAACAGCACCTTCGGCGGTGACGAGGGCTTCGGCAACGTCGGCGCGAACGGTGGTGGCATCGGCAGCATCGGCGTCTCGTGGACGATCTTGAACAGCGTCCTTTCGCACAACGAGGCGATCGGACGCGGTGGAAACCCCGCGATGCCGGGCACCCCGGGCGGCGGCAGCGGAGGCGCGATCTACAACGACGGCAACGAGATGACGCTCTCGATCTGTGGCTCGAGGATCCAACACAACGAGGTCGTCCAACACGGAAGCGCGATCTTCTTCGTGTCCAACAACCACACGGGCGACGTTCGGATCGAGCGCTCGATCATCACGGACAACACCGGCGGATCTTGGTACACGCAGTACCCTCAGATCTCGGCCCACGACGACACGCCGATCGTGGTGGTGGACTCGACGGTGGAGTGAGCGATCAGCGCGCGATCGCGTAGCCGACGTAGCCGGCCGCCATGAGCCACGTGAGGATTCCGAGCCCACGCAGGACAGGGCCGGCGCCGGTGCGGTCCTGAAGGTTGCCGACCCCATAGAGCGCGAGGCCCAAGGCGGCGGCCGCCACGAGCCCGCCCTCCGTTCGTTCGCTTCCCCAGCTCGCGCCGAGGGCTCGCGCGAGCGCCGGCAC
>CALJLK010000574.1 GCA_937982655.1 uncultured Sandaracinus sp.
AGAGACAGAGACAGAGACAGAGACAGAGACAGAGACAGAGACAGAGACAGAGACGGGGAGGGCGATGGGCCACGCCACCGAGACGCGCGCGGGGCCGCGATGAGCTCCGAGCCGCTCGCGCTCTCGTTTCAGATCGCGCTCGTCGCGACGCTCGTCGCGGGCACCCTCGGCGTCGCGCTCGCGGGGCTCATGGCGCGCGTGCGGTTCGTCGGTCGCGATCTCCTCGACGCGCTGCTCACCGCGCCGATGGTCCTGCCGCCCACCGTGCTCGGCTACTACCTGCTCGTCGCGATCGGACGCGAGGGCGCGATCGGTCGTGCGTACGAGTCGATCACCGGCGCACCGCTCGCCTTCACGCGCACGGCCGCGGTGATCGCGGCTTGCCTCACCGCGCTCCCCTTCGTCGTGAAGTCCGCGCGCGCCGCGATGGAAGACGTCGACCCGCGCTTGCCCGCGGCGGCCGCGACGCTCGGGGCCTCGCCGCTCCGCGTCTTCTTCACGATCGTGCTCCCGCTCAGCCGCAACGGCGTGCTCGCGGGGCTCACCCTCGGCTTCGCGCGCGCGCTCGGCGACTTCGGCGTCACGCTCATGGTCGCGGGCAACATCCCCGGCCTCACGCGCACCGGAGCGCTTGCGATCTACGACGCCGTGCAAGCCGGACGCGATTCCGAAGCGGCCGGCCTCGCGGCGACGATGACCGCGCTCGGCGTCGCCGCGCTCTACCTCGGCACGAAGCTCGCGCGCCGGAGACCGCATGCCTGGTGAGCGCCGTGAGCGTGGTCGCGAGGAGCGTGGCGCGCGCGATGCGGGCGCGCGTGGTGAGCGTGGCGCGCGCGATGCGGGCGCGCGTGGCGAGCGCGACGCGCGTGAGTCGGGTGAGCGCGAACCAGGTGCGACGGGAGAGACCCGCGCGTTCCTGCGCGTGCGCGCGCGCGTCGACGGCCGCGGGGCGCCGCGTCTCGACGTCGACCTCACGCTCGACGCCGGTCTGTGCGCGGTGATGGGCGCGTCGGGCGCGGGCAAGACAACGCTCCTCGAGACGATCGCGGGTCTCACCCGCCCGAGCGAAGGTCACGTGGCGATCGGAGCGCGCGTGGTCTTCGACGCGCGCGATCGGATCTTCGTGCCACCGCACCGACGCGAGGTCGGCTTCGTCTTCCAATCGCTCGCGCTCTTCCCGCACCTCAGCGTCCGACAGAACGTCGCGTACGCGGTCCGCGATCGAGCGCGCCGCCGCGAGCTCGCCGACACCTGGCTCACGCGCACCCACGCCGCGCCGCTCGCCGACCGCCGCCCCGACACGCTCTCCGGGGGCGAAGCGCAGCGGGTCGCCCTCGCGCGCGCCTTCGCGGCCGAGCCGAAGCTGCTGCTCCTCGACGAGCCTTTCTCCGCGCTCGATCGCGCGCTCCGCGCCGAGCTCGGCGACGTCGTGCGCGCGCTCCACGAAGAGACCCGCGTGCCCATGGTGCTGGTCACCCATCACCGCGAGGACGCCGAGCGCCTCGCGTCGCGCATCGTGACTCTCGACGCGGGTCGCGTGGTCGACTCGGCCTGAGCGGACGTCGATCGTCGCGGTCGTTCGAGTCCACGCCGAAGATCGTCGTGTCCGTCGCTCAGCGCTTGTGCGCGTGGCAGATCAGGCCGAGCCCGAACGGAACCTTCACGCGATCTTCGAGGCGCACCAGCGGCACGAGCTTCTCGAAGAGCCCGACCTGCGAGGGATCGGGCGTGTCGCGGCGCAGGAGCTTGTTGCTCACGAGCCACCCCGCGAGCCCGAGCACGTTCATGTACTCGCAGCGCTCGACGTGCAGGTTCGCGTTCCGCATCAACGCCGCGAAGCTCTTCGTCGTGTAGCGGCGGTGATGACCGAGCGCGGCGTCCATCGGCCCGTACGCGAGCGGCAGCGCCGGCACGTAGGTCAGCATCCAGCCGCCCGGACGCAGCAGCCGCGCGAGCTCCCGCACCGCGCGCACGTCGTCCTTCACGTGCTCGAGCACGTTCATCGAGAGCACGGTGTCGAAGCGTCGCGTCGCGATCGTGTCCGGCGGTGGCTCTTCGAGGTCGTAGCGCGCGACCTCCACGTTCGGCCTTCCCGCCAGCTCGGCGCGCAGCTTCGCGAGGTGGCTCTCTTCGACTTCCGTCGCGAGCAGCGTGCGCGCGTCGGCCGCGAGCAGCTTCGAGATGTTGCCGATCCCCGCGCCGAGCTCGAGCACGTCACCCGTCACGTGCTCACGCAGCTTGTCGTAGTACCAGGCGTTGAGCTTCGGCGTCGCCGCGTGCATCTCGAGCACACGACCGCCCGTCTCGTGCGCGGCTTCTCGGATCTGTCTCGACACCCGCGCGAGGTAGCACGCGGCATCGAAAGACGTCACTCGAAGCCGCCGTCCACCGCCACCGTCGCGCCCCTGCCTTCGAGCTCCAGCGTCACGTCCACCACGCGCCCCACGAGCGCGCTGGTATCGATCCGCTCCACGTGCACGCGCCCATCCGGCGGGCTCGGCAGCTCCAAACGACGCTCGACCGGCGACTCCGCGTCGCGCTCGCCCACCCGCACCACCAGCACCGCGCCGTGCGCGATCACCTCGTCCGGCACCGCCCAACGCACCACGAGGGTCGAGCTCGCGGGCAACGCGCGCCACGTGACCGCACGCTTCCACGGCCCTTGGTTCGGAATGCGGAGCAGCTCGCGCGGCGCGCCGCCCACGTTCACCGGCAGCGTCACGGGCAGCCCCACCATCCCGAGCACGCCCTGATCCTTGGTCGAGCACTCCCACGCCATGTGCTGCCAGTTCAAGAAGTCGCACGGTGCGTCGCCGAGCTTCACCTTGGCCGCGCGCAGCCCGCGGTAGCTCGCGAAGCGAAGCGGCTCACTCCACGCGGCGACGCGGGGCACCGCGCCGACCGCGAAGAGCGCGAGCGCCAGCGCGACCACGCCAAACACCCGCGCGCGACGCGACCAGAAGCGCGGCATCGCGAGCACACGCGCGGTCGCGAGCACGAGCGGCGCGGCCGCGAGCGAGAGCGCGGCGAGCCAGACGAGATCGAGCGGCGCGCCGGGAGAGAGCGCGCCGAGCGCGACCGCGAGCGCGATCCCCAACGTGCGCGGCCGCGCGAAGGGCGCGCCGAGCAGCGCGGCGACGAGGAGCGCGAGCGGCGCGCCGGAGAGCGTGCGCGGCAGCGGCTCGAGCCCCGGCACGTGCGGCGCGCTCGGACCCGCGATCGCGACGTGCGCGAGCAAGACGATCCCCACGCCCAGCGCGATCCCGAGCCCGACCCACACGCGCCGACCGCGCGCCAGCCCGAGCGCCACGATCGCGAAGGGCCAGAGCGCACCGGCGACGAGCGTGCCCACGCTCGCGAGCACACCCGCGAGCACGCCCGAGCTCCGCGAGCCGACCGGCTCGGGCACGAGCGCGATCGCGCCGAAGCCGAGCGCGGCCGCGAGCAGCTCCGGGCCGCCGGACATCACGCGCGCCGCGACCCCGGGAAACGCGAAGAGGATCGCGACCGGCAGCACGGCGGCGATCGACGCGCCGCGGTGGCTCCGCTGCGCGATGCGCATCAACGCGGCCCCGAGCACGCCCGCGAGCAGCGCGTGCAACAGCAGCAGACCGTGGCGACCGCCGGCCTTCGCGAAGGGCGCCGCGACGATCGTGGCGAGCGGCGCCTGACGCGGCACGAGTCGCCCGTCGAGCTCGATCGCGTGCGGGCCCGTCATCGTGAGCTCCCCGCGCGCGAGCGCTTCGGCGCCGAGCGTCCACGCGTCGTCGGGTAGGCGATGTTCGATCGGACCGCCGCCGGGCAAGGTCGCGGTCACGAGCATCGCGCACGCGAGCCCGACCCCGAGCGCGGGGCTCGCTCCGATCCGAGCGCGCGATCGCACGAAGGTCACGAGCCGAGGCGCGTGGGCGATCAGCACCGCGAGCGCGGGGACGACGAGCGCGAACGCGGGCCAGAGGAAACGATCCGCGTACCAGCGGTAGCGCGCGAAGAGCACGACGCCGGTGACGATCGCGTAGAGCGCGGCGACCACCAGGCGCGGGCGACGCCAGAGCAGCGCGAGCGCAGGCAACGAGTACAGCGCGAGCGTGAGCCGATCGCGGATGCCGTGCGGTCCGCTCCACAGATCCGAGAGCCCACGATCCCACGCGACGTCGAACGAGCCGGACACGTCGGCGACCTGCGCCTCGCCCGCGACCACCACGAGCACGCGGTTGTACCCGGCCCACCAAGGACGCCCGAAGAAGATCGTGTTCGCGAGCGCGAAGAGCGCGAGCACGACCGCGCCACCGAGCACGGCGCGGAGCAGCACCTTCGTGCGCGTGCGTTCGAGACCGGGCGTTGCCGCGGATGCTGCGTCGCGCGTCGGTGCGGTGTCGTTCGCTCGCGTGCCGTCGTGCGTTCGTGTGGTGTCGTGCGACGCATCCACCGCTCGCGCGGCGTTCGGTGTGGCTCGCGCGTCGAGCGTCACGACGGCCGTGCGACGCACCCGCGGCTCCACGAAGAGCGCGAGCGCAGGCACCCAGAGCAGCACGGTCGGCTTCAACGTCACGCACGCCGCGAGGAGCACGCCGCCGAGCGCGCCGCGTCCGCGTCCGAGCGCGACGACGCCCGCGAGGAAGAGCGCGAGCAGCAAGACGTCGACGTGGTAGTCGTAGGCGTAGTCGCGGATGCCCGTCGCGAGCAGGAACGCGGTGGCCGCGAGCGCGGAGGGCAGCGGCGGCGCGTAGCGGCGCGCGAGCTCGAACGCGAACACCCCCGCGAGCGCGAACGCGAGCAGGTTGAAGAGCAAGTTGCCGAAGACCCCGAACGCCCAGAAGAGCGGGGTGGAGAGCAGCGGCAGCAGCACCGGATGCTTCGGATAACGGCGCCCCTCGCGCCCGAGCGCGACGTTGCTCCAGCTCGCGTCGAGGTTGCGGTTCCAACCTTGTTCGCCGTCGTACCAGCTCGCGCAGAACTCGCTCTGCTCGAACGACGCGGACTCCACGAGGGTCGCGTTCACGTTCGTGTAGAAGCGCCCGTCGCGGTTGATCCAGGTGTTCGGCTCCCAACGCGCGACCACGTCCAGCGCCGCGAGCAGCAGCACCAGCACGAAGACGGCGAGCGCGCTCGGCGTGGGCGCGCGCGGCGGGAGGAGGTTCACGGCGCGCGCACGTTATCGCGGCGCGGGCCGTGGTCGAGCGTTCGCGCGCGAGGGTGGATGTGGTCCTGCCCCACGGCGTCCCACCCTTGCTGCTGCACGTCAGCGTCTCCCCGTTCGCGCATGGCACCGAGTCACGGCTGCCCGCTGCGCCCGCATGGACGCTCCCCCATCGACTCGGTACCCTGAAGCCCTCATGGGTGAGCCCGCCGCCAAACTCTCGTACGCGGAGTATCTGGCCTTCGAGACGTCCTCGGAGCAGAAGCACGAGTTCATCGACGGGCTGGTGTTCGCGATGGCGGGTGGGTCCTACGAGCATGCGCGCCTCGCGGGCCGCGTCATGACCGCGTTGGCGCGCGCGCTCGAGGGACGACCCTGCAACGTCGTGCCGTCCGACGGGCGCGTCCGCATCGAGGCCACCAATCGCTCGACGTACCCAGACGTCTCGGTCGTTTGCGGCCGAGCGCGTTTCGCGTCCGACGATCCCCAAGCCCTCACGAACCCCATCGTGATCGTCGAGGTGCTCTCCCCCACCACCGAACAGAGCGACCGCGGCGAGAAGTTTCGCCACTACCGGCGCCTCGAGTCGCTGCGCGAGTACGTGCTCGTGGCGCAAGACGAGCCGCGCATCGAGGTCTTCCGACGCGAAGGCGACGTGTGGACGTTCCGCGAGCACGGGCCTGGCGAGCGCGTGATGCTCGCGTCGATCGAGGCCGTGCTCGACGTGGACGCGATCTACGCCGACCCCGCGGGCTGAGCGCGGCTCCGCTCTCAGGCTCCGATCGCGCCCGCGCGCTCCAGCACGTGGTCCACGTGCACGCGCCAGTCGCCCATCGGGCCGATGAGCGCCTCGGTGGGGCCGAGGTCGAGCACGCTGTACGCCGGGCGCTTCGCGGGGCGCGGGTACTCGTCGCTCGAGCAGGGCTCCACCACGCAGCTCGGATTCACGCGCGCCGCGACGTGGGCCGCGAGCTCGTGCCAGGTGCACTCGCCGCCATCGGTCGCATGCAGGAAACCGCGCGCGCCCTTCTCCAGCAGCGCGAGGGTCGTGCGCGCGAGGTGCTCCGCGCTCGTCGGGCGGCCGCGCTGGTCGTCGACCACGCGCAGCGACGGCCGATCCTTCGCGAGCTTCGCGATCGTGAGCACGAAGTTCTTTCCCCACGGCGCGTAGAGCCAGCTCGTGCGCAGGTAGAGGTGCGCGCAGCCGCTCTCGTGGAGCGCGAGCTCGCCTGCGGCCTTGCTGCGCCCGTAGGCGTTCAGCGGCGCGAGCGGCGCGTCGACCGGGTAGGGCGCGGTGCCGTTGCCGTCGAAGACGTAGTCGGTGCCGTAGTGCACGAGCACCGCGCCGATCCGCTTCGCGCGTTCGGCCAAGATGCGCACCCCGAGCCCGTTCACGCGCGTCGCGTCGGCTTCGTAGGTCTCCGCGCCGTCGACGTCGGTCCACGCGCTGCAGTTGACGATCACGTCGACGTCGCTCGGGATACCCGCCTCCACCGACGATGGATCGAGGATGTCGAGCGAAGGTCGACCGCCCGAGAGGTGCGGCAAACCACGCTCCTGCAGGAGCTCCATCCACGCCCGACCGAGCATCCCGCTCGGCGCCACCACGAAGAGCTTCATCGTCGTCTCCGGAGTCGAGGATCGGGGCCTCGTGCCCCGTGAGAGGGCTGATGACAGCCCTCCAGTCGAACGCGAATCAAACCGTGTACTTGGGCAGCCGTGCCGGATCGATGGCCGACAACCGCGCGGCGCCCGCGTCCTTCGCGGAGAGCTTCGGCTCTCCCTCGAACGGCCACTTCACCCCGATCTCCGGATCGTTCCAGAGCACGGAGATCTCCGTCTCGGGGTGGTAGAGCTCGGTGCACTTGTACGCGAAGGTCGCGTCGTCGCTCAGCACCACGAATCCGTGCGCGAACCCGGGCGGGATCCAGAGCTGGTGGTGGTTCTCTGCCGAGAGCTCGGCCCCGACCCAGCGCCCGAAGGTCGGCGAGCCGACCCGCACGTCCACCGCGACGTCGAAGACCGCGCCTTCCGTGCACTGCACGAGCTTCCCCTGCGCGTACGGGTGCTGCAGGTGCAGCCCGCGCAAGATGCCCTTCGCGGAGCGGCTCACGTTGTCCTGCACGAAGCGAGCGGACTCGCCGCGCGCGGGGATCCCGTGCGATCGGTACCGCTCCTCGTGGAAGGTCTCGAGGAAGTAGCCGCGGTGATCGCCGAAGACCTTCGGTCGGATCAGCAGCACGTCCGGGACGTCGAGCGCTACGACCTCCATCAGTCGAGCTTTCCGTCCGCGAGGTCGAGCAGGTAGCGGCCGTAGCTCGTCTTCGAGAGCGCCTCACCGCTCTTGCGCAGCGTCGGTACGTCGATCCAGCCCTTGCGGAACGCGATCTCTTCCGGGCAGCTCACCATCAGACCCTGGCGCATCTGCACGGTCTGAATGAAGTGTGCCGCTTCGAGCAGCGCCTCCGGGTTTCCGGTGTCGAGCCAGGCCACGCCGCGCCCGAGCTTCTCGAGCCGAAGCTGCTGCTTCTCGAGGTAGAGCCGGTTCAGATCCGTGATCTCCAGCTCCCCGCGCGCCGACGGCTTCAGCGACTTCGCGAGCTCGACCACCTGCGCGTCGTAGAAGTAGAGCCCCGCGACCGCGTAGTGCGACTTCGGCTGCTTCGGCTTCTCTTCGAGGCCGATCACGCGCCCGGTGGAGTCGAACTCCGCCACACCGTACGCGCTCGCGTCCTTCACGTAGTAGCCGAAGACCGTCGCGCCTTCGTCGTGCGCGGCCGCGTCCACGAGCAGCCCCTGCAGACCGTGCCCGTAGAAGATGTTGTCGCCGAGCACGAGCGCGCAGGGATCGCCGCCGATGAACTGCTCGCCGATCAGGAACGCCTGCGCGAGCCCGTCCGGGCTCGGCTGCACGGCGTACTCGATGCGCATGCCCCACTGCGAGCCGTCACCGAGCAGGTTCTGGAAGAGCGCCGACTCGTGCGGCGTGTTGATCACGAGCACGTGGCGCACCCCCGCGAGCATCAGGGTGCTCAGCGGGTAGTAGACCATCGGCTTGTCGTAGATCGGCATGAGCTGCTTGCTCACCGACTTCGTCAGCGGGTGCAGGCGCGTGCCGGAGCCGCCCGCGAGGATGATGCCCTTCTCGATCATTCCGGAGTCCTCTGTTGGTCGGTCGAGTCTCGTGCCGTAACGGGTCGTTCGGCCACGTCGTTCGTTCATGTTGCTCGCACGGGCCGCAGCAGCGCGTGCCTCGCTGAGCGGTCCGTGAGCTCAGCGCGTCCCGTAGTTCTTCTCGATCCACTCGCGGTACGCGCCGCTCCGCACGTCGCGCACCCACTCGGTGTTCTCCAGGTACCACTTCACGGTCGCGCGCATGCCGGTCTCGAAGGTCTCCTTCGGCGTCCAGCCACACTCGCGTTCGATCTTGCTCGCGTCGATCGCGTAGCGGAGGTCGTGCCCCGGCCGATCCGTGACGTACGTCTTCAGCGCCTCGAGCTCGTCCACCGTCGCGCCCGTCTCCTCGGCCACCAGCCGAATCAACGCGTCGACGACCTCGATGTTCTTCTTCTCGTTGTGGCCGCCGACGTTGTAGGTCTCACCGACCGCACCCTTCTGGATCACCGTCCAGATCGCCTCGCAGTGATCCGTCACGTACAGCCAATCGCGCACGTTGACGCCCTTGCCGTAGATGGGAAGCGGCTTCCGATCCACCAGGTTCAAAATCATGAGCGGGATGAGCTTCTCCGGGAATTGCAGCGGTCCGTAGTTGTTGCTGCAATTGGTGATCTTCACCGGCATCCCGTACGTGCGGTGCCACGCGCGCACGAGGTGATCGCTCGCCGCCTTGCTCGAGCTGTAGGGGCTCGACGGGTCGTAGCGCGTCTCCTCGGTGAAGAAGCCGGTCTCGCCGAGCGAGCCGTAGACCTCGTCGGTGCTCACGTGGTGGAAGAGGCCTTCGCCTTTCTTCCAGCGCTTCCGGCACGACTCGAGGAGGTTGAAGGTGCCCTCGACGTTGGTGCGCAAGAACGCCTTGGGCCCGAGGATGCTGCGGTCGACGTGGCTCTCCGCCGCGAAGTGCACGACGAGCTCGGGCTGGTGCTTCTCGAAGCACGCCTCCACGGCGTCCGCGTCCGTGATGTCGACCCGCTCGAACGCGTAGTTCGCGGCGTTCTCGATCGGCGCGAGGCTCTTCGGGTTCGCGGCGTACGTCAGCGCGTCGAGGTTGATGAAGCGGTGCTCCGGGTGCCGCGGCACGAGCAGGCGGAGAAAGTTGGCACCGATGAAGCCGGCGCCGCCGGTGACGAGCACGTTCATGCGAGGAGATCCCTTCATTCTCGAGGGGCTGTCGCCAGACCCTCCCCGTCGGGGCGTGAAACCCCCGAGGGGGCCCCACCCACGAGCCTTCGTAATCGGCCACCGACTGGTTGTCCGAGTCGGCGGGGTCAGCCGCCGACTTCTCGTCGGCGGCCGCTCATAACACGCGCGCCGCGGCCACGTCAGCCTCGGGGTTCTCCAGACCCCGAGACGTGTCGGGTCGGTCTCCAGACGCCCAATCTCCACACACTCGTGCCACCCCATGGGCGCCCGAGTGCGGTGTCCGGTGCGCACCCCTTCCCGCGGACGCTCGATCCGCGCGAGGATCCCGACGTGAAGCACCTTCTTGATCGGGTCGGCGGGGTCAGCCGCCGACATCTCGACTCGGGCACACCGAGTGCACCCGCCCCGGCGATGCCTCCGTCCTCGTCGGCGACGCCGTCCCCCGTCCGCACCACTCACGTCGTTCGCGCCGCGGCGCTCTTGCTGCTCGTGGCCGCCTGCGCGGAGCCCGGCCGCCCCGCGCTCCAGCCGACCGATCCGGACGCGATCCCCGAGGCCCACTTCGACGCGCCCGCCCTGCGCGGGCAGTTCCTCGAAGCGACGGGCTGGCTCCGCGCGCCCGCGCTCGACGCCCCCGACGGCGCGACCCGCGTCGGCCTGCTCGTCACCCTCGACGCCGACGAGCGCGCGATGCCGCGCTTCGAGGCCCGCGGTCGCGACGCCGAAGGCACCTATGGCCCGTGGCAGCCCCTGAACGTCACCTGGCGTGAAGGCCGCCTCGCGGTCGCAACGGTCGATCTCGCGGACGTCGCGGAGCGCGCGGAGCTGCGCTTGCCGGTCTCCGAGGGCGACGCGGTCCTGCACCTCACGTGGTCCGCCGTGGTGCCCGTTCCGCAGGTGGCGCCCGAGATCACCGAGCCCGAGGTCGGATCGGTCGCCAGCCCGCTCCGTCCCGAGCTCGTCGCGTTCGGTGTCCAGCCTCGCAGCGCGTGGAGCGCCCGTGCGACGCGCTGCACCGACCGCAACACCACCAAGACGCGCATGGCGATCCACCACACGGTCACCGCCGCGATGGGCGATCCGACGAGCATCCTGCGGAGCATCCAGAACTACCACATGGACTCCAACGGCTGGTGCGACGTCGGCTACCACTTCCTCGTCTCGCTCGACGGACGCGTGTGGGAGGGCCGCGAGCTCGACTTCCTCGGCACCCACGTCGCGAACAACAACACGAACAACATCGGCGTCTCGTTCATGGGTTGCTTCCACACCTCGAGCTGCAGCTCGCTGCCGCCGAACGTGCCGCCCGACGTGATGGTCGACGGCGCGGCGCGCGTGGTCGCCGAGCTCGGCCGCCTCTACGGCATCACGCCGAACGCGACGACGGTGCTCGGCCACCGCGATCATCCGGGCGCCAGCACCGCGTGCCCCGGCGACCACCTCCACGCGCGCCTCGACGACATCCGCAACGGCTCGCCACCCGACTGGGCCGCGCAGTACGTCGCGCAGAGCTTCCCGCTCGCGCGCGATCCCTTCGAGCTGGCGGGCAACGCGGAGCAAGAGGGCTACCTCGAGATGCGCAACGCGGGCGCGGCCACCTGGCGACCCGGCGAGGTCTTCCTCGGCACCACCGAGCCGCGCGACGGAGCGAGCGCGATCGCGGCCAGCGATTGGATCGCGAACAACCGCGCTGCGACGATCGATCGTGAGGTCCCGCCCGGCGCGACGGGCCGCTTCGTCTTTTCGGTTCGTGCGCCGAATGCGCTCGGCGACTACCCGCAATTCTTCAATTTGGTGCGCGAAGGTGTCGCTTGGTTCTCCGACGGAGGTCAGGGCGGTCCGCCCGACAATCAACTCCAGATCCGGGTGACCACGACGTCGGTCACCGCCGAGATGCCGGACGCCGGTCCGCCCCCCGTCGACGCGGGGATCTCCGGCCCCGACGCCAGCATGCCGCTCCCGGACGCGGGCGTGGGAACCGACGCGGGCGGCGTGATGCGCCCGACCGTGACCAAGGGCGGCTGCGGCTGTTCGACCACCGCGGATCCCCGCGCGGCGTGGCTCCCCCTCCTCGCGCTCTTCGACCTCGCGCGCCGCCGCCGCGCCCGCTGACGGACGCCGTCTCCGTCACGGACGCCGTCTCCGTCGCGGACGCCGTCTCCGTCACGGACGCCGTCTCCGTCACGGACGCCATCTCCGTCACGGACACCGTCTCCGTCACGGACGCCGTCTCCGTCAGTCTCCGTCACTCGGTGCGAATCAACGCGGCGGCAAGTACCAGATCGGGCTCGTCCACGCGCGCTCCTGTACCGTGCGCTCGAGGTCGTCGGTGCAGCAGCTCCGGAAGAGCTCGGACGCGGGCGGCTCGCTCGCGCAGTCGACCGCCGTCTCCAGGCACAGGCGGTGGCTCCAGCGGCAGCTCGGGTTCTCCACCACACGTGCGTAGTAGAAGGCCGGCTCGTCGGCCTCGAAGTCCGGATCGGTCCAGACGTCGCAGAGGGTGTCGAAGCGACCTTCGGCCGGTACGGACGTTTCACAGGTGTCGAGGTCGACGGCGGCGCCGTTGTCGGGATTGCCACCGACGTCGAAGACCAGCTCTTCCGTCTCTCCCGTGGTCGGATCGAACCAACCTTTCACGATCTGAATGCGCTGCAGCGGCTCGGAGAGCGCGTCGCGCAACGCGCTGAGCACGAACACCGGCGCCGTCGCCTCGCCGCGCGGCCCGAGGGTGCCGCCCATCGGAACGCCGCCCGCGTACCCCTGCGCGACGAGGTCCGTCGCCTCGCAGAGGTCCGCGTCGTAGTCCCATCCGCCGAAGAAACGCACGACCGGGCGCGTGCCGCTCGTCCCGTACGTCTCGCGCCGCCTCAGCGCGGCGAAGAGCGCGGGCCGCGAGTTCTCCTCCGCGTAGACCACCGCGAGCCCACCGGGCGACGCCGTCCGCACCGAGACGTCGATGGTGTCGCCATCCGGACGAAGCCGCTCCGCCGGATCGTCGTCCGCGGTCCCGGTGTGCCCGATCCACGCGCTCTGCCGCACGCCGGCGACCTCGATCTCGCGCTCGTCCACCGCGCCCGCGATCGACGCGTGGGTGTCGGTGCTCGCGATCACACCGACCTCGAACGGGTTCGCCCCGGTGCGCGCCCACTCCGCGAGCCCGGTGCGCAGCGCGCCGCGCAAGAAGTCGCTCGGCGACACGCACGCGTTGAGGAAGCTCGAGCCCATTCCGCCCGTCGCGATGCAGCTCGGCGTGCAGCCCGTCGCGCGTCCGTCGTCGGTCGGATCCTCGCAGAGCTCCTCGTAGAACTGCTCGAAGCCGCAGAGCTCGTCCTCTTCGCTCGCGAGCGGACCCCCGCGCGGCACACACTCGCTCGCGCCCTTGTGCTGGTAGATCTCGACCAGCGGCTCGAGGCTCGCGCGCCGCGTCGCGAACGCCGCGTCGTAGGGCTCTCCGTCCTCGAAGAGCGGCAGGAACATGCGCCCGAGGCTGATGTTGCCGTTGTGTGGGATCGCGAGCACGTCGCACGCAGAGTCGCTGTCGAGGCAGAGGCTCTCGAGCGCATCCCACAATCGCTCCGCGTGGTTCGCGTCCACGTAGCTCACCGGCCGCGCGAGCACGGTCGACGATCCGAAGATCACGTTGCGGTGCAGGTTGCGTCCGCCGCCGCCGTCCGCGCCCGTCCACTCGTAGCCGATGAACGTCGAGAACCCGCACGCGCTGCTTCGGTCGTCGTGGCGCTCGGCGGCGTCGATGGTGTCGCCCCACACGTCGGCGAGCTCGGCGTTGCAGAGCTCGGGCATGCCCGTGCAGAGCGAGGGCGGCCGCGGATTCGCGATGCCGATCGAGAAGAAGAACTCGCCGAAGTCGCCGTTGGTCGCGTCGCCGCCGCGGTAGGAGCGACACGTGCGCGAGTCGTAGCCGGGCGAGCTCGGATCGGTGCAGAGGCTCGTGGCCGCGATGAGCTCCGCGTGGTCGGTCACGGCCGCGAAGTCGAGTGGGCGCGCGAGCCGCAGCGTTCGGGTCGGGTTGCCTTCGGCGTCGTAGGGCGGCAGGCCGATCGGCTCGCCCTTCGCGAAGCGGTACGCGTCGTCGGGGCCGGTGCGCACGTCGTAGCTCGCGGCGTCGAAGCTGTAGCGGGTGTGGACGTGCAGATCGCCGAAGTACGGGCGCCTGAGCGGATCGCGATCCGCGCACGCCTCGCGCTCCTCGGGTCGAACGATCAGCGTGGGCCCGCCGTCGACCCCACCCGCGTCGACGCCCGCGTCCTCCCCCGCGTCTTCCCCGGAATCGACGCCCGCGTCGTCGGGCGGACCGTCGTCGTCACCGCATCCGAGCACACCACACGCGAGCCAGGTCAGCAGCGCGAACGAGAAGAGGCGAAGGCGCACGAAGCGAGGGTAGCACCGTCCTCGCTAGTACCCCTGCCCGCAAGTTCGTTCCGGGTATCCGCGGCCCTCGCCGCGGATCTCGCT
>CALJLK010000575.1 GCA_937982655.1 uncultured Sandaracinus sp.
GTCCGGTCGCGAGGCGCGTGCCGAGGCGAGCACCCGCCGAGAGCCCGAGCTCGGGCAGCGGGATCGCCACCGTCGCGATCGCATCCGGCGGCAGACGGTGGATCGCGCCCACGCTCTCCGCGCGCGGCGCCCCGACGAGCGCGGGACCGAGCACGGAGCCGGCCGGCATCGTCGCGAGCGCCATCCCGTAGTCGACGCCTTCGACGCGCGAGAGCGCGAAGGTGCCGGGCATGCCCTCGCACTTCGCGCGGAGCTGACCTTCGCCAGGCGAGGTGCCGACGCCGACGTTGACCGCGCTGTACATCAAACAGTCGCGACGACCCATCCACTGCGGGAGATGCGCGAGCGCCGCGCCCGCGCCGGGATCGCAGTCGGGCATGTCGGTCGCGATGTCGTCGCAGCCCTTGAAGCGGCGATCGAAGTCGCCGAGCGTGCCGGCCGACCAAGCGTCGTGCACCGCGTAGGGTGTGCCGGGTCCTGCGCTGACCGCGACGCGCGCCATGTCGGCGCCGTCGAGCTGACCTTCGTACGCGATCAGCACCTGGCCGTAGCCGCCCTGCGGATAACCTGCGCCCGGCGTGAGCGTGACGACGGGCGCGTCGTCGGCGAGCTCGTCGAAGGGCGCGAGGCGGCACCCGGTGATCGAGACGCCGATCGTGAGGAGCAACGTGAAGAAGGAGAGTGCGCGCATCTCAGAAGCTCCAGCGCAGCTCGGCGCCGCCGGCGCGGTGACGCAGATCGAGGGTCGGCACGAAGGTCCAGTCGCGCGGCTCGAGGGTGGTGCCCTCCGAGTCCGGCAGCGGATCGCGCACGAAGTAGTAGATGGAGAGGATGCCGAGCAGACCCGCGAAGCCGAACGCGGCGTCGGCGGCGATCGAGAGGATCTTGCCGCGCGTGATGCGCGAGTCGCCGTCGCTCAAGATGCCCGCGCGTCGATCGCGATCGAGGTCGCTGCGCGTGCGATCGGCGAGCACGGCCAGCGCCGCGCCGCCGCCCGCCGTGAGCACGCCGAGCGTCAGGGTGGCCCAGGCGCCGCTGCGCGAGACCGCCGGCCGCAAGCGCACGCGCATCGGCGTGAGCTGACCGCGCTGCAGGTCGACCGTCTCTTCGTAGTCCTTCATGCCGTCGTGGCTGACGGTGATCCGGTGCGGACCGGCCGGGTGATCGCCCTCGTACGGCACGCGACCGACCTCGACGCCGTCGACCGAGACCATCGCGCCTGGCACGTTCGCGACGACCCGCACGCGGCCGAAGGTCACGCGCTCGAGCGCGAACTCTTCGCGCACGTCGTCGCCGATGCCGACCTCGATCTCGCGCTCGAGCGGCGCGTAGCCGGGGCGCTCGATCCAGACGCGGTGCGTGCCGCTCGTGACCGGGTTTTGGTACGGCGTCTCGCCGACCGAGCCCGCCTCGCGATCGTCGAGGAAGACACGCGCGCCCGGCGGATCGCTGACCACACGCAGGAAGCCGAGGAACTCGCCTTGGCTCATCTCCAGGATCGCGACGTAGACCTTGCCCGCGCGGATGCGCATCGGGCGCGCGATCGTCTGGTAGTCCGGATGCTCGACGCTGACCTCGTAGTCGCCCTCGTCGAGGTTCTCCGCGAAGGGCGAGGGCCCGCTCGCGACCACCGCGCCGTCGCGCCGCACGGTGATGCGCGCGTCGGACGGGTTGGTCTCGACCGAGAGCAGCGACTTCATCGGCGGCGGCGGCTCGGCGGGCGGTGGAGGCGTCGTGGGAGTCGCGGGCGTCTCGCCGGTCGGCGTCTCGCCCGTGGGTGTCTCGCCGGTGGGTGTTTCTCCGGTCGGCGTCTCGCCGGTGGGCGTTTCTCCGGTGGGCGTCTCACCCGTCGGCGTCTCCGAAGGCAACGTCGCGCGCAGTCGTTCGATGCGCGCGCGCACCTCGTCGACGTCGCTGGCATCGGGCTCGGCCTCCACGTAGCGCTCGTAGAAGCGGATCGCCTCGGGCACGTTGGGCGCGCGCTCGTACGCGATGCCTGCGTTGTAGAGGAACGCGGAGAAGGGCCGCGCGCGGTAGGCCTCGAGGAAGGCCGCCGCGGCTTCGTCCCAGCGCTCGGCGAGGTAGGCGTCTTGCCCACGCTCCATCGCCTCGCGCGCCATCTGGAGCTGCTCACGCTCGCTCTGCGCCATCACGCTCGGCGCTCGCATCGCGCCGAGCGCCATCGTCCCGAGGAGGGCGAGCGCGAAGGAAGTCGCGAGGCTCGTTCGGTGGGGGTGTCGCACTCTCGATCCTCCGGTGCGGTTCGACCCGAGAGCCGCCCGCCGCGCAGGGGCATAGCCCTTCGGCGCCCTCCGCGGCAACCGACGTTCGGTCCCTGCGAGCGCATGCTACACCCGAGGGCTCGCCGGGACGATCGTGGAGTGGTCGCTCTCGACGCGGCCCCTCTCTGCGCTCACTCCGAATGCTTGCTTCGGGGATCTTTCGAGAAGACCCCTGCACTGGGCCTAGTCCCCCGCCCAGCGGAGCCTCCCGCCAAAACGCCTTCGGTAACGACGGCCCCCTCGACTCGTACGGAACCTCAGCGTGCCCGACTCGTCCGAATCCTCTCGTGCCCCTTCGTCCTCCGCGTCGGACTCGTCGAGCTCGGCTTCCTCGACGTCATCCTCCACGACGACGTCGACCTCGTCCTCCGGCCTGCGCGCCTGGATCCGCGCGCTGCTCCCGTGGGCGCTCGTCGGCGCGGGCGTCGTCTTCCTGCTCGGCACCTTCGGCTCGCGTCGCGCGATGCCCGAAGGGGAGCCCGCGCCGCTCTTCCAAGTCGCGCTTCGCGGCGGCGGCGAGCTCGATCTCGCGGCGTCACGCGGCGACGTCGTCGTTCTGAACTTCTGGGCCTCGTGGTGCCCACCCTGCCGCGCGGAAGCCCCGGTGCTCGCCCGCGCTCACGATCGATTGCAGCGCGAACGCGGCGCGCGCCTCGTCGGTCTCGCGATGGACGCGCGCTCGCTGCCCTTCGCGAACCGCCTCGGCATGACGTATCCGCAAGCGCTCGCGACGCAGGAGATCGCGCAGTCGTATCGGGTCGAGATGTTGCCGACCACGGTGGTGATCGATCGCGCGGGCCGCGTCGCGTGGAGCTACGTGGGCGAGCTGCGCGAGGACGAGCTGAACGACGTGCTCGACGAGGTACTCGCGCAGCCGCGTCCGGGCGAGTGAAGAAGCAGCGAGCGCGTCGGGGTCCCACGACGGGCCTCCGACGCGCGATCTCGCCGAGCGCTCAGGGAGCGGCGCGCTCCACCACGTGGAACTCCACGCGGCGCGATTGCGTCTCGTCGGACGCCGGCATCGCCTCGCCGTGTGCCATGACCACGAGGCGATCCGCGGCCACGCCGAGCTCGACGAGCCGCGCCCGCACCGTCTCGGCGCGCTGCGCGCTCAACCGCTCGTTGTACGCGACGTCGCCGTTCTGATCGGCATGCCCGTCGATCCGAATGCGACGGAACTCCGGGTGCTGCACCAGCACCCGCGCGATCTGCACGATGACCTGTCGCGACTCGCCCGCGAGGTCGGCGCGATCGTTCCCGAAGAAGATGCGCAACGAGAGCTCGTCGATCTCACGCTCCGCCGCCGTGGTGTCGGGGCAACCGTCACCGTCGTCCACCCCGTTCACCACCTCGGCCTCGTTCGGACAGGCGTCCGCCGCGTCGAGGATCCCGTCGCCGTCGTTGTCGGGGTCGATGCAGCCGTCCTCGTCCTCGAAGCCATCACGATCCTCGGCCTCCCGCGGGCAACGGTCCTCGAGGTCACCGATACCGTCTCCGTCCTGATCGCCGGCTTGCTCGGGGCAACCGTCGTGGTCGCGGTCGCCGTCCATGTCCTCCGCCTCGATCGGGCATTCGTCGTTCTCGTCCAAGAAGCCGTCCGAATCCGCATCGGTTTCTGGGCAGCCGTCCTCGTCTTGGACCCCGTCGAGATCCTCGGGCTCGTTCACACAACGGTCCCGTGCGTCGGGCACTCCGTCACCGTCGGTGTCGGTCGTGTCCTCACCACGGTCGCCGCCCGGCCGATAGGTGCCCGCGAGGCCGAACGAGAGAAAGGTGCCGTTGCCGGGCCCGAGCACGTTCGCGTCGGGCTGGAACGCGTGGTCGAAGCGGACGAAGACGCCGAGCGCCCAGCTCGGAGTGAAGCGGTAGTCGGCGCCGACACCGATCTGCACGCCTGCGCGGACCTCGCCCCCGGTGATCACGAGCTGACCGTAGGCACCCGCCCAGAGGTCGATCGTGTCGTGGTCGCCGAGCAGATGGCCGCGTACCCCGAGCCCGATGCCGTGGAACGCACCGAAGCCGTCGCTGTACTCGGGGGCGTCCGGGACGGGCCAGAAGTACGTGTCGTAGCGGGCCTCGACGCCGAGGTGGTCGAGGAGGCGCAGCTCGTAGCCCAGCCCGCCGCCGCCACCGAACCCGAACCGATCGTTCTGGTCGGCCACGTGGGTCGAGCCGCCCAGCTCGAGCCGAAACGCGTGCGTTTGGGCGTGCGCGGAGCCGGAGAGGGCTGCGAGCACGACCGCCGAGATCACCCACCCACGCGCCATGAACCCACCTCCGACCGCCACGCGTTTCGCCGGCTCCGCGCTTCGCGGCCCGACCGTTTCCTCGCCAACCACCGGGAAGATTTCATCAAGGCTGTCCGATTGCGAAGAGGCTGTAGTGCTTATGCTGACAGTGTGAAGCTACGCTATGGATGAAATCTGGTCTAGCCTCTGCGTGGATGCTCGGGGCGCGAGTCGGGAAAACCCCTCGGGCCATCGGGATGCAACCCCGGACTCGTGAGGTGGCGCGTGGTCAAACGGTGGGCGTGGGCGTGGCTTCTCGTGGCGGGCATCCCGGTGGCGGGGTGCGCGGGCGATCCGATCATCGGCAGCGAGTTCTGCGCTCCGTACGAGATCGAGTGTGACGGTCGCTGCGTCACGCCGACCTCGGACGTGACGAACTGCGGTGGCTGTGGCGTCACCTGCTCGGCGGACGAGCTCTGCGACGAGGGCACCTGTCGACTGGACTGCATCAGCGGCCAGATCGACTGCGGAGGCACCTGCGTCGATCCGCTCGTCTCGGTCGAGCATTGCGGCGGCTGTGGGATGGCCTGTCCGGCGGGCGAGGTGTGCAGCGCGGGCGCGTGCGCGACGAGCTGCGGCGCCGGCACCACCGAATGTGAGGGTACGTGCCGCGATCTGCAGACCGACCGCGCGAACTGTGGAGGCTGCGGTGTCGAGTGCGCGGAGGGCACGGTCTGCAGTGAGGGTGCGTGCACGACCTCGTGCGCCTCGACGCTCACCGACTGCGACGGCTCCTGCCGCGACCTCACCGTCGACCGCACGAACTGCGGCGGGTGTGGGATCGCCTGTGACCCGGGCGAGGTCTGCTCCAGCGGGACGTGCGCGCTCGACTGCGGCGGCGACACACCGACGATCTGCGGCGCGTCTTGTGTGGACACGGACGTAGATCGTCTGCACTGCGGCGGCTGCGGCAACGAGTGCGACTCCGGCGAAGTCTGCTCGGGTGGTACCTGTGGCCTGTCGTGCGGTGGCGCGACTCCGACGCTCTGCGGTGACGAGTGCGTCGACGCGATGAGCAACCGTCGGCACTGCGGCGCGTGTGATGCGGCGTGCGATCCCGGGGAGGTCTGTTCGGGAGGTGCTTGTGGCCTCGCGTGCGGAGGCGAGACCCCGACGCTCTGCGGCAGCTCGTGCATCGACACCGACACCGATCGAAATCACTGCGGTGGCTGCGACATCGCGTGCTCGCCCGGCGAGGTCTGCTCGGGAGGCACGTGTGGTCTCTCGTGCGGAGGCGCGACGCCGACGCTCTGTGGCAGCGCGTGCGTCGACACACGCTCGAGCGGCCAGCATTGCGGTGGATGCGACGCGGCGTGCGACCCGGGTGAGGTCTGCTCGGGCGGTACGTGCGGCTTGTCGTGCGGTGGTGCGACGCCGACGCTCTGCGGCAGCTCCTGTGTCGACGTCGGCACCGACCGCAACCACTGCGGTGGATGCGGCGTCGCATGCAACCCCGGTGAGGTCTGCTCTGGCGGCACGTGTGGGCTCTCGTGCGGTGGCACGACCCCGGTGCTCTGTGGCAGCGCGTGTGTGGACACCACGTCGAGCCGTCAGCACTGCGGCGGATGCGACATGCCGTGCGACGCGGGCGAGGTCTGCTCCGGCAGCACGTGCCAGCTCTCGTGCGGTGGCGCGACGCCGACGCTCTGCGGCGACGCGTGCGTGGACACGACCACGAGCCGCTTCCACTGCGGTGGCTGCGACATGGCGTGTGGGCCCGGACAGGTCTGCTCGGGCGGCGCGTGCCAGCTCTCGTGCGGTGGCGCGACGCCGACGCTCTGCGGTGACGCGTGTGTGGACACGACCACGAGCCGCTTCCACTGCGGCGGTTGTGGTGTGGCGTGCGACCCGGGCGAGGTCTGCTCGGGCGGCACGTGCGCGCTCTCGTGCGGTGGCGCGACGCCCCAGCTCTGTGGCGACTCGTGCGTCAACCTCGGAACCGACCGCAACAACTGTGGAGGTTGTGGGGTGGCGTGCGATCCCGGCGAGGTCTGCTCTGGTGGAACGTGCGGCCTTTCGTGCGGCGGCGCGTCGCCCACGCTCTGCGGCGACGCGTGCGTGAGCCTCGGAACCGACCGCAATCACTGCGGCGCGTGCGGCAACAACTGCTCTGGCGGTCAGGTCTGCTCGGGCGGCACGTGTCAGCTCTCGTGCGGCGGCGAGACCCCGACCCTCTGCGGGCTCGCGTGCGTCGACACCGACACGGACCGCAACCACTGCGGCGCCTGCGACGACGCGTGCGATCCGGGCGAGGTCTGCTCGGACGGCACGTGCGCGCTCTCGTGCGGCGGCGCTACGCCCACGCTCTGCGGCGACGCGTGTGTGGACCTCGGCACCGACGCGGACAACTGCGGTGGCTGCGGCGTCGCGTGCGCAGCGGGTGAGGTCTGCTCGGGCGGCACCTGCGGCCTCGAGTGTGGCGGCGCCACGCCGACGCTCTGCGGCACCGCGTGCGTCGACACGCAGTCGAGCCGCGCGAACTGCGGCGGCTGTGGCGTGGCGTGCGCGGCGGGCGAGGTCTGCTCGGGCGGCACGTGCGGCCTCTCGTGCGGCGGCGACACCCCGACGCTCTGCGGCAGCTCGTGCATCGACACGGACATCGATCGCAACCACTGCGGCGGCTGCGGCAACACGTGCGCGGCGGGCGAGGTCTGCTCGGGTGGCATCTGCGGACTCTCGTGCGGCGGCACCACGTCGACCTTGTGTGGCAGCGCCTGCGTCGACACGCGCAACGATCGCAACCACTGCGGTGGATGCGGGATCGCGTGCGGCGCGGGGCAGGTCTGTTCGGCCGGCTCGTGTCAGCTCTCGTGCGGCGGCGCGACGCCGACGCTCTGCGGGACCTCGTGCGTGAGCACCAGCTCCGACCGCAACCACTGCGGTGGCTGCGGGATGGCGTGTGATCCCGGCGAGATCTGCTCGGGCGGCGCGTGTGTGTTGAGCTGCGCGGAGCCCACGCAGGACTGCGGCGGCGCGTGCGTGAACACCTCGAGCGATCGGATGAATTGCGGTGGCTGCGGCATCGCCTGCGCGAGCGGCCGCGTCTGCTCCGCCGGCTCGTGCGTGCTGAGCTGCGCGGCGCCCACCCAGAACTGCGCGGGCGCGTGCGTGAACACGAGCACGGATCGCGCAAACTGCGGCGGCTGCGGCGTGACGTGCGACGCCGGCGAGATCTGTTCGGGTGGATCGTGCGTGTTGAGCTGCGCGGATCCGACGGTCGCGTGCGGCGCGGCGTGCGTGAACACCGCGATCGATCCCTCGAACTGCGGCGGCTGCGGCACGAGCTGCGGGAGCCCCGCCAACGCGGTCGGCGCGTGCCTCGGCGGTGGCTGCAACTACTTCTGCAGCGGCCTCAACGGCGACTGCAACCGCGACCTCGGCACCGTGGGCAGCGACGGCTGCGAGACCTCGCTCGCCAACGATCGCAACAACTGCGGCGCGTGCGGCAGCGTGTGCATCGCGGGCAGCACCTGTTCGATGGGTCGTTGCACGCGGACGTCGACCACCACGACGGGGTCGGGTGGTTTCGGCACCAACGGCAGCGGCTCGGGGACGAGCTACGACCCCGGCGCCGGCGGCTTGATCGTCGACACGATGCCGGCGGAGGACGCGGACTACCTCTGGGTCCCCAACACCGCCGAGAGCACGCTCTCGCGTTGGGACGCGCGCACGGCGACGGAGGTCGGGCGCTACCTCGTGGGTCTGCCTTCGGGCGAGTGCCGTGGCGCGTGCTGCTGGGACAACAACTGCAACATGCCGAGCCGGGTCGCGGTCGACGGACGTGGCGACGCGTACGTCGCCAACCGCGGCTTCAACATGCAGGGCACGGTCGCGAAGATCGCGGGTAGCCGCGCGGACTGCATCGATCGCAACGGGAACGGGGTGATCGACACCTCGTCGAACGCGACCCCGATGCCGTGGAACACCGACGAATGCATCCTCTGGACGGCGAGCGTCGGGCCGGTCAACGCGGTGCTCCGCGCGCTCGCGATCGACGCGGGCGACGCGGCGCATCCCGAGGGCTACCCCTGGGTCGGCGGCTACAACAACCGCGTCTTCTACAAGCTCGATCCGGACACCGGCGCGGTCCTGCAGTCGTTCACGGTGCCGCTCAACCCGTACGGCGCGGTCGTGCTGCCGAACGGGCGCCTCTTCGTCGGCGTGCTCAGCGGAAGTCAGAGCGGTTGGTTCGACACCACGTCGGCGTCACCGACGTTCAACACGATCAACTTCCCGAGCGGGATCCGCGGCTGCAACGACGCGTACGGCATCACCGCGGACGGCAACGGTCGGGTGTGGTTCTCGGGTTGGGGCTGCCAAGACACGTTCGCTTACGACCCCGCGACCGGCGCGTGGAGCGCGACGCCTCGCCTCGGCACCACCTCGGGCCGCGGCGTCACCGTGGACCCCAGCGGACGCATCTGGACGGCGACGTACTTCAACCCGTACCGCCTGCACTACTGGGACGCCTCGGACTTCGTTCCGAACGGCGTCATCCCGATGGCGCAGATCACCACGATCACGATGCCGCCTGGCAACACCGAGCCGGCCGGCATCGGCGCGGACTCGCGCGGCATCATCTGGTCGACCTCGCTCGCGGCGAGCAACAGCCTGCTCCGGATCGATCCGGCGACCGGCGTGGTGCAGACGTACCCCGGCACGAACCGCGTCTACACCTACTCGGACTTCACGGGCGGCGTGCGCCGCTCCGTGATCGCGACGGGTGTGTACGACGAGGTGATCGACGGCATCTGCGACAACCCGTCGTGGACGGCGCTGCGTTACGACGTCACCGTGCCGATGGGCGCGGAGGTGCAGTTCGTGGTTCGCACCGCAGACACGGCAGCGGGCCTCTCGGCAGCACCCTCGACCACGGTCGCGACGATCGGCGCGGACGTGTCCCCTGCGAACCTCGCGCTCGCGCTCTCGATGGCGGGAGTCACGCCGCGCCGGTACCTGCGCTTGACCACGATCTTGCGCGGCGAGTCGGGCATCACGCCAGTGGTCGAGAGCTACACGATCGATTGGGAGTGTCCGTGAAGGTGTGAGCGCGGTGTCGACGAGCGTGTGCGCGCTCGACCGCGAGCTGTCGAACGTGTGTTCGACGAACGAAGCCATCTACCGGGTCGGCGGGGTCAGTCGCCGACTTCACGGGTGGCTTCGTTCACGAGTGCCTCCGACCGTGGGGCTGCTTGGTCGCCCTTCCGCTCGACGACGCGCTCGACGTACGATTTGCGCATGACGCGAGGGTGGGGGATCTGGGCGACCCTGGTGGTCCTGGGGTGCATCGGTGCGTGCGGTGACGACGACGAGGTCCCGCTCGACGCGACGGTCGACGCGCCCGCCGACGCGACGGCCGGCGAGTGCGCGATGAGCTGCGACGACGGTCTGTTCTGCAACGGCGTCGAGACCTGCGTGAGCGGCGCGTGCGTGGCCGGGGTCGCGCCGTGCGACGCCGGCTGCGACGAGGACACCGACGAGTGCGCGGACTGCGTCGACGCCGATGGCGACGGACGACCGTCGGCCGCGTGTGGCGGCAACGACTGCGACGATGACGATCGCAACGTGTTCCCCGGCAACCGCGAGGTTTGCGACCTCGACTCCGTCGACGAGGACTGCGACCCGGCGACCTTCGGAGATCGCGACGCGGACGGAGACGGTTACGAAGATGATGCGTGCTGCAATGGCGACGTCTGCGGAGGCGACTGCAACGACAACGCGCCCAACGTGCACCCGACTGCGCCCGAGGTGTGCAACGGGCGCGACGACGACTGCGACGGATCCGTCGACGAAGGCGTGCTGATCACCTTCTACCGCGACGTCGACGGCGACAACTACGGCGTCGACGACATGACGGTGCAGGAGTGCTCGCAGCCGGCTGGGTACGTCGCGCGCGGCGGCGACTGCGAGGACGATCCGCTGGCGAGCCCACCCGCGAACCTCCGCAATCCCGGCGGCACCGAGGTCTGCGACGACTACGACCAAGACTGCGACGGCCGCATCGACGAAGGCGTGACGTGCGATTGCACGCTCGGCGTCGACACCTCGCGCCCGTGTGGCTTCGACCCCGCGCTCGACGACATCGGCAACTGCCGGCTCGGCACGCAGACCTGCGGTGGAAGCGGACAGTGGTCGATCTGCGGCGGCGGGTTGATCGCGCCGTCCGACGAGGTCTGCAACGGCGACGACGACGACTGCGACGGTCGCTCCGACGAAGGCGTGCGCACGACCTGCTGGCGCGACGCCGACGGCGACACGTACGCCCCCGCGAGCGATCCGACGATGGTGATCTGCGGCGCCTGTCCCACCGGACACACCTCACGCGATCCGAGCGCGGGCGCCGACTGCGCCGACGACGATGCCCAGAGCTACCCCGGCGCGGTCGAGATCTGCGATCGACTCGACAACGACTGCAACCGCATCACGCGCGCCGAGCCGAGCGAGGACGCCGACAATGACGGTCACTCTCCGAGTGGCGCGAGGTGCACGGGTGGGTTCCCGAAGGACGACTGCCGCGACGACGAAGGCCGCGCGTTCCCGGGGCAGACGCGGTTCTTCGACGTCGGCTACTGCCCGCTCTCGCATCCGTGTCCGTGCAACGGCGGCTGCAACGCGGCCGGGCGTGGGGGAGTCTGTATCGTCTGTTTGGGCGGGACCCCTCCGGACGCACCCGCGAGCGTCTTCGACTTCGACTGCGATGGGGCGTCGACCCGCGCGCCGAGCTCGAGCGCGCCAGACTGCACGTGCCGAGAAGGGTTCGCGTGCAGTGACGACTTTCTCTACTCGTATCGCTCCGCGGCCTGCGGCGGCCTCGTGACGCGCTACCAATGCGTCGGCGAGTGCTCCTGCACGCTGTCGACGACGACCGGGCGTCTGCCCTGTCGTTGAGCCAGCTTGCTCGTGACGAGAGGCGATTGCGCGCGGAGGCCGTCTTCTCGGCTCCCCCGTGCTCGGTCGAACGGAATCGGCGTGCGGAATCGGCGTGCGGAATCGGCGTGCGGAATCGGCGTGCGGAACGGCGGACGGGGGATCGACGCTTGCCGCGTGCACCGCTCCGCACCACGGTCCGCCGCGCATGACGATCCGCGACGCGCTGCTCGTTTGGTACGACGCCCACAAGCGCGACCTGCCGTGGCGCAAGAGCCGCGATCCCTACGCGATCTGGGTGAGCGAGATCATGCTCCAGCAGACGCGCGTCGACACCGTGATCCCGTACTGGACCCGTTTCCTCGAGCGTTTCCCGACTCCGAACGCGCTCGCCGACGCGAGCGAGGACGAGGTGCTCGGCGCGTGGAGCGGGCTCGGCTACTACCGACGCGCGCGGCTGCTTCATCGCGGCGTCAAAGAGGTCGTGGCGCGCCACCGCGGCGAGGTCCCCGAAGATCGCGACGCGCGTCTCGCGCTGCCGGGCGTCGGCAGATACACCGCGGGCGCGATCGGCAGCATCGCGTTCGATCGCGCGGAGCCGATCGTGGACGGCAACGTCGCGCGTGTGCTCTGTCGCGTGCATCGCATCGAGACCGCGCTCGGCGTCGCGACCGCCGAGCAGCGCCTCTGGGTGGAGGCCGAGCGCCTCGTGCAGGGGCCGCGACCGGGCGACCTCAACCAGGCGCTGATGGAGCTCGGCGCGACGGTCTGCACCCCGCGCGCGCCACGCTGCGACGTCTGCCCGATCGCGGACGAGTGTCGCGGGCGGGCCGACGCGGAGCGCCTGCCGGTACCGCGCAAGAAGGCCGCGCCGAAGCCCGTGAGCCTCGCCGCGGTGGTGGCGACCACGGGGCCGAAGAACGACGAGCGCGTCTGGCTCGTGCGCGGTGAGGACGAGCTCTTCGGCGGTCTGTGGTCGGTACCGATGGTCGAGCACGCGCCCGTTCAATCCGGGCTCTTCGACGACGTCGACGAGATCAATGCCGAAAACGTCGATCGCGAAGGCCCCGAAGCGGCGGCAACGCGCGCGCTGAAGGCGCTTGGTCTGCGCGCCCGCCTCGGCGCGCTGCGCGGCGAGCTCCAACACGTGCTCTCCCACCGACGCCTGACCGTACGCGTCTACGGCGCGACCGGCGCCAAGGGCGAAGAGAACGAGAACGTGCGCGCGGTCTCCCGCGAGTCGATCGAAGCGGGCGAGCTGGGCGTCTCGAAGCTGACGAAGAAGATCCTCGCGCTTCGAGGGCCGAGCTCGTGAGCAGCGATGCGCTCAAGCCAGCGCGCGTGCGCGCACGATGACGCTTCGTATGCGCACCACGAACGCTTCGATCTCCGCCGCGTCGGGGCCCGGCTTTCGCTTTCCGGTTGGCGTCGGGTAGCGGTAGGTAGTCGCGTACTGCGTCAGCACGTCGAAGGACTCCAGCTCCGAGTAGAGCGGATGATCGATCGGAAGCCGCGCGAACGCGCCATCACCTTCGAGCAGACGTTGGATATCGTGTTGTTTGGTGGAGTCGAGGCCCGTCGTGAGCCGAACCGCGCGGACGAGCTTCTCCGCAGCCTGCTGGAGGTGGAATGCCGCATGACGGTTGCCCGTCCTCGCGCCGAACTCCGCCATGCGGAGATCGTCCTCGGCGTCGTCGAGAAGTGCGGTAACTCGGACGGGATCGACGAAATCACCGCCCATAGATCGGGTATCCCTGCGTGGTCGCGACGTGGGAGAGGGTTCCGATGCTGAAGCGCGCCCGATCGAACTCCGACCTAGTGACGGGGAAGACTTCGACCTGAGCACGCCGGAGGATCGAAGACTCCTCGTGAGCCTCGAGATCCGTGCCGTCGGGGACGACGACGAGGAGATCCCAATCGCTGTTTGGCGCGTGTGTTCCACGTCCGCGGCTCCCGAAAAGCCAGACGGCTTCGGGGTGCAATTGCTCGATCAAGAGCTCGAGAACGCCCGGTGGGAGCGCGGTGGCACGCACGAATGGGTTGGGCGACCGTGGCTTGACCGGCCCGACGGCGGTCGGCACCGACAACCCGAGCGCGCGAAGCGCGTTGGCGGCGGCTTGCATCTCTCGAGACGCCAGCCGACTCCAGACGGCGAGCGTCGGCGGCAGCGGCTCCGTGCCGCCTACCACTTCGATCGCGGAGGTGGTGAGCAAGACACCTCGCAGAAAGTACCCGAGCTCACCCTGGAGGGCGGCTCTCACCTGATCGTCCGTCGGGGGATCGCTCGTCTGCGCCACGCCGAGCGCGAGCTCCGCGCGGAAATCTCGGACCATCGCCGCGACGATCGCACGCATCCATTCGTCGGCTTCGACGAGCTCCTCTTCGACGAGCGGATGAGCGACCAAGCGCGGATGCAGCCTAGATCGGAGGTCCGACTTCGGCGTCGTCAGCTCCGGCACCAGCACCGATGCGACGGAAGGATCCTCGAACCAAGTCGACACGGCCTGGCCCAATCGAGCGAACAGATGCAGCGCTGGAATGCTCAACTCGTCGACGAGTGTCGGAAGCTCTTCGGCCGAGGCCCGCGACAGAGGTGCGACGAAGCGAGCACGCAGCTCCGTGGGAAACCACTCCAAGTCGGCGCGCGCGCGCGCTGGCAGGCGGGTGATGAGCTCCTCGAACGTCGTCGGGGTGAGCTCGAGCGGAAGCGGATACGCCACCCGGTCACCTTAGCCGCGGCGGTGTCGCGAATCCAAGTGGGACCAGACCGAGGCCGGCGCGAGACCGTCCGTCGGACCCAATCGCCGGACCGTCGTCGTTGCTTCGACCAGACCGCCTCGTACAATCCGCAGCCCATCGCGCGCGAAGGTGCGTGCGAGCTCGCGTACTTCGAGCCGGACGTGGTGCGACCTTCGCGCGGACGGATGCGCATCTGGGGCCGCGACGCCTCGATCGTCGGATGGGCGGGCACCACACCGATCGGTCACGCGCTGCAGAGCGATGGGAGTCTGGTGCTCGCCGCGGCGAATCCGGAGTGGCCCGATCGGTACGACGTCTGGTGGATTCGCCCGTCGGACGGTGAGTGCGCGACACCCGAGCCGCAGTTGGTGTTGCCTCTGGGTCCGCGCGGCACCCCACTCGGAGCGTTGCTCGCCGCGGAGACGCCGTCGGGAGCTCGGCTCGTGTTGGGTGGGCTCACCGCATCGGACGAAGTGCGGATCGCGACGCCCCGCTGACGGCGAGCTCGGCGTCTCGAACCTGACGAAGAAGATCCTCGCGCTTCGAGGGCCGAGCTCATGAGAGTCGTCGACCCGTGCGACGGGTCGAAGCCGGCGATCAGAAGTTGCCGGTGGGGCGACCGAGGCCGCGCCACGCGTCGATGAGCGTCGAGCGGTAGATGCTCGGGCGCGTGCTTCCACCGCCCGCCGACTCGCGGGCCGCGAGCTGTTCGTCCGAGAGCGGCGCGTCGGGGCCCACCGTCTTCGGGATCTCGCCGAGGTGGTTCTCGTGCGCGACGAGCACGGGGAAGCGTCCATCGCGGGTGAGCGACTCCGCGACCGAACCCATCACCAGACGCTTCACGCCCGTACGTCCGTGCGTGCCCACGATGACGAGGTCCGCGTCGTAGTCGGCGGCGACCTGCGTGATCACCTCCGCGGGCGCGCCGAGCCGCACGTGCTGCCAGATCGGCACCGCGTCGAGCGCGATGCCCTCCGACTCCAACACGCGGACCGCGCGATCCCAGATCTCACGCGGCGCGTGGCCCATCGCGTCGGCCTGCTTCTCGACCTTGCTTCCGAGGGTCATCTCCTTGTCCGAGACGGCGTGTGCGATGTGGATGGCCGCTCCGCCGGAGTGCTGCGACGCGAGCCGTGCCGCCATCCGAAACGCGCGCTCACCGCACTCGCTGAAGTCCATCCCCACGATCAAGTTCCACGTCTTCATGTCGAGCTCCCTGCTTCTTCGTCGAGTCGGCGGGGTCAGCCGCCGACTTCTCGTGTTCTCCGGTCGTCGCTCTCGATCCGTCTCGACTTCGTCTTCGAGACCGAGAGGGCCGACCGCGGTTCCCTTGCGGCGCCGGTCTTGCTAAGTCCCCCGCGCGCGGTGAAGTACGCTGCGTCGACCTCGCTCCCGAGTCGGCGCGCGCGAGTCGAAGCAGAGCAACATGCGGACCACGTCCGCCCAGGAGATGAGTCATGCACGGTCCCAAGAAGATTCTCGTCGGTACGGACCTCTCGGAGTCGAGCAAGGCGGCGCTCGAGACGGCCGCGTTCTACGCGAAGACCTTCGACGCCGACGTGATCCTCGCGAGCGTCTTCGATCCCACGCCCTTCGTTGCGCCCTCGGTGATCCCGGGGCCGACGGATCTGCTCGAGAGCGCGACGAAGGAGATCGAGCGCTCGATCCGTGAGGCGCTCACGCAGACCGCGCAGGACACGTTCGGAGATCGAGTGTCTCGGGTGAAGATCGTCCCGCTTCGTCATCCCGCGCCGGGCGACGCGCTCGCGGATCTCGCGCACGACGAAGGCGTCGATCTCATCGTCGTGGCCTCGCACGGCCGCACGGGGCTCAAGCGCGTTCTGCTCGGCTCGGTGGCGGAGCGCGTGACCCGCATGGCGAAGTGCCCGGTGTTGGTCGTGCGCGCGCAAACCGAGCACAAGGGCTGACCGAGCCGCGCCGAGTTTGCGTGTGGACGCCGCCGTCGCGCAGCGGTTGCGCGAGCAGAGCGTGAGCGTCCGTGGTGGGGTGCGCTTCCCCTCGTGCGTCGCTGTCGGCTCGCACGGACGGTGTGGGACTGGGGGACGCGCGACAGGCTGACATCCACGGCGGCCCCGGAGCTTTCGCGTCGAGGCTGGAACGGTGTGTGCTGAGCACTTGCCGCGCGCACGCATCGCCCAGACCCATGCGCGCTCGTGCAGGGGGTCGGATTGTACCGACGCCGAATCGGAGGGGACCATGGAGAGTCAGCAGCCCAAGCCCAGCGAGGTGCGTGAGCAGATCTTGGCGGAGCACGCGATGCTCCGACAGCACCTCGATGCGCTCGAGTCGATGGCCGACCGGTTGGCCGCCGGAGACACGGTGAGCGCGGAGGCGAAGGCGGCGGCCGAGCAGCTCGACCGTGAGCTTCGCGCGCGTGTTCGCCACGAGGAGCAGGTCTTGGTGCCTGCGCTCGCGGAGGCGGACGGCTTCGGCGCCGCGCGCGTCGACGAGCTCCACCGCGAGCAGAAGGAGCTCGACGAGGCGATGGCGGCGTTGATGCGCGAGATCGCGGTCGCGCCCGGCGCGGTCGAGCTCGAGTCTCGGCTGCGCGAGCTCGTGCGCCGCGTGCATGAGGATCTCGCGCGCGAAGAGAAGCGGCACCTCAGCCCGAACGTGCTCAAGGACTCGGTGGTCACCGGAGCCTTCGGCGGCTGACACTGCGGCGGCTGGCACTGCGGCGGCCGACACTGAGGCAGCGCAGGACGCGGAGCGCGGGCGCCGCGAAGACACCAACGAAGACGACGACGATGAGCGAAGACCTCGAGACGCAAGAGACCGCCTACGACCCCAGCGTCCGCCCGGGCCGTGTGCTCGTGGTCGACGACGAAGCCAACGCGCGCTCGGCGCTCGCGGAGCTTCTGGAGGACGAGGGCTACACGACGGCGACCGCGAGCGACGGCGTCGAGGCGCTCGAGAAGCTCGAGACGTTCCGGCCGGAGGTCGTGCTCACCGATCTGAAGATGCCGCGCATGGACGGCCTCGCGCTCCTCGAAGAAGGGAAGAAGCGCCGACCCGAGATCGCGTTCGTGGTGATGACCGCGTTCGGGTCGATCGACACCGCGGTCGAGGCGATCAAGCGCGGCGCGGAGAACTACCTGACCAAGCCGCTCGACGTGAACAGCGTCTCGGCGCTCGTCGCGCGCGCGCTGGAGAAGGCGCGGCTCGCGACCGAGGCGGCGCTCTTGCGCGCGCAGGTCGAGAAGCGCCTCTCGGTGGGTGGCATCCTCGGCGATCACCCGAGCATGCAGCGGGTGCTGAAGATGGTGGGGCAGGTCGCGCCGACCCGCGCGACGGTGCTCATCACGGGAGAGAGCGGCACCGGAAAAGAGCTGGTGGCAGCCGCGATTCATCACAACTCCGCGCGCGGAAAGGCTCCGTTCATCCGATTGAACTGCGCGTCGCTCGCGGAGACCTTGCTGGAGAGCGAGCTCTTCGGGCACGAGCGTGGCTCGTTCACCGGCGCGGAGAAGCGTCGCGCGGGGCGCTTCGAGCAGGCACACGGCGGAACGCTCTTCCTCGACGAGGTCAGCGAGATCCCCCTCGCCACGCAGGTGAAGCTGCTGCGCTTCCTCCAAGAGCGCGAGCTCGAGCGTGTGGGCGGCAACGAGACGATTCGCGTCGACGTGCGCGTGGTGGCGGCGAGCAACCGCGACCTGAAGCAGATGGTCGCGGACGGGAAGTTTCGTGAAGACCTCTACTACCGCCTCAACGTCGTGCAGATCGAGCTGCCGCCGCTGCGCGCGCGAAAGAGCGACATCCCGACCCTCGCGCACCACTTCTTGCGGAAGTACCGCGAGGAGAACAAACGCGGAATCGAGAGCTTCACCGACGCTGCGTTGCGGGCGCTCGTGGCGTACCCGTGGCCTGGAAACGTGCGTGAGCTCGAGAACGCGATCGAACGCGCGGTGGTGCTCTGCGAGTCCGACCGCATCGACGCGGAGCTCTTGCCTTCGGCGACGCGCGAGCTGGCGCGGGTGGGCGACGGGGGGAACGCGTTCGACCTGCTCGTGCCGGGGATCACGATGGCTGAGGTCGAGCGGATGGTGATCGAAAAGACCCTCGACGCGGTCGGCGGTTCGACCGCGCGGGCGGCGGAGATGCTCGGGATCAGCCGACGCACGATCCAGTACCGCCTCAAGGAGTGGCGCGGGGCGGCGGACATCGATCCGGACGAGTGAGTCGACGGATCTCGATTGAGTTCGGCTGAGCTGCACGTCCCTTCGACCGCGTGCTCGTCGAGCTCGGTCCGCTTCGAGCTCGGTCCGTTTCGTGTTCGGTCCCGTCGTTGCTCCGTCCCGTCGCCTTCAGGGCGCGCGTGACGTAGTGTCCGCGCCCGATGCGTCTCCTTTCGCCGCGCTTCGTGGGGCCGCTCTTCGTGGGATTGGGCGCCGCGCTCCTCTTCGCGATGGAGCCGCTGGTCGGGCGTCTGCTGCTGCCGAGCTTCGGCAGCGCGTTCCACGTCTGGTCGACCTCGCTGATGTTCTTCCAGGGTGGCCTCTTCCTCGGCTACCTCTACGCGCACTTCCTCGCGCCGCGCCTCGGCGGTTGGCACCTCGCGCTCCTCTTCGCGCCGCTGCCCTTCTTCCCGTTCGTGCCGCCGCCGCCCGGCGAGCCCGACGTCGCGACGCTGCTCTCCGCGATGGTCGTCCACTACGGCGTGCCCTTCGTGGTGCTCTCGACGACCAGCGTGGTCGCGCAGCAGTGGTGGACGCGCGCGACGACCCTCGACGCCGAAGAGCGGCAGAGCCCGTGGAGCCTCTACGCGGCGAGCAACGCGGGCTCGCTGCTCGCGCTCGTGCTCTACGTCTTCGTGTGGGAGCCGTTGTCGGGGCTGCGCTTCCAAGGCTGGATGTGGACCGCGCTCTACGTCGTGTGGATCGGCGTCGCGATGGTGTGCTGGCGTTCGCTCGCGCCGACGCGTCCGAGCCCGAGCGCGGTGGCCGTCGCGTCGTCGACCGTCGACGCATCCAGCCATGCACCGAGCGCGTCGCGGCTGCTCTTCTGGGTGCTCGTCGCGGCGTGGCCGTCCGCGCTCTCGCTCGGCGTCACCAACGTCTTCGTGCTCGACGTCGGCAACGCGCCGCTCGTCTGGATCCTCCCGCTCGTCGTCTACCTGCTGACCTTCGTGCTCGTCTTCGGGCGCGCGCGTTGGTACCCGACCTGGATGCGGCGCCTCTGGCCGCACGTGAGCTTGGTCGGCCTCGTCGCGTTCTTCCGCATCGCGGGGGTGGAGAGCTGGCTGCCGCTCGTGCACCTCGTGGTGCTCTTCGTCGTCGCGACGGCGGCGCACGGCGAGCTCTACGAGTCGCGCCCGGAGCCTGCGCAGCTCACGTGGTTCTACCTCGCGATGTCGCTCGGCGGCTGGCTCGGCAGCGCGCTCGTCGCGCTGGTGGCACCGACCTTCTTCACCGGGCTCTACGAGTACCCGCTCGCGATCGTGCTCTTGCTCGTGACGCTCGGGATCGCGAAGCGCGCGTGGAAGGCGCCGCGCGCTTCCGTGATCGGCTTGTCCGCGATCGCGATCGCGGCGGGCGTGGCGATCGCGATGCCGCAAGGCGACGAGGTGGGGCGCGCGCTCGCGCAGCGCCGAAGTCCGTACGGCGTGTACCGCGTGGTCGACGTGATCGAGCGCGAGCACCGCATGCGACGCCTCGACAGCGGCCGCACCGTGCACGGTCGCCAAGCGTTGATCGGCGCGGCGGACGACGTGTACCTCTCGCGTGAGCCGCTCGGCTACTACCATCGGGAGAGCCCGCTCGGCGACGCGCTGCGCATCCTGTCGCGTCCGCGACGCATCGGCGTGGTCGGGCTCGGGGTCGGCGCGATCGCGGGACACCTCGAAGCGGGCGAGCACGTGAGCTTCCACGAGATCGATCCGGTGGTGGTCGAGCTCGCGCGCGCGCACTTCGACTACCTCGACACCGAAGGCGAGGTGCGGGTGGTGACAGGGGACGCGCGGCACACCCTCGCGGAAGAAGAGCGCGAAGGCGTCGCGCCCTACGACGTGCTGGTGGTGGACGCGTTCAGCGGCGACGCGGTGCCGCTGCATCTGCTCACGGTGGAGGCGCTCGATCTCTACCGCGCGCGCGTCGGGCACGACGGGCTCGTCGTCTACCACGTGAGCAATCGGTACCTCGACCTGCGACCGCCGCTTCGTGGCGCGGCGGAAGCCCGCGAGCTCGAGGCGTGGGTGAAAGACCGTGGGCGCGACCTCGGCGTGCTCGAAGACGCATCACGCTACGTCGCGATCGGGAGCCCGGAGCGCGTTCGTGCGCTCGAGAGCTTCGGCTGGCGCCCGATCGAGGTGCCCGCGCGCGTCTTCACCGACGATCACGCGAGCGTGTTGCCGCTCTTCCGATTCTGACGATCGCTTTCGAACGCTCCGGCGACGACGCGGCTCTCGCATCAGCTCGGGCAACGGAACTGCAGCGGGCAGCTCTCGAGCACGAGCACCGCGCCGGGACACTCCGCCGCGGCTTCCTGGCATTCGCGGAAGTTGTCCTCGTTCATGCAGGAGTCGTTCGGGCCGTAGCCCTCGCAGCGATCGGAGGGGGCGTCGGGGCGAACCTCGGAGCTCGAGGTGCAACTCGCGAAGGCGAGGGCGAAGGCGAAGATCGAGACGAAGCGCATGACGCGAGCGTAGCAGCTCGGGAGGGGAGGCCGCGCGCGGCTCGAGCGCCCGCGGGCGCGTGCGTGGACATCGGCGTGAGCGTGGCGAACCCGCTTCCGCCGAGATCGATTCGCCACGTGCGCTATCGTCGCGCGCGATGACGAACGCGACGCCCAGCCCCGCGGAGTTCGAGAAGCTCGGTGCCTTCTACCTCGGTCGCACCCTCGACGCGGCGGGCGCGCCGAATGGACCGCCGCTGCTCTACGACGCGCGTGATCTGACGACCCACGCGGTCTGCGTCGGCATGACGGGCAGCGGCAAGACGGGCCTCTGCATCTCGCTCCTCGAAGAGGCCGCGATCGACGGAGTGCCCGCGATCTGCATCGATCCCAAAGGTGACATCGGAAACCTGCTCCTCACGTTTCCTTCGCTCTCGCCGGGGGATTTCGAGCCGTGGATCGATCCGGGCGACGCGGCGCGGCGTGGACGCACGGTGCCCGAGCGCGCGGCGGAGGTGGCGACGCAATGGCGCGAAGGGCTCGCCGCGTGGGGCCAAGACGGCGCGCGCATCGCGAAGCTGCGCGAGTCGGTCGACCTCGCGATCTACACGCCGGGCGGCAGCGCAGGGCGACCGCTCGCGGTGGTGCGCTCGCTCGACGCGCCGAAGGCCGCCGACGGATCGCCCGCCGACGCGGAGACGATGCGCGAGAAGATCGACGCCGCGGTGAGCTCGCTGCTCTCGCTCTGCGGCATCGAGGCGGACCCCATCCAATCGCGCGAGCACGTCTACCTCGCGAACGTGCTGCACCACGCGTGGAGCCAAGGCCGCTCGCTCGATCTCGCGGGCCTCGTGCGCGCGATCCTGGAGCCGCCGATCGCGCGCGTGGGGGTGCTCGACCTGGAGAGCTTCTTCCCCGCGAAAGATCGGCAGGCGCTCGCGCTCCGGCTGAACGCGTTGCTCGCGAGCCCCGGCTTCGCGGCGTGGATCGAGGGCGAGCCGCTCGACGTGCAGCGTCTGCTCTACACACCCGAAGGCAAGCCACGCGTCGTGGTGCTCTCGATCGCGCACCTCTCCGAGTCGGAGCGCATGTTCTTCGTGACGTTGCTGCTCGGCGAGGTGCTCGCGTGGATGCGCGCGCAGCCCGGCACGACGTCGCTGCGCGCGTTGCTCTACATGGACGAGGTCTTCGGCTTCTTGCCGCCCGTGCGCGAGCCGCCGAGCAAGCGGCTCTTCCTCACGCTGCTCAAACAAGCCCGCGCGTTCGGGCTCGGGCTCGTGCTCGCGACGCAGAACCCGATCGACGTCGACTACAAGGCGCTCTCGAACTGCGGCACCTGGTTCCTCGGGCGGTTGCAGACCGAACGTGACGTCGATCGTGTGCTCGACGGGCTCTCGGGCGCGGCGCAGAGCGCGGGTCAGGCGCTCGACGTGGGCGCGCTGCGCGCGACGCTCGCCGGCCTGCCGGGTCGCACGTTCTTGATGAACGACGTGCACGAAGAAGCGCCGGTGCTGTTCCACACGCGCTGGGCGATGTCGTACCTGCGCGGGCCGCTCGCGCGCGAGCAGATCCGAAAGCTCACCGCGGACGCGCGCGTCACGCCGAGCGTGTCGCAGGGCGCGGTCGTGGGCGGCGCGAGCGCGGCGGCAGGTGCGCTGGGTGTGACGACCGGCGCGAGCGTCGGCTCCCCGAGCGCGACCGAACGCCCGATCCTCGGCGCGGAGATCGAAGAACTCTTCCTCGGCGAGCCGGTGGGCGAGTTCGCGTACCACCCCGCGCTCCTCGCGGTGACGCAGCTCCACTACGTGCACGCGAAGGCCGGGATCGACGCGTGGTTCCCGCGCGTGCTCCTCGCGCCGCTGGTCGACGCCACGCCCGCCGCGCTCTGGGAGGGCGCGCACCCGGTGGACGAGCGGCACCTCGTGATCCGAGAAGAACCGCTCGCGCCGAAGGCTTGGCTCGCGATCCCACGCGGCGCGCTGACCGCGGCGCGGCTCAAGTCCGTGCAGAGCGCGCTCAAGACCTACCTCGCGCAGAGCGCGCCGATGACGATCGGACACTGCCCGAGCACGAAGCTCTACTCCGGCGTCGGCGAGAGCTACGACCAGTTCGTGGCGCGGGTGCGGCAAGGCGCGCGCGAGCTGCGCGATCGCGAGCTCGGGAAGCTGCGCGAGAAGTGGGAGAAGAAGATCCAGAAGGCGCGCGCGGACGTGCGCAAAGCGGAAGAGAAGCTCGCACGCGAGCAAGGGCAGGCGCGGAGCGCGCAGCTCGACACCGCGCTCGGCGTGGGCACCACGGTGCTCGGCGCGATCTTCGGTGGCGGCACCGCGCGAGGCCACGCGAGCCGCGCGGCGACCTCGGTGCGCAAGGCGGGGCGCATGTCGCAGCAGAGCGGCGACGTCGCGCGCGCGCAGGCGGACGTCGACGAAGCGAAGCAGGCGCTCGAAGCGCTCGAAGCCGAGATCGCGGAGGAGACGCGCGCGTTCCAAGACGCCGACGTCGTGCCGACCGTGGAGTCGATCGCGGTCAGCCCGAAGAAGGCCGACGTGCAGATCACACGCTTCGCGTTCGCGTGGGTGCCGGTCTCGCCGACGTGAGGCGTGAAGCATCCGACGTACGCCGACGCGCGCGCCGCACCGCAGCTCAGGCCCCGTCGATCTCGTCGCGCACCGCGCGGTTCATCGCTTCGTCGGCCGCGCGTTTGAACTCCGCCGCGTCCGCGTAGCGCTCGTTCGGATCGCGCGCGCACGATCGCAGCACGAGCGCGTCCACGTAGTCCGGCAGCTTCGGGCGCAGCACGCTCGGCGGCTCGGGCTGCTTCGTGAGGACGGCCTGCAGGGTCTGCTCGAGCCGCTTCTGAGTCTTGACCCAGGGCACTCCGACGAGCGCCTCGTAGAGCGTCGCGCCGATGCCGTAGATGTCCGCGCGCGGCTCGGCTGGCTTCCCGAGCAAGACCTCGGGCGCGAGGTAGCTCGGAGTGCCCATCACGCGCCCCGGCTCCGTGAGGTGGTTGTCGTCGAGGAGCGACTTGCTCATGCCGAAGTCGATGAGCTTCACCGTGATGCCGAGCGCACGCATCACGAGCACGTTCGCGGGTTTGATGTCGCGGTGGACGATGCCCTTCGCGTGCACGGCCTCCGCGGCGGAGCAGAGCTGGCTCGCGAGCGAGCAGGCGTCCGCGACGCGGAGCGGGCCGAAGGTCTGGATGCGCTTGTGCAGCGAGGTGCCTTCGAGCAGCTCCATCACGAGGAAGGGGCGCCCCGCGTCGTAGAAGCCGGCGTCGAGGATCTTCACGACGTGTGGGTGACCGACGCTGGCGGCGAGCTTGGCCTCGCGCAGGAAACGTTCGCGCTTGGCGCCGTGATCGAGCGAGCGCGGGAGCACCTTCACCGCGACCGCGCGATCGGTGTCGACGTCGAAGCCGCGGTACACGGCGCCGACGCCGCCGCGGGCGAGCAATCCGTCCAGTCGGTAGCGGCCCATGAGGCGCGCGCCCACGACGGGGAGCTCGGCGCCGGGAGGCTCGGAGGTCATCGGCGCGGGTTTACCACGCGTGAGCGAGGTTCGTAGTCGGAACGCGCACGGTGATGGGGTGAGCGCGCCGCATCGGCTGCTTCGCGCGAGAGATCGCACGCATCGCTTCACTCACGCGACGGTGCGTTCCGTTCGTGAGCTCCATGGGTGAGCTCCATGGGGTGAGCTCCATCGACGCTGAGGTTCGAAGGCGCGTCGCGCCACGCGGTCACGCGGCGATCGCGGTCCGTAGTACAACCCAGGCATGCGCTGGCAGGACGGCCGAAGGAGCTCGAACATCGACGATCGCCGCGGGAGTCCCGGGCGTCGCGCAGGCGTCGCGCTCGGCGGGGGTGGCGCGGTGGTCGTGCTCGTGATCGCGGTGGTCATGATGCTCCTCGGCGAGGATCCGAGCGCGCTGCTCGAAGCGGCGGGCTCGTCGGGCACGAGCGTCGGCGACGTCGCCGCCACGGGCGGCACGATCGCGGCGAGCCCCGAAGAAGAGCGCGCGGCCGACTTCGTCGCGGTGGTGCTCGCGGACACCGAAGACACCTGGAGTCGCTACTTCCAGCAGAACGGCTCCGGCACCTATCCCGCGCCCACGCTCGTGCTCTTCCGCGAGTCGGTCGACTCCGCCTGCGGCTTTCAATCCTCCGCGGTCGGTCCGTTCTATTGCCCCGCCGATCGGAAGGTCTACCTCGACCTCGCGTTCTTCGGAGAGCTCGAGCGCCTCGGCGCGCCAGGCGACTTCGCGCAGGCCTACGTGATCGGACACGAGATCGGGCATCACCTGCAGACGGTGCTCGGCATCTCGCAGCAGCTCGCGCAGCAGAAGCGCGGTCTGCCCGAGCCGCAGCGCAATACGCTCTCGGTGCGCCAAGAGCTCCAGGCCGACTGCTTCTCCGGCGTGTGGGCGCACCACGCGCACGCGCAGCGGCAGATCCTCGAGAGCGGCGACGTCGAGGAGGGCCTCGCGGCCGCGGCGAGCATCGGCGACGACACGCTCCAGCGGCGCGCGGGCGGGAGGCTCACGCCGGAGTCGTGGACCCACGGATCGAGCGAGCAGCGCGTACGTTGGTTCCGCGTGGGCTTCCAGACCGGCGACCTACGAGCCTGCGACACGTACTCGCCACCGACGCCTTGAACGGCATGGGCGCTCGTCGAGGATCTCCAAGGAAGCGTGCTCCGCGCCTGCTATCGTCACGCGCCGTGACCGCCCTGCCTTCCACCGTCGAGCTGGTGCGCGCGCTCGTCGCCGAGCCCTCCGTGAGCTCGCCCGATCCACGCCACGATCGTTCGAACCGCACCGTGATCGATCGGCTCGCGGGCTGGTGCGAGCACGTGGGCTTCCGCGTCGAGGTCTCGCCGCTGCCGAACGCGCCCCACAAAGCGAACCTCGTCGCGACGCTCGGCGACGGCCCCGACGGGCTCGTGCTCGCGGGCCACACCGACACCGTGCCTTACGACGAGTCGGGCTGGGCGACCGATCCCTTCGAGCTCGTGGGCACCGAGGACGGAAAGCTCTTCGGGCTCGGCTCGGCCGACATGAAAGGTTTCTTCGCGGCCGCCCTCCACGCGGCGTCGCGCTTCCGCGCCGACACCTTGCGTCGACCGATCGTGCTCGTCGCGACGGCGGACGAAGAGAGCACCATGGACGGCGCGCGCGCGCTGCTCGACGCGAAGCGACCGACCGCGCGCTTCGCGATCGTCGGCGAGCCGACGGGCCTCGCGCCGGTGCACGCGCACAAAGGGATCCTCATGGAGCAGCTCACGCTGCGTGGGCGCAGCGGTCACTCGTCGGATCCGTCGCTCGGCGCGAGCGCGCTGGAGGCGATGCACGTCGCGATGGCGGAGCTGCTCGCGTTTCGCGCCGAGCTGCAGGCGGCTCATCGCAACGACGAGTTCGTGGTGGCTTCGCCGACCTTGAACCTCGGCAAGATCGAGGGCGGCGACAGCCCCAACCGCATCTGCGCGAGCTGTCGGCTCACGTTCGATCTGCGGCTCTTGCCGGGCATGGATCTCGAGGGCACGCGCGCGGAGCTGCGCGCACGGCTGACGAAACGGTTCGACGGCGAGCTGGTGACGATGGCGCTCGAGAGCCTCGTGCCGGGCGTGCCGCCACACACCACGCCGCGCGAAGGCACGCTGGTGCAGACGCTCGAAGAGCTCACCGGGCGTTCGTCGCGCGCGGTGATGTTCTGCACCGAAGCGCCGTTCTTCGCCGCGCTCGGCATGGAGACGGTCGTGTGCGGCGCAGGCTCGATCGACGTCGCGCACCAACCGAACGAGCACACGAGCCGGCAGGGGCTCGACGCCGCGACGGAGCTCTACGCGCAGGCGATCCGACGATTCTGCGTCGAGTGAGTCGCACGGACTCGCTCGACCCTCCGCGCTTCTTCTCCAGTGCCACGACTCTCCGATCTCGCGCGTCGCTCTCGACGCCACGAAACGCTGGATCCTCCCGTGACCGACGACGCTCTCTTCGTCTCCTGGTTTCGCCAGTCCGCGCCGTACATCCGCCAGCACCGCGGCCGCACGGTCGTGATCGTGTTCGGTGGCGAGGTCTTCCGATCGCCCGGCTTGCCGGATCTCGCGGCCGACGTCGCGTTGCTCCACGGCCTCGGCGTGCGCGTGGTGCTCGTCGCGGGCTCGCGTCCGCAGATCGAGAAGCGCCTCGCGGAGCGGAAGATCCCGTCGCGCATGATCCAAGGCATCCGCGTGACGGACGAGCGCGCGCTCGTCGCCGCGAAGGAGTCGGCCGGAAGCAACCGCGTCGAGCTCGAGCGCCTGCTCTCGATGGGGCTGCCCGGCTCGTCGATGGCGGGCGCGCGCGTGCGCGTCGCGGCGGGGAACTTCGTCATCGCGCGGCCCTTCGGCGTGCTCGACGGAGTCGACTACGGCTACACGGGCCGCGTGCGGCGCATCGACGCCGACGCGATCAAGCAACGCCTCGACGACGACGCGGTCGTGATCCTCACGCCGCTCGGCTACAGCGTGACGGGCGAGTGCTTCAACCTGAGCACGCCGGAGCTCGCGGCAGAGACCGCGGTCGCGCTCGGCGCAGACAAGCTCATCTCGCTCGTCGAGGGCGGAAAGGGCGTCACGGACGGGCGCGGCAAGCTGCACACCGAGCTCACGCCCGAGCGCGCGGAGGCGATCCTCCGCAGCAAGCAGCGCTACGCGGGCGACGCGCGCGCGCACCTCGAAGCGGCGGTGCGCGCGGTGCGAGGCGGCGTACGGCGCGCGCACCTCGTCGATCGACGCGAGCAAGGTGCGCTGTTGCGTGAGCTCTTCACGCGCGACGGCATCGGTACCCTCGTCACGAGCGAGCTCTACGAAGGCGTGCGCCCCGCGCGGCTTCGCGACGTGCCATCGATCCTGAAGATCCTCGAGCCGCTCGAAGAGGCGGGCATCCTCGTGCACCGCTCGCGCGAGCTGCTCGAAGAGGACATCGGGCGCTTCGTGGTGGTCGAGCGCGACGGGCTCTTGCTCGGCTGCGCCGCGCTCTACGCGTTCCCGGCCGAGAAGACGGGCGAGCTCGCTTGCCTCGCGGTGAGCGAGGAGTTCCGCGAGGCGGGCCGGGGCGAGGTGCTCGTGAGCGCGATCGAGAAACGCGCGCGCGAAGCGGGCCTCGAGAAGCTCGTGGTGCTCACCACGCAGTCGACACACTTCTTTCGCGAGCGCGGCTTCGTGCCCGCGAAGCCGAAGGACCTGCCGGTCTCGCGCAAGCGCTACGACCGACGTCGCAAGTCGAAGGTGCTGCTGAAGGCGCTCTGATCGAAGACGTCCGCGACGTCAGCGCGCGAGCTCGTCGCGCGAGAGCCGACGCGCGCGCTTCACGTGGAAGATCTCGCAAGCGCCGTCGCCCACGTCCATGCGCGAGAGCGACGTGGCCCAACGCCAACCGTCCGGCGCCTCGACCACCACGAGATCGCCCTCGAGCTCGAGCGCACCACCGACCGGGGTGTCCTCGATCACCTCGTTGACGTCGGGCGATCCGGCGATGATGTGGTGGTTCGCGCTCTGCCGCGCGAGCGCGCTCGGGTGCGCGGGCTCGTCCCCGCTCCACGCGTACGTGTAGCGCCGCGTGCCCTGGCGGATCTCGAGCGCATCGATCACGCGTTGGTCGGACATCACGCCCCAGCCGAGCGCGAGATCGTACGACGAGAGATCCGACTCGCGGCCCCAGCGGTACCGCTCGCGGCTCAGGATGCGCGCGCGCACGCGGTAGGTCGCCTTCGGGATCAGCTCGTACCCTTCGAAGGCGGTCACGCGCGGCTCCGCGAGCTCCTCCTGCGCCGGCTCGTCGTCGATCTTCATGCCCTCCGGCCAGCGCTCGGTGCGATCCCAGCTCGTCGCGATCGCGAGGAGCGTGAGCACCACGAGCACGACGATTCGTGGGTGCGCACGCACGAACGCGAGCGCTCGTTCGTGAAGCGATGCGCGAGGAGAGGTGGCCGCGGCGCCGGAGCCGACGTCCGCGACGTTCGCGACGTTTGCGGCGGGCGCGACGGACGGTGCGCGACGTGGGACGTCCTCGAGCTCCAAGCCGGGGAGGGCGTCGAGCGGCGAGGCGTCGACCGCGTAGGGATCGAAGCCGATGTCCACGGGCGTCGCGTTCGTCTGCGCCGGCGGAAGCACGACGCTGCTCGCGCTCGAAGCCGCGCTCGAGGCCGCGGCAGCCATCGGCGCGACGCGGCGTTCGCGCGAAGGCTCGACCAGCGGCTGCATTCCGGGCGGGAGCGGCAGCTCGAACGAGGGGCGCGCGCCGTCGACCTCGACCGGCTCATCGCTGCCTCTCGCGTCACTCGGCGCGTGCTCCTTCGACATCGGACACGCGAAGGATCCAGCATCGATGGGTCGGCCCGCAACCGAAGCGCGTGTGCCGCGTCAGTGTGTCGCGTCAGGGTGCCGCCGCCGACTCTGCGCTGCGCTCCTCGACCTGCCCCGCGAAGTGACGCTGCTCGCGCGTCGCGAGCCATTGGTTGAAGCGCTGCTCGTAGTCGGCCTCCGAGTCCTCCGTGAGCTCCCTGGCGCTCCGCGGATCGGTCTTGGTGTCGATCACCTCGAGCAGCTCGATGCGGTAGGTCGCCTTGTCGTCCGGCACCTTCCAGAAGGGCACGCCCTTCATCAGGATCGGCCGATCGACGGCGATGAAGTAGCGCACGATCGGGACCTCGCAGCGCTTGGCGATCTCGAAGGCGCCCCGCCGGAAGCGCCGCAGCTTGCGGGCCGCCGAGCGCGTGCCTTCCGGGAAGATCATCACCGGATGCCCCTCGTTCACGTGGGCCACCATGCGGTCGAGTCCCTTCCCGCCGAGCGCGCTCTCCGCCGAGCTCGGGCTCGCCAGGTAGCTCGTTCCGCGGAGCACGGCCCCGAAGACGAACGAGTGATACCACTCGTGCTTCACGACGCAGGTCAATCCCAGCTTCCGCATCGCGTTGAGGAAGAAGATCACGTCGATCAACGTCGGGTGGTTCGCCACCACGACGAACGGGCGGCCCTTCAACGACTCCGGGACCTCGACGCGGTTGGTCGTGTCGATCAAGCCGACGAGGCGGAGCCAGAAGATGAAGGTCCCGTAACCCCAGCCGACGAGGCGCGTGTTGCGCTCGCGGTAACGACGTGGGCTCCCGATCGCGAAGAGAAACAAGAACGGGAAGAGCGCGACGCCGATCCCGATGCTCCCGCCGAAGAAGATCGCGAAGCTCAGGCCGGTGAGGAAGATGCGGAGAAAGCGCGGCAAGGGTTCCTGAATGCTGTCTTGATGAAACCGACGAGCGGGGCCGGCGCCGGCCCTCGAAGCCAGTGGGCTCAGCCCACCGGCCCGAGCACCATCGACGTGTTGATCCCGCCGAAGGCGAAGTTGTTGTTCATCACGAAGCGCGGGCGCGCGTCGCGCAGCTCCTTGACGTAGTCGAGCGGCGCGCAGCGCGGGTCGACCTCGATCAAGTTGCGGTTCGCGGCGAGGAAACCGCCGCGCATCATCGCGATGCACCACGCGGCCTCGATCGCGCCGCACGCGCCGAGGGTGTGACCCACGTAGCCCTTGAGGCTCGAGAACGCGACGTCGCCGCCGAAGAGCGCGTGGGTCGCGCTCGACTCCGCGATGTCGCCGATCTCGGTGCCCGTGCCGTGCGCGCAGACGTAGTCGACGTCCGAGGGCGCGAGCTTCGCGTCTTGCAGCGCGAGCTCCATCACGCGCTTCATGCCCTCTTCGCGCGGCGACGTGAGGTGCGCGCCGTCGCAGTTGCTCGCGTAGCCGTGCAGCTCGCAGAGGATCTCCGCCCCGCGCGCCATCGCGTGCTCGTAGCTCTCGAGCACCAGCGCGCCCGCGCCTTCGCCGACCACGAGCCCGTCGCGCGCGACGTCGAACGGCCGCGGCGTCAGCTCCGGGCGATCGTTGTACTTGTGCGAGGTCGCCATCAGCAGGTCGAAGGTGACCGCGTTCATGTAGTGCATCTCTTCGGCGCCACCGACGAGCATCACGTCCTGGATGCCGTGGGCGATCAGCTCGTAGCCGGCGCCGATTCCTTGCGAGGCGCTCGTGCACGCGGTGCAGGTCGAGGCGATGCGCCCCTTCACCTTGAAGAACTGCGCGACGTTCACCGCGCAGGTGTGGGTCATCAACCGGAAGTACGCGTTCGACTCGAGGCCGCGCATCGAGTGGTGCAGCACGATCGGCGTGGAGAACGCCTCCTGCTCGCTGCCCGAGCCCGAGGTGCTCCCGAACGCGACGCCGGTGCGCTCGCTCGCGAGCTGCGTCTCCGTCAGCCCCGACTGCTTCACCGCTTGTTCGGCGGAGTGCACCGCGAGCAGCGCGACCTTGCCCATCGTACGGCGCTGTTTGCGCGGGTAGATCGTGAAGAGGTCGAGGCCCTCGACGGTCGCGCCGAGGCGCCCTTGCAGGTCCGTGATCACGTCCCACTCGGGCATGCGACGGATACCGCCGCGCCCTTCCTTCAGGGCGGCGACCGACGACTGGACGTCGTGGCCGATGGGGGTCGTGACACCGATGCCGGTCACGACGACGCGTCGCTTGCTCATGTCCTCTCCTCGAAGCCGCGGACGCTAGCAGCGCTGCAAACCTCGCTCCATGCGAATCGGCCCGGGAAAACCGCACGTCGCCCGGAAGGCGTGGTCGCAACGACGGTGTGGACGAACGTCCGATTCACCGGTCGTTGCGACCGTGCGTTCACGGTTCGTGTCTCTGGAGCCGAAGTCGCTCGACGTCACGCGTCGAAGCTGGCCCGCTCTCACTCCGCGTCGAGCGCACCCCAGGCGTCGTAGAGCTCGCGGCTCCCCGACATCAGGCGCTGCACGAAGCCCGAGTCCCCGTCGAGCGCGTTGCCGATCATGTTCTGCGTGCGCTGGAAGATCTCTTCGGTGACCGCGTTCACCTCGCGGCGCGAGCGCGGCTTGCCGACCTCCTCCATCACGCCGAACGACTTGCGGCCCGAGAGGCGGTACTCGCCGACGTTCTTGCGGTAGTAGGTCCCACGCTTCTGCATCTCCTCGCCCGCGCTGCGGAAGAGGTGGCCGAAGTTGCCGAGCGCCTGGAGCACCCAGTCCTTGCGGCGGAGCTGCGTGCGCACCCAACGCTCGTCGCGGTGGAGATCCTGCGCGTACGCGTCGAAGAGCAGGTTGTAGTAGCAGGCGGTGTCGAAATAGACCTTCGCCTCGTAGAGCTCGAAGCTCCCGAACATCGAGTAGAGCTGGTCGTAGATCACCAGCGTCGTCTCGAAGCGGTACTGCATGAAGTCGTTGTAGAGCTGGCCGCGCTCGCCGACGTCCTCACCCTCGAGGTCGCGACGGATCATGTCGGCCACGAGGTCGTTGCCGGTCGCGATGAAGTCGGAGCCCGGCGAGTAGAAGGGATCCGTGAAGGCGCCCGAGTCGCCGATGCACGCCCACTTCTCGGCGCCCGAGTACCACTGCTTCGTGCGGAACGCGAGCTGGGTGTAGCCCTCGAGATCGATGCACTCGACGTTCTCCACGAGATCGCGGATCGCCTTGTGCTGGCGGAGGTAGCCGAGGAAGCCGTCGACCTTGAAGCGGTCGGGGCTCCAGTGCTTGGTGTCCTGCACGATGCCGAGGCTCGTGATGCCCTCGCGCAGCGGGATGAACCAGATCCAGCAGCCCGGGTACATGAAGTGCGTCGTCGAGAGCGTGCGGGCGGTGTAGCGAGCCTTCGCGCGCCACTGCTCCGGACCGTAGTCGTCCATGTCGGTGACGTTCGTGAAGCGACCCCACGCGCTCGCGATCTTGTGCGAGGGCTCGCGCAGCCGAAGACCACGCTGCTTCGCGATGAGCCCCTCGCGGCCGGTGCCATCGATCACCCAGCGCGCGCGCCACTCGGTCTTCGTGTCGCCCTCGACGACGCTGAAGGTGTGCTTCCCGTCGCTCTCGAGCTTCAAGTCGACGACGCGCGCGGGCAGGTGCACGTCGACGCCGTCCTTCACGTTCATCGCGAGCAGATCGCGCTCGAGGCGGGCGCGGTCGAGCTGGAAGCTCGGGTAGGGCGGCAGACCATCGACGCCGATCTCGCTCATGTCCCAGAGGTTCGCGTCGCGCTTCTCGGTGTCGAAGAAGTAGCGCAGCCCGTTCTTCGGGAGGTGCTCCTTGTAGATGTACGTCGACAGCCCTTGGCGGCGGACGAAATAGTTGGTCGCGATCTCGACCGTGGACTCACCGACCTTGTAGCCGCGCTCGGGCGAGCGCTCGAAGAGCGCGACCGAAGCGTTGGGGACCTCGCGGCGGAGCTGGCGAGCGAGCAGATTTCCGGCGAGCCCGCCGCCGAGAATGGCGACATCGACCTCGTGCATTGCGTTCGATCCTCCCGCGCGACGCCCCACCGTGTTGGGTCGATCACCCGTTGGTCCTCGGGGCTCGCGTGACCCGGCGGTGTAGCGTCACCCCCGATTTTCGTCGAGGTGTCCGAAGGTGAGGTGCGTGAGGGAAAGGCCGGAAGCCGTCGTTTCGGGCACCAAGCGTCGAGGAAGGGGGCGGACGCTCGCGTGGACGGTCGTGCGGGAGTCTCCGGCGTCCTCGTCGACATCGAACCCCGTCGGTCGAGACCGACGGTCGGGTGACGTCGACGGCACGTGCGGGTGAGGGCGCACACCCCTCGTCCGGGTCGACCCGCAACGATCGTCGGGACTCCACCGGCGGTGGATTGCCGACGCGAGAGGGTGCTCCTAACCTCCCGACCGCTCTATGCGCGCTGACTACGACGTGATCGTGTGTGGGGGAGGCCTCGCCGGCCTGACCCTGGCCTACCAACTCCGGAACGAGGTGCCCGACGCCAAGATCGCGGTCATCGAGCGGCAGAAGCGGCCGCTCCCCGAGGCCGCGCACAAGGTGGGCGAGTCGAGCGTCGAGCTCGCCTCGCACTACTTCGGCGAGGTGCTCGGCCTTCGTCCGTACCTCCTCGACAACCACCTCAAGAAGAACGGCCTGCGCTTCATCTGCGGCGACACGCAGGGCCCGGTGGAAGAGCGGCCGGAGATCGGACCCTCGGAGTTCCCGACCGTGCCGAGCTACCAGCTCGATCGCGGGAAGCTCGAGAACGATCTGCGCGCCATGATCGAGGAGAAGGGCGCGACCCTGCTCGAAGGTCGCAGCGTGAAGGACATCGTGCTCGCGGAGAGCGACGACGCGCCGCACGTGGTGCAGACGTCGGAGGGCGATCTGACGTGCAAGTGGGTCGTCGACGCGACGGGTCGCCTGCGCATCCTCCAGAAGAAGCTCGGGCATCGTCGGCCGAGCCCGAACAAGTCGAGCGCGGTGTGGTTCCGCGTGCGCGAGCGCGTGCTCGTCGGTGAGCTCGTCCCGAAGGACAAGACCGAGTGGCATCAGCGCGACGTCGACCAGGTGCGCTGGCTGTCCACCGTGCACCTCATGGGCAAGGGCTACTGGCTCTGGCTCATCCCGCTGAGCACCGGCTACACCTCGATCGGCATCGTCTGCCACGACGAGCACCAGCCCTTCACCACGTACAACACGAAGGAGAAGGCGCTCGCGTGGATCGCGAAGAACGAGCCACGCGTGATGGAGCGCATCGAAGGCCTCGAGCTCGAGGACTTCTGCATGATGCCGAACTACAGCTACCTCACGGATCGCTTCGCGAGCTCGCAGCGTTGGAGCTGCGTCGGTGAGGCGGCCGCGTTCGTGGATCCGCTCTACAGTCTCGGCAGCGACTTCATCTCGATGAGCAACAGCTACACGACGCGTTTCGTGGGCGAATACCTGCGCGGCGAGCTGCAGCACGAGGTCGTCGAGGAGCTCAACCAGATCTACTGCCGCCTCGCGGAGGACGCGGCGCGCACGCTGAGCAACAACGGCCGCATCTTCCCCCACGGCGACCTGATGGGCGCCAAGCTCTGGTGGGACTTCTTCAACTACTGGTCGTTCATGTGCGCGCACTTCTTCCAGGGAATCTGGAGGCAGGACGCGGCGACTCTGAAGAAGTTCCGCGCGATGCAGGCGCGTTTCTATCAGCTCAACTCGCGCGCGCAGACGCTCCTCGAGACGTGGGCGGAGCTCAAGTCCAAGCCCTTCGGCGGTCCGAAGGGTTTCGTGGGTCTGCCGAGCTTCCCCTCGACGCTCGCGGACGCGCACGTCGAGCTGAAGGTGAAGCGCACGGTCGACGAGACCTACGCGAAGATGGAGCGCGATCTGAAGATCGGGCAGGAGCTCGTCACCGAGATCCTCGCGCACGCGCTGCGCGATCTCGGCTCGGAGCGCGCGGCCGAGCTCGGCCGTCGCATCGGGCTCTCGCTCGACTGGGATCTCCCGCTCGGGGGCGAGCGTTTCGCGGTCGACGACCTGCCGCGCCGCCAGCGCGTCGACGCGCTCCCACGCATCGCGCGCGACATGGAGCGCGCGCTCGGGCGCGTGAACGGCGACAAGCCGCTCCGTGAGCTGCTCGACCTCGCCCTCGCGGCGGGTGCGAGCGCGCCGCAGAGCGCGCCGAGCGCGAGCGTCTGAGCCCACCGAGCTCGGTTCTTCTCTCCGAAAGGCCCGCCTCGTGCGGGCCTTTCGCATGGGTCGGTCACTGCGACGGTCTCCGCGATGCTGCTCCGTCGCCACGCGTCAGCCAGGCCAGGCCGAGGCACGCAGGTTGGCTACGCCTCGCAGTCACGCACGTCGAGCTTCCACTGGGGCGCGCACGTTGCCCCCCAACGCCGGGGGCCGCAGGCTCGCGGCGTGCGGACCCTCTTTGCGCTCGTCGCCAACCTCGTTCGTCTGCCCTTCTTCCCGCTCTGGTGGCTCGCGCGCACGTTCGCGCGGCCGCGCCCGCGCTGGATCGCGCTGACGATCCGCGATCGCGTGGTGGAGATCGCGCCGCCCCGCGCCTTCTGGATGCGCTTCGTGCCGGGCCTCGAGACCCGCGTGCCGACCTCGCTGCGCGCGCTGCGGCTGCTCGCCGATCACGTCGAGAAGGATCCGCGGCTGGAGGGCGTCGTCGTCACGTTGCCCGCGCTCGCCATGCCGTGGGCGCGCGCTCAGAGCCTGCGCGACGTGCTCGTGCGCTTTCGCGCCGCGGGCAAGCGCGTGGTGGTCCACCTCCCCGACGGCGGCGGGCACGTCACGCTCTTCGTCGCGAGCGCGGCCAGCGAGATCCTGCTCGCGCCCGGCGCGACGCTGAGCACGCTCGGCCTCGCGGCGGAGGTCCGCCACGTGCGCGACGCGCTCGCGAAGATCGGCGTCGAGGTCGAGCCCTTCACGTGCGGCGAGTACAAGACCGCGCTCGAACGCTTCACGCACGCGTCGATGAGCGACGCGCAGCGTGAGCAGCTCGACGTGCTCCTCCGCGGGCACGAGCGCGCGCTCGCGAGCGCCCTCGCGGAGCGTGGGATCGTGGGCGAGGCCTTCGACGCGATCTTCGAGCGCGGTCTCCACCGAGGCCGAGCCGCGATCGACGCGAAGCTGGTCGACGGCCTCGCGCACGCCGACGAGGTGCGCCTGGCGCTCGCGCCGAAGCTCGTGGCTTCCGAGACGACGGCGTCCGAAACGACGGCGTCCGAAACGACGGCGTCCGAAACGACGGCGTCCGAAACCACGCCCTCCAAGCCCCTGCCGCCGCCGATGCCGGCGGGCGCGTACCTCGGCGACCACGAAGCACGCTTCTTCCGCCGCCTGCGCCGTGCGCCGCACGTGGCGCTGATCTCGATCGAAGGCACGATCCTCCCGGGTCCGAAGAGCGCGCGTTGGATCGCCGCGCTGCGAGAGGCGCGGCGCGACCCGCGCGTGCGTGGCGTGGTGCTGCGCGTCGACTCGCCCGGCGGCTCCGCGCTCACGAGCGAGCAGCTCCACCGCGAGGTGCTGCGTCTGCGCGAGAAGAAGCCGGTGGTCGCGTGCTTCGACGGCGTCGCGGCGAGCGGCGGTTACTACCTCGCGACGCACGCGCACGCGATCGTCGCGCAGTCGACCACGATCACCGGCTCGATCGGCGTCGTCTCCGCGCGGCTGCTCGCGCGCGAGCTTCTCGATCGCGTCGGCGTGCGGACCGAGGTCGTGCGCACCCGCGCGCACGCGGATCTCCACTCACCCGCGCGGACGCTCGACGACGCGGAGCGCGCGATCCTGCGGCGCGAGCTCGACGCGACCTACGCGCTCTTCGTCGAGCGCGTCGCGGAAGGTCGCGGGATGGCGCCGGAGAACGTGCTCACGCTCGCGGGAGGTCGTGTGTGGTCCGGCGCGGACGCCGCCGACCGGGGCCTCGTCGATCGTCTCGGCGGCCTCCCGGTGGCGCACGCCGAGGTGCTCTCGCGCTTGCCGCCGCACGAACGATCGCTCCGGCTCGAGCCGCTGCGTCCGCCACGCGGCGACGTACCGCCCGCCGATCCGCCGACGGTCGTCGAGGCGGTCGTGGGGGGAGGGCGCGCGTGGCTCGCCAAGCTCGCGCCCGAGCTGGAGGCGGTGGCGCTCTCGAGCGGCGCGGAGCGCGCGTTGCTCTGGGCCCCCGAGCTGCCGACGATCGATTGATCGAGATCATCTCGTGGCCGCGTGGAGCTCCGCGTTCAGGCGGTCTCGTCCAAATCGCCAACGAATACAAAGGTATACGGAGAGATCGCCGATCCCCGTCGACCGCTTGATCGAGCGGCGGGACGCGCTAAGAGAGGCCGTCCATGGCCCAGCGTCTCGACCGCGATCAGATATTCAAGAAAGTCGTGGAGATCCTCTCCGACTCCTTCGAGCTCGAACCTTCGAACATCAAGCTCGAGTCGACGCTCTACGAGGATCTCGATCTCGACAGCATCGACGCGGTCGACATCTTCGTGCAGCTCCGCGACCTCACGGGCCGTCGCCCCGATCCGGAGAAGGCCAAGCAGATCCGCACGGTCGAGGAGCTCGTGAGCTTCGTCGAGTCCGAGCTCGAGGCCGCCGAACGTGGCGAGCCCGAGCCCGAGACTCCGATGCCGACCTGAGCGGGCGATGTCTTCGTCCTCCGACGTGCTCGCGCGCATGCCCCACCGCGGGCCGATGCTCTTCCTCGACGAAGTGCTCGAGGTCAGCGGCAGCAAGGCCCGCACGCGCACGGTGCTGCGCGACGACTTCATCCTCGCGAAGGACGGCAAGGTCTCGTCGCTCGTGTCGATCGAGCTCTTCGCGCAAGCCGCGGCCGCCTACATGGCGAGCAAGACCTCGCCGACCGAGCGACCCACGGTGCAAGGCGCGCTCCTCGGCAGCCGCAGCCTCGACACCTTCGTCGACGCGTTCGACGTGGGCGACGAGCTGATCGCGGAGGTCGAGCAGGTCTTCGGCGCCGGCGCGCTCGCGCAGTTCAAGTGCGCGCTCTTCCGCGCTGGGCAGAAGGTCGCCGAGGGCAACATCAACGTCGTCAGCGGCAGCGACGTCGTCCGCGGCTGAAGCGCGCGTCGTTCGCGCGTCTCCACGTTCGCGCGTCTCCACGTTCGCGCGTCGCCACGTTCGCGCGTCTCCACGTTCGCGCGTCTCCACGTTCGCGCGTCTCCACGTTCGCGCGTCTCCACGTT
>CALJLK010000576.1 GCA_937982655.1 uncultured Sandaracinus sp.
TCGTCTAGCCTAGTGGTGGCCTAAAAACGTCGCGTTTTTGGGCCCCGGCGGTTCGGGGGAGGCGAAAGATACCGGGGAGGGTCGACCTGTCAAGGAACAAAGGTCGGATTCGTCCACAGCGAGGTGGATCACGCGTGATGACGTGCGATCCGAGCCTGATCCGGTGTGCAGGATCCTTCGGCGGTCGACCCGCCGACCCAGCGGAGCCGCCTCAGAACTGGAGGCGGAGCGACGCGCCGCCGAGGCCGAGGCCGACCTCGAGGGAGGGCTCGGGGGGCTCGGGGGTCAGCTCGAGGTCGGGCGGGAGCTCACGCTCGCGGGTGCGGGTGCGGACGGGGACGAAGCGGAGGTGGGCGTCCAGGATGCCCGCGAGCATGACCGCCCCGAGGAGGCTCATCGAGAGCTGGTTGGTGACGCGCGCGGCGCGCTCCTGGCGCCGGAAGCGCTCGGCTTCGTTGGGGGGTACCTCCTCGACCTCACCACGGAGCCAGCGGTGCCAGCCCCAGGTGGCGGCGGAGAAGATCACGAGGGTGAGCTGGGTGGCGGCGAACGCGCGACCCCAGCCGACGTGACCGTTCTGGAACTGGCCGATGCCGAACGGGAGGGTCGCGACCGCGCGGCTGGCGCGGGTCTCGACGGTCTCGGTGCGCGCGAGCTCGAGCAGGCGGGTCAGGCGGGCCTCGCGCTGGAGCAGGGTCTCGAGGCGCTCGCGGCGGAGCTGCTCGAGGCGCGCGCGGCGCTCTTCTTCTTCGCGGGCGCGGGCGGCGTCGAGCTCGGTGCGGACCTCGGAGAAGACCTCGAGGACCGCGGCGGGGAAGCCGAGAGGGTCGAGCTGGTAGCTCGGGTCTTGGCGCAAGAGCAGTCGGAACTGTTCGGTGGCGGCGTCGCGACGGCCGAGGAAGAGGTACGTGGCGGCGAGGTATTTGCGGGCTTCGAGGACGAGGATCTCGCTCTCGATCGCCGGGACCTCGCCGCCGATCATCGCCTCGAGGCGGCGGGCGGCGTCGGGGTAGGTCTGCGCCTCGTAGCTCCGGCGGGCCGCCTCGAAGTCGTCGATCTCGTCGGCGCGCGCGGGGGATTCCGCGAGCACGAGCGCGAAGAGAGCGGCGAGGATGAGCCGTACGACCATGCGCGGACGCCGCGCAGCGAGCCTCAGGGTGTCGGGCGCAGCTCGGCCGACACGGTCTTCAACTCTCCCGCGCGGAGGGGGACCCGGCTTGTATAGACCTCGTGGCCGGCGGCTGTCACTCGGAACTCGCGGACTTCTTCCGCGGTCGCCATGGGGATCGAGATGACGGCGCGGGTGCGGCCGCGGGCGGCGTCCCCGCGACCGGCGAGGACCTCCACGTCGGCGGGCATCGCGGTCACGTAGAGGCGTGCGGGGCGAAACGGGAGGCGCGCGGGGAGTGGGTAGGGGTCGTCGCCGGGAGGGATGCGCACTTGGAGCTCGAGGGGCTCGCAGCAGCCGCTCGGGGCGTCGAAGCGGAAGGTGTGCAGCCCGGGGGGCAGCTCGATGCTGCGGAAGCGGGGGCCCCACTCGCGGGCGGGGGCGCCGTCGACGGAGACCCGGACGTTCTGCGGAGAGGGGTTGATCTCGACGAGGCGGGCGGCCGTGGAAGGTGGGCGGCGACGGCCGGCGTCGGGCTCGGGGGTGATGGCGTTGCCAGCGTCGATCGCGCCAGCGTCCGGGGTCGCGTTGGCGTCGAGCGCGGCGTCGGGTTCGGGCTCGACCGCGAGCGCCGCGTCGAGGGTGGCCGCGTCGAGGCCTGCGTCGGAGGTGCCCGCATCCGCGAGCGCATCGGGTGGGGGATCCACGGGGGCGCGCGGCCAGAGGATGGCGGCGAGCGCGGTGGCGCCGACGAGCACGGCGACCGCGCCGGCGTAGACGATGCGGCGATCGCCGCGGCCGAGGCGCTCGAGGAGCTGGAGGACCTCGGTGTTTCCTTCGTCGATCGCGAGCACGCGCTCGAAACACTCGACCGCGGTCGCGCGATCTTTCACCGCCACCGCGCGGCGGCCGCGCTCGAGGAGGCGCGCGAGCACCCGCGCTCGCAGCGCCGTCGCGTGGTGGTCGGCGTCGGCGAGGTAGGCGATGAGCTCGGCGTCGGGATCGGTGACGCCGACGCTCGCGAGGAACTCGGTCAGCGCGGCCTCGAGCTCGCTCGCGGAGGCGTAGCGGTCGTTTGGATCGCGCGCGAGCGCCTTGAGGATGATCGCGCGGAGCGGAGCGCCGAGCGCGGGGCGGACGCGGAGGGGATCGGCGACCTCGCCGTCGACGATGCGTTTGAGGACCTGGTGTGGGTTTCGACCGGTGAAGGGCAGCCGGCCGACCGCGAGGAAGTAGAGGACGGTGCCGAGCGAGAAGAGATCCGTGCGCGCGTCGACGTCGCCGCCTTCGATCTGCTCGGGGGCCATGTGGCCGGGGGAGCCGAGGATCTGCCCGGTGGCGGTGAAGGATTGGCTGTCGACCATCTGGGCGATGCCGAAGTCGGTGAGCTTCACGAGGCGTCGCTCGTGGAGCATCACGTTCTCGGGCTTCACGTCGCGGTGGACGATGCCGCGGGCGTGCGCGGCGCCGAGGGCACGCGCGATCTGGAGGGCGATGCAGGCCGCGATCTCGGGCGGCACCTCGGGGTGCTCTTCGGCGAAACGTTTGAGGGTCGGACCGGTGAGGAGCTCGGCGGCGATGAAGCTCTCCTCGGAGTCTTCGCCGGAGTAGTCGTAGACCTGCACGATGTGCGGGTGCTCGAGCTTGGCGACGCTCTGGGCCTCGCGCGTGAAGCGCACGCGCGCCTCGGGGGCCTTCTGCAGGTGCGGGTGCAGCACCTTGATCGCGACGAGGCGGTCGAGCTTCGCGTCGCGCGCGCGGTAGACCGTGGCCATCCCTCCGTGGCCGATCTCGTCGAGGAGCTCGTATTTGCCGAGCCGGCGGAGCATCGCGGCGCGCGACTATCGACCGACCCCCGATCCAGGTCAAACGCGCTTCCTCGGGATCCGCTTCGAGACAGCTCTGCGGGACGCGACACCGCGGGCGGAAAGAAGCTCGGCCGATTTCGCAAGCCGCCCTACTGGACGGCGCGCAGCGGTTCGAAGTGGAATCGTGCGGAGCGAAGTGGATGAAGTCCACGTAGCCGCACGATTCAACGAGACAATCGGGCCACGCGTGAGCGTGGAGCCGATGGACGCAGTGAGCGAAGGCTCGTGGGAGGGGGCCCCTCGGGGCTTCTAGCAGCTAGGAGACTGCCCGGCGCTGCCGGACGCGGCGGGTTTGGTATGGGGTGCGCGGAGCCGCTATCCTCACGGCATCATGCTTCGCTTGTTCCGCGCCTCGGCCCTCGCGGTGGTCGTGGCGGGGTGCTCGTCCTCTCCCGCCGTGCCGATCGACGCTGGCCCGCTCCCCGACGGAGCGATGGTCGAGATGCGTCGTCTGGAGCTCGAGACCGAGCGCTCGCTGACCTTGCGCAGCGGCGACGAGGCGATGATCGGCGTGCGCTACGTGGACGAGCGCGGTCGTCCGCTCGCGGGCGAGACGCTGCGCTTCGTGCTCGAAGGGGTCGCGCACGACTCGACGCTCGCGGGCTTGTCGGATCGCACGGACGCCGAAGGACGCGCGAGCGCGCGGCTCGTGGCGGGGGCGACGGCGGCGGCGTTCCGCGTGCGCGTGTCGGCGGAAGCGGCGACGGCGGTGAGCATCGACGTCGCGGTGAGCGACGCGGGCTTCGGGGATCTCGAGGTCGCGCTGGACTACACGGGCGAGCGCGAGGACGGTCTGCTCGCGGCGAGCGTGTTCACGGGCGCGAGCTGCTCGGAGATGCGCACGCGCGAGGAGCGTGGCGATCGGTATCGGCTGCGCGGACCGGACGACGACGAGGTCGCGTTCGTCGGGCTGCCCGCGGATCTCGACTACGCCGTGGTGGGGCGTCTCGAGGGCAGCGCGGGGCTGCTCGCGTGGGGCTGCGTCGACGGGGTCGAGGTCTCGCCGGAGCGGCCGACGCGCGTCGAGGTCGAGGTGCTCGATCTGCCGGCGGTGATCGACGGTGAGTACGACGTGACGCTCGCGCTGGACGTGCCGGCGAGCGCGGAGGCGACGGGCGAGGAGCTGCGCGCGTTCGGGGCGGCGTTCCTCTCGCCCGATGCGACGACGACGCTGCTCGACGCGATGGAACGTCGGCTCTCGACGACCGGCGACGTCGACGGGCTCGACGCGCTGGTGCTGGCGCGCGAGGGTGACCTCGACGCGCGCTACGCGGACGCGCTGGATGCCGCCGAGGTGGGTCCGGCGGCGGCGCTCGATGCGGTCGCGGATCTGGTGAGCGACCGACTCGCGCGGCTCGAGCTCGGCGGGCGCTGGACGAACGTGGAGGGGGAAGCGTCCGTGCGTCTGACCCAGCTCCGCGCAGGAACCGACGACGTGACCGAGGCCTCGCTCGGGGCGGCGTTCGCGCTGACCGGTACGGGGAGCCTCGACGAACGCGGCGCGATCGCGGGGCTTCGGATCGCGATGCCGCTCGATCGGATCGTGGCGCACGTGCTCACCAGCGAAGCGAGCGTGCTCGGGCTCGCGCGGCGTGAAGAGCTGGTGGTCTCGTTCGCGGGGTGCGACGCGCTGCCCGCCCTGCCCGGCGTCGACGCCTGCGACGACACGTGCCGCGAGCTGGCCTGCCGCGAGGTGACGACGGTGCTCTGGGCGGGGCTCGATCTGCAGCTCTCGGCGATCACGCCCTCGCGCACGACGCTGGCGGTCGAGGGCTCGCTGGAGCTCGTGGAGTCGATGGGTGGCACCGCGATCGAGGCCTTCTCGGGGACGTTGTCGGGGACCTGGGGCTCGAGTGTCGCGGTCTCGCCCGAGCCGGTCGAGGTGCGCGTGGATGCGACCCGCGTGATCCCATGAGCCATTCGAGCCATTCGAGCCATTCGAGCGGTTCGAGCGAGCGCTACCCGCTGGAGGCGGCGCGGGAGCTGCGAAAGAAGGCGGTCGACGACGCGGGAGAGGCGCTGGCGGCGGCAGTGAGCGCGCATGCGGACGCCGCGCAGAGCGTCGAGCGAGCACGAGCTCGGCTCGCGCGCCACGACGACGAGACGGCGGCGTTCGTGCAGAGCGAGCGAACGGTGGGGGCGCGGCGCGCGGACGACGCGTTGATCGCGCAGGCGTATCTGGCGCGGCGGCGGAAGGAGCGCGTGGACCACGTGGCGGAGGTGGCGCGCGCGGAGGAGGACGAGCGGGCGAAGGAGCGCGCGGTGATCGCGGCCCGGGATGCGCTCGCGAGCGCGAAGGCGGAGGCGGAGGCGGTGGAGAAGCACCACGCGCGCTGGCGGGAGGAGCTCCGGAAGCGGGCGGAGGCGAAGGCGGACGAGGAGGTCGAGGACCTCGTGACCGCGCGCCACGGGCGGGAGTAGCGCTCGCTTCCAATCCGTGCCGCTCCGACGATGCGGCGCAGCATCACGCGCGGATCGCGGTGTCGACCCCGAAGCTGCAAACGGCGAGCTCGCTCGGGCCGATCGAGGTCGTTCGAGGAACACGCTTCGCGAAACCCCTCGACACCGTGAGTCGAACGCCATCGCGCGAGGAAACGCTCGGCGTCGACGCGCGACTCGTGCGGCCGTGAGATTCGTGGCGCTAACCTCGCGGAACGACCGCACAATCTGGCCGATCGGCCGGAGGTTTTGCGCACGCCCCTTCCTTGCCGCACCGGGCGGCCCCTGATACCCCGAGGTCGCCGTCGGGCTTCGGGATCCGACGGACGCGCGTGAGAGCGACCGCTCTCGCCGAGAGGATGCCGATGCTTCGTTACGCCGCCGACGTCCGTACGTTCTTCTTCGTCGCGCTCTACTTCGCGACGTTCGCGTTCGTCTGGGTCGCGACCCCGGAGGGGCTCTCGTCGATCGACTGGCGCTGGATGATCCCCGTCTACGCGCTGCTGCTGATGACGAGCTTCCAGGGCGCGGTGTCGACCCACAACGCGGTCCACTGCCCGATCTTCAAGTCGCGCACGATGAACAAGGTGTGGCAGGTCGTGCTCACGCTGACCTACGGACATCCGGTCAGCTCGTACGTGCCGGGCCACAACCTCTCGCACCACAAGCACACCCAGACGCGGCGCGACGTGATGCGCACCACGAAGGCGCGCTTCCGCTACAACCTCTTCAACCTCTTCTTCTTCATGCTCGCGTGCGTGCCCGCGATCATGCGCGCGGACGGCGCGTACTCGAAGGCGATGCGCACGCGGCACCCGAAGTGGTTCCGCCAGCTCGCGATCGAGATGACGATCCTGATGACGATCAACGTCGCGCTCTTCGTGCTCGATTGGCGCAAGGCGCTCGTCTTCTGGATCGTGCCGCACCTCTACGCGCAGTGGGGGATCGTGACGTTCAACCTGCTCCAGCACGACGGCTGCGACGAGACGAGCGAGTACAATCATTCGCGCAACTTCGTCGGAAAGGTCGTGAACTGGTTCACGTTCAACAACGGTTTCCACACGATTCACCACATGAAGCCGGGGCTTCATTGGAGCCTCACGCCGGCCGCGCACGCGAAGCTCGTGGCCCCGCACATCCACCCGAACCTCGACCAGAAGTCGCTCGCGCTCTATCTGTTCAAGACCTTCGTGCTCTCGCAGCGGCGCACGTACGACGACAAGCCGTATCGGGCGGTGTCGCTCGGGCCGGACGAAGAGTGGATCCCGCAGCCGCACGAGACGAAGGACGATCTCGGCGCGGTCGGGTACGACGAGCTCAACGAGTCGGTGGCCCACGGCGTGCGGACCTGAGCGCAGCATCGAGCGTCGCGTGCGGTGAGCGCGGCGTGCGGCAGTTTCGAGCTGTCGAGCGCGGCGGCGTGAGCCGCGCGGCTCAGCGCTCCCAGCTCAGTCCGAGCTTCCACTGCGGCGCGGCCGGGACGTTTTGCGCGTGGAAGGCGCCGTCCATGCCGAACGAGAGGTTCACGCCGGCACCGAGATGCGCCGCGAGCTCGAGGCCGAAGCTCACGTACTCCACGCCGTCGCCGAGCCCGGCGAAGCGCGCCACGCTCGCCGTGCTCGCGTCGCGATCCTGCACGACGAGAAGGCCCGTCACGCGCGCGACGATCCAGAACCGTTCGAGCACCGGGCGATCGATCTTCCAGCCGGTCTCGACGCGGAAGCTGAGCTGGTCGCGGATCGCGGGCGCGCCGCCGAGCGACTCCGGCGCGTCGCGCGGAGTGTTGCGGATCCAATAGCCGACGTCGCCGGTGACGTACTGCTGCGTGCGTCGATACGAGACGCCGTGTCCGGCCGCGAGCCGCACGTGCACGTCGACCTCGCCGTCGCCCGTCGGGAGCACGTCCGCGATCGCCTGCGCGCCCGCGTCGTCCTCGCCCACACGCGGTGCGGGATCGCCGGTGGGCAGCCCGACCTCCAGGCCGAACGCGAGCCGAAACGGCGCTTCGAGGAGCCCCGACCAGAGCCCGACGCGCAGATCGCCGAGGCCGCTCGTCGCGCCTTGATCGACGAGCACCTGGCGTCGCCACAGATCGCCCGAGGCGTTCACCATCAACCAACGATCGACGACGCCGACCTCGCCGTAGAAGCCGAGCGCGTGCTGGCGGTAGGGGCGGATGTCGATCACGTCGCCGCTCGGCGCGTAGAGGCGGTCGGCGCGGATGAGGCGGTAGCTGAGCTGCGCGTACGTGTGGCCGGGATCGCGGATCCACGCTTGCGCGTGCGTGGGGGTGGGCGTCGACGCGCTCGCCGCGACCAGCGCGAGCACGACGAACGTCGTGTGGGCGACGCGACGAAGGCACGTCGCGATCGCAGGGCGCCCCGCTCGCGTCTGACGCCGTGGGAACGAGAGACGTGGCATCACGGGGCCTCCAGTCGGGCGCGCGCGGTCTCGACGCCGAAGGGCTCGCAGTACACCCACGGGTAGGCGGGGATCGACGTGAGCGTGAGCTCGAAGCGCTGTGCGCCGCGGAGCTGCGATGCGCTCAAGGTGGCGATGCGGACGTCGCTCGGCTGCAAGCGGGAGCCGAGCGCGTCGCGATCGCTGACGAGGAGCACGGGCGACGGGACCGCGGCGGTGGCGAAGTCGTCGCTGGTGACGAGCGCGTAGCGGTCGCCTCCGAGGTGCTCGAGGGTGACGCGGCCCGAGGCGTCGTAGCCGCCGCGTCCTTCGAAGGAGCCGGTCGCGACGACGGTCACTGCGGGGGTGGCGTCTTCGGGCGCGGCGTCTTCGGGCGCGGCGTCTTCGAGCGCAGCGTCCTCGAGCGCAGCATCCTCGAGGTCACGCGACGCGTCCCGGTTCGTGTCGACTCCTCCGTCGACCACGTTCATGCCGGAATCGAGCGAGCCTTCGTCCGGCCGGAGATCGGAGAAGCGCGCGTCGCACGCGAAGAGCACGAAGCTCGTGAGGACCCACCGCATGACGGGCCCGTACGTCGGGTGGGGTCGAGTCGTTACGGCCCGTGTCGCAGAGTCGCCGCGCCGGATGGCGCCTTCGCCGTCGGCCCCTTCGCGCACGCGTCGTTCGCGGAGTCAGCTTCTCCGAGGGTCTGTCGCCAGACCCTCCCCCACGGGGCATGAAGC
>CALJLK010000577.1 GCA_937982655.1 uncultured Sandaracinus sp.
CTTGCCTCGAAGGCCGATCTGGAGGCCCTGTCCGCGCGCCAGGAGGCCGAGCGCCACATCGAGGACGAGACCCCGGCCGCGCCGTTGATGGCGCACCTGCCGACCCCCATCCACCTCGCGCGCGATTCCACGGTCGCCGACGGCGGCGCCACGAAGCTCGAAGGGGTGCTCGCGCGCCTCGAGCCACGGGCGGGCGCGATGGTGCGCCTGCGGCAGCGTGGGCTCGGGCTCGGTGAGATCGCGGCCACCCTCGGCCAGCCCCGCACGGCGGTGCGCGAGGATCTCGAGCAGCTCGCGGCCCGGCTCGCGAAAGCCCACGGAGGTCCGGACGCCACGCCTGCGTGGTCGGTGTTGCTCGACGCGGTCACGGTGCCCGCGCGGGTGGACGTCGCGCTCCGCACGGAAGACGACGGTGCGTTTCGACGGATGCGCTCGCTGGTGGAGGCGAGTTGGCGAAGGCTGCGCGAGCGCACGTTGCTCGAGCGCGTCGGTTGGATGCCCGGTCCACTGCAGGACGCCGCGCAGCTCGCCGCGTTCGTCGACGGCTCGTTGCGGGGCAGCGCGCGTGCGAAGGCCGAGGGACACCTGATGACCTGTCGACGCAGCGTCGATGCCGTCGCGATGCTCGTGATGGATCTGCGGGGGGCGAGCTTGCTCCGCGCGGCCGCCCACCTGCACGACGACGTCGCGCTCGCGGCGGCGTGCCTCGCCACGACACGATTTCGATCGGCGTCGGCGCTCGCCGCGCGCGCGGCCGACCTCGGGGTCGAGCAAGGCGCGCGGCTCGATCGGCTCGCCCGCGCGGCGGCGGCGCTCCAAGGGGGCGACCGTGAGTCGGTGGAAGAGCCGTCACGCGTGCGCACCACGCTCGTGCCCTCGGACGACGAAGCGCCGCTCGTCGCGCTCGAAGCCCTCGCGGCGGGAGAACCGAGCGACGCATACCGCGCGATCGACGATCACGCGGCGAAGCAGACGGTCGGTCTTCGCCTGCGCATGCTCGCCGCCGCGAGCGGACCGGATCTGCCGGAGGCGCGCCGCATCGCACGCAGCTTCGCCGACCCCACGGGGAGCGATCCCGGCCTCCTCGACGACGCGCTCGCGGTGATCGCGCTCCCGGAGAATCGCCCGTTGCCGGTCGAGGTGCTGACCGAGCGCCTGCGCGACGTGGTGCGGGACGCGATCCGGCTCGTGATCGCCGCGTCGTGATCGCCGCGTCGTGATCGCCGCGTCGCGATCACGGCGCGATCACGGCGCGCTCCCGACCACGGCTGCGCGGTTCGCGTCGCGATCGCGGTGACCGCGACGCGCGCGATCACGCGTGGACGGTCGCTTCGGTCGCGCGCGGCTCGGCCGCGGGCGCCGGCTCGTCGAAGGTTCGGCCGGTGAGCTTCGCGAAGATGCGCTTCGCGTACCAGGTCGGGCCGATGAGGAGGAAGGTCGGATCGCGGAAGAAGCTGGGCGGCTTGCCCTCGAACGCGTGCCCGATGAACTGGAGAATCCAGCCGAGCACGAAGAGCGCGATGCCGATCGGAGGCACGAAGAAGATCAGCGGCAACGAGGTCACGATCATCGGGATGCCGACCATGTGCAGCGCCTTGTTCACGGGGTGCTGGTGGTCGCGCTTGTAGTTCTCGATGAGCTCTTCGATCTTGGACATGGGCTTCTCTCCGGGTCGGGTCGGGGACGTCGTGTGGGTCGGTGGGTCGGTGGGTCGGCGGCGGGTTCTGGGTGGAGGCGTCGCGACCCGCGTCACGCCGAGGGCGCCACGAGCGCGATGCGGACGAGGGCATCCACGAGCGCGCGCGTGAAGCGTTCGTCGTCCACCATCGCGTGGCCGAGGCAGTGCGCGTGCACGGCGCCTTCGACGAGCTGGAAGAGCACGAACGCGACCGCCTCGTGGTCGCCGGGGTGGTTCCAGCGCGCGAGGAGGGCGACGATCCGTGAGTGCAGCGCGCGCTCGGCGCGCGACGTCATGGTGTCGAGCTCGGGGTCGTGGTGTCGGCGTTCCGCGAGCACCGCGTGGAGACCGGGATCTTCGCGGTGGTACGCGACCACCAGCTCGACCACGCGCCGCATGCGTTGGTCGGCCTCGACGGCGGGCTCGCGGGGAGAGCGCTCGTCGCGCTCGTCGCGCTCGTCGACCTCGAGCACCGCCAGCGAGAGCTCGGCGATCCGCGCGAAGCGGACCTCGGCCAGCTCGCGCAGGACCGCGTCCTTGTCGGCGAAGTATTGGTAGAACGATCCCGTCGCGACGCCCGCGGCCTCCGCGATGGTCTTGGCGGTCGCTCCCTGATAGCCGCGCGTGGAGAGCTCGAGCTGTGCCGCCCGCAGCAACGCCTCGCGGGTGCGACGGGCGCGCTCTTGTTTGGGCTCGCGGGCGACTTCCGGCACGCTCCTTAGGTGTCATAAACTGAACTCGACGTCAAGTTCATCACGTCGAGCTCGGCATGAAGGGTTTCGCTCCGTTCGGGCTTTCAGTCGTGCAGAGTTGCAATGCTGTTTTTCGCGAATGCACCTCGCCAACGGAGCTCGTTTCCGAAATCATTGATGAAATTGGCTGGCACGAACCTCGCTTAAAGAGGAAGTGCGAGGCCACGGACGTCGGAACGTCCCCCCCTTTTTCCGGCGTCCGCCTCCCTAGCGACCGCGGTGTGTTCCCCCCCACCGCGGTCGTTTTTATTCCGTCGCGTCGGTTGGCGGGGTCGACCGCGACCTCTTCCACTCGCGACCGAGAGGCGACGATCCACTGCGCGCGCGCGAGGGTCGTGGAGACGGCGCTCACGACGCTCCGTGCGATGCGCCACGGACTCGAGGGTTCGCTTGGCAGGTCGACGGCCTCGCGCCCTGCGACACCCGGCACCGACCCATGCATCGCACGGGGCACACGACGCAGACGCACGCGACGCGGTCGCGCGACGGGCTCGGTCACGAGGTCGTGGACACGCGAGGCGTTGGGTCAGCCGCGGAGCGGAAGGATCCACGTCACGTACGCGAAGGTCGCGGCGGACGTGAACATCAACGCGTCCGACCGATCCAGCAGGCCGCCGTGACCCGGCATGATGTTGCCGCTGTCCTTGACGCCACAGCTTCGCTTGATGAGGGACTCGAGCAGATCGCCCGCCTGACCGAGCGCGGTCGCCACGAGCGCGAGCAGGATCGCGTCGAGCCACGGAAGCACGCCCGCCAGCAACGTCTGCTGCAAGACGAGCGCACCGAGGACACCCGCGGCGAGCCCGCCGAGGGCGCCCTCGACGGTCTTCTTCGGTGAGAGCTTCGGGTAGAGCTTGGTCCGCCCGAAGGCGCGGCCCGCGAAGTACGCGCCGGTGTCGCTCCAGAACGCGAGGAACATGCTGAGCAACACCCACGCGCCGCCGTGGTCGTGTTGGTGAAGCGCGGCGATCGCGCCCAGGGTGACGCCCACGTAAATCGGACCGCCGAAGAGCCAGCCCAGGCGGCGGCTCGCGTCCTCGATCGGCTCAGGGGCGGCGAGGGCCACGAAGAGCCCGCCGACCCCGAGCACCAAGAGCGCGCCGACGAGCGCGGAAGCGTTCGGCGCGTGGAGCATGGCCGCCGTCAGCCCGACCGTCGCGAGGGTCCCCCAGACGCGCGCGAGGCGTGACTCGGGGATCGTCATGCTCATGAGCTCGTGGCCGCAGATCGCGATCCACACGAGACCGAAGATCTCGAAGGACCACTTGGGCGCCCAGAACATCAACCAGAGCACGCTCGGGATGAGGGGGAGGGCGGAGAGCAGCCGCAGTGCGGTGCTGCCGAGGCCCTTCTTCTCGGGCTCGGGGGCGGACGGGGCGGTGGAGGAGTCGGGCGCGGGGGAGGTCATTCGGCGGCCCGAGGATGCGGCTCGTAGAGATCGGCCTCGTCGAAGTCGGGCCAGAGCCGCTCGGTGAAGTGGAGCTCGGCATAGGCCGCGCCCCAGAGCAGGAAGTTGCTGATGCGTTGCTCGCCGCCCGTGCGGACCAGCAGATCGACACGGCCGACGTCCACCGACGGCACGTTGGCCTCGAAGAGCGCCTCGTCGACCTCGCGAGGGTCGAGCTCACCGGCCCGCGCACGCTCGGCGAGACGGCGCGCGGCGTCCACGATCTCTTCGCGCCCGCCGTAGGAGAGGGCGAGGGTCAGCGTCATGCCCCGCAGGTCGGCCGTCTCCGCCATGAGCGGGTCGAGCACGTCGCGGACGGTCGCGGGGAGCCGGTCGATCCGACCCACCGCGCGCAGGCGGATACCGTTCTCCAGGAGCTCCTCGCGCTCGGTCACGAGGTACTCGCGGAGGAGCTCCATCAGCGCCATGACCTCGGGGGCAGGGCGCTCCCAGTTTTGTTCGCTGAACGCGAAGAGGGTCAGGGCCTGGACGCCGAGACGACGAGCCGCGCGGACGATGCGCCGCACGGCGTGCGAGCCCTCGCGGTGGCCTAGGGTCCGGAGGTGGCCTTGGGACTGCGCCCAGCGGCCGTTGCCATCCATGATGATGGCGACGTGGCGGGGAAGGCGCTGGAGATCGACCGAAGCCACGGCGGGGCGCTACCACGAGGGGGGGGAGGCTTCAAGGACGCGTGAAGCGAGGCGGTAGATTCCCGGGGCCGCGTTTCACGTGAAACACTCGTCTGGGCTTGGCTAGGGCGGCCGCGTCGGTTCACCCGGACGGGTACTCTTGCCGCGAGGCTCGGACACCCGAACGAGGCTCCTCCCGCGAGTCGAGCTTGGCTCGGGCTCGACATGGCTCGCAACGGAGCGCGACTTGGCTCGGACACGCGGCCGCCAAGGCCAGCCCGGAGCATCGGGATCGCCAGGGATCGGCCGAGGGTCGATCAGTCGAGCTTCGGGAGCTGACCTCGAATCTCAGGGAGCTGCGCGTCGAGCGCTTCGAGCGCCTTGCGGAGCTCGGCGTCGCCCTGGGTCGGCACCTGAACGTCCAGGTGCACCACCAGATCGCCGGGCTCGCTACCACGGTGCTTGGCGCCCTTGCCGCGCAGCCGGAGCCGCTGTCCGGAGCGCGAGCCCGGCGGAATCCGCACCGTCACGTTCCCCTGCGGGGTGGAGACGCCGATCTTCGCCCCGTCGAAGGCCTCGAGCGGTCGCACCGGGAGCCGAAGGTGAAGACCGTCCTCCTCGTACCAGAGGCTCGGGTGGGCTCCGACGCGGAGCGTGAGGACGAGGTCCGCCGCGGGTCCACCACGTCGCGGGATCCCGCCTTGGCCTCGCAGGCGCAGCTTCTCCCCGTCTCGAATCCCAGGCGGGATGCGGACCTTCAACCGGCGCTGTTCCGGGGCCGCGCCGATCCAGAGCTCGTGCTCTCCCCCTCGAAGGGCCTCGAGGAAGTCGAGCTGCAGCTCGGCCTCGACGTCGCGCGCGCGAGGTCCGCGTGCCGGCCCGCGCGCCCGCGCTTGCCGGAGGACCTCTTCGACGTCGAAGCCGAAGCCGCCCCGGCCGAAGGGGTCGAATCCGATGTCCTCGAAGCCGCCGCTCGGTCCCGCCCCGCCGACGCGTCGGGCGAGGTCGGGATCGAAGCCCTCTCGGAGCCCCATCTCGCCGAACTCGTCGTAGAGCGCCTTCTTCTTGGGGTCGGACAGCACGCCGTACGCCTCGGCGACGCTCTTGAAGCGCTCTTCCGCGGCCGCGTCGCCGGGGTTTCGGTCCGGGTGAAGGTCCCGCGCGAGCTTGCGATAGGCCTTCTTGATCTCGTCGGCGCTCGCGCTGCGCGAGACTCCGAGCGCACGGTAGAAGTCCCGTTCGGCCATGCGCGGGAGAATAACCCACGGCGTCGTGCGATCAACGGGCGAGCGGGGGCTCGCACCCCCAGCCGTGTGTTTCACGTGAAACGGGGTTTGGCCACCGCGCGGACCTCGACTGGCGCGTCAGACCCCGACGACGCGCGGCCGACGACCTGCAGCCCCGAGCGCGCAGAGTACGAG
>CALJLK010000578.1 GCA_937982655.1 uncultured Sandaracinus sp.
AGCTCGAGTCGGTCGTCGACCGCGCGCGCGAGACGAGCGCCGCGTGTGTGCTGTTGCGTGGCCCGAGCGGCGCGGGCTCGAGCCGATTCCTCCTCGAGCTCGAGCGCACGCTCGCGCCGACGTTCGTCGCACGGCTCGGTCCCGTGCCCGGGGCGCTGGAGCCCCTCGGCAGCCTCCGCCTCGCGTTGCGGGGAAGAGACCACGTGGGCGCGCTCGACGAGCTCGTGCGTGGCGAGGTCGTCGAACGCGCGCGGCTCGAAGAAGCGCTGCTCGCCGCGGGCGGGGAGCGTCCGTGGTTCGTGCTCGATCCGCTGGCCGGCCTCGACGTGGCCTCGCTCGAGATCGTCGCGAGCTTGGCGACCCGGGCGCCCTGCTTCGTGGTGGCCCGCGCAGGCATGGACCTACCCTTGCCGCGTCCGCTCGAGCACCTGCCGTGGAGCGAGCACGTCGTGCCTTCGCTGCGGCTCGACGACGCCAAGGAGGTCGCGCGCACGATCCTCGACGACTCGGACGAAGACGTCGTCCGACGCGTCGCGGTGCTCGGCGGGGACACGCCGCTCGGAGTGGTCGAGGCCGCGCGCAGCCTGCTCGCCGCCGGCGACGTCATCCACACCGACGACGGCTTCACGTGGAGGAGCGCGCCACGCACCGGCATCCGCGCGATCCCGCTCGACACCCTCGTGCACGAACGGCTCGACACCCTCGAGGGCGCGGCGCGGGCTCTGCTCGAAGCCTGTGCGCTCGCGCCGCTCGGCACCGCGCCCGAGGTGACGCTCGAGCTCGCGCGACTCGACGGCGTGCACCGCGACGTCGACGCGTTGCGCGCGCAGCTCGAGTCCGAGGCGTTCCTTCGGCCCGACTCGCTCGCGCCGACCTCGGAGCATCTACGACGCGCGACGTTGCAGAGCATGCCGCCCGCGCGCCGCGCGGAGCTCGAGCGCTTCTTCGCGGCGGCCCTCGCGAGTCACGGCGAACGCGGTCCGCTCGCCGAGGTGACGCGTGGGGTCTCGCTCGCGGAGGGCGGTGACGGGCCGAGCGCGGCCGCGAGCTTCCTGGCGGCCGCGCGAGCGCTCGCCGCGAAGGGGTGGCGCGACGCCGCGCGGCGTCTGGCGATCGCGGCGGTGCAGACGGACCCGAGGGCCGAGACGCGCGCGGAAGCCACCAGCCTCGCCCGCTCGCTCGGCAGCGAGCGTCCGCCTGCCGAAGCGAGCGAGCGGGTGTCCCAAGTCGCGGTGAGCGCGCTGCTCGCGGGGGATCTCGGCGCGGTCGAGCGCACCGTCGACGCGGCGATCGCCGAGGGGCGCGACCTGGCGGCGGCCGACCGAGTGCGCGCGATGGCGTATCTGGCCAAAGGCGATCCGGCGCGCGCGATGGAGGTCTTCGAGCGCTTGGCGCGCAACACCGCGCGCGAGCCGCGGGCCCGCGCTCGCTCCGCGCTGACGCTCGCGTGGATCCGCCTGCACTCGGGGGACGCCAGCGAGGCGATCCGCGCCGCCCTCGAAGCGCTCGCGCTGGTGCGTCGGCTCAAGGATCCGCGAGGCGAGACGGCCGCACTGCACACGCTGGCCGCGTGTTATCGGAGCCTGCAACGCGACGCGGACGCGCAACGGTTGGAAGACGCGGCCCCCGCCTGAGCCCGTCATTTCGCTCGCAACCCACGCCGCGCTCGAACGCGCTCGAACCCGCGCGCTCGAACGCGCTCGAACCGCGCGCTCGAACGCGCTCGAACCGCGCGCTCGAACCCGCGCGCGCGAACCCATGCGCTCGAACCCGGCGAGCTCGACCCGGGAGCCTGAACGCGTGAGCACGCGTAGAGCATCGCCGGACGCAGCACTGAAAGTTTGACGCTGATCATCCGACGCTGTACATCGGTACCGTAGTCCGTCGGCGCACCTGCACATCGTGTCAGCAGATCGTCGACGGCCCACCGAGGCCGACGATGCAGAAGCTCACCGAACGCCAGCGCGCCGTGCTCACCTTCATCTCGGCGTCGATCGACGAGCGTGGGTTCCCCCCGACCCTGCGCGAGATCGGCAATCACCTCGGGATTCGCAGCACGAACGGGGTCAACGACCACCTGCGGGCGCTGGAGCGCAAAGGCTACCTGACGCGCGAGGACATGAAGTCCCGCACCCTGCGGCTGGTTCGGCCGCTGGATGGTTCGAGCTCGGCGCCGCCGCCTCCACCGGAAGAGACCCACGACGAAGTCGAGCGCGACGACGACTTGATCGAGATCCCGATCCTCGGGCGCGTCGCGGCGGGTCTGCTCCACGAAGCGATCGAGGCTCCCGAGGACACCGTCCGCATCGACCGCATGCTGGTCGGTCGCGGGGCGGACGTCTTCGGGCTCCGAATCGTGGGCGAGTCCATGATCGACGCGGGCATCCACGACGGCGACTACGTCTTCGTGCGCAAGCAGCTCAGCGCGAACCGTGGCGACGTCGTCATCGCGCTCGTCGGCGACGAGGCGACCTGCAAACACTTCTTCCCGGAACGCGACCACATCCGGCTGCAGCCCGCGAACGCCACCATGGAGCCGATCCTGATCCCGAAGAGCGACTGGCGCTCGACGCAGATCCTCGGGGTGGTGGTGGGTGTGTACCGCCGCTTGCACTGACGTCGGGCTCGCGAACGGACGCACGCTTCGTCCCCAGCACCGGAAGGCGTCGCACGCTCCACGCCTTCGCGGTACAAGGGCCCCGTGAGCCAACGTGATCCGCTGCTCGTGATCCTCAGCTCGCCTTCCGGCGCGGGGAAGACGACCCTCACGCACCGCTTGTTGCGCGACTTCAACGGCGCCGTGAGCTTCAGCGTCTCGCACACCACGCGCGCGCGGCGACCGAACGAGGTCGACGGTCAGGACTACCACTTCGTCGATCGCGAGCGATTCCTCGCGCTCGTCGCGGCGGGTGAGCTCGCCGAGTGGGCCGAAGTGCACGGCAACCTCTACGGCACGAGCGTGCACGAGATCGACCGCGCGCGGCAGACGGGCAAGAGCGCGTTGCTCTTCGACGTCGACTACCAGGGGGCGCGGCAGATCAAGGCGAAGTTCCCCGGCGCGATCGGGGTGTTCATCCTGCCGCCCTCGATGGCGGAGCTGCGACGTCGCCTCGAAGGGCGCGGCACCGAGACGCCGGAGTCGGTCGCACGGCGCTTCGCGAAGGCGAAGGAAGAGATCGAGCACTACCCGTTCTTCGACTACCTCGTGTTGAACGACGAGCTGCAGCGCGCGCTCGCGGAGCTCACGGGGATCGTGCATGCGGAGCTCTGCCGTCGCTCTCGCCTCGCGGCCGACGCCGAGCGGCTGCTGCGAGAGTGAGGAACGTCGTGCGCCGATGCGGGCTCACCACCCCGGCGTCCGCGCTCGGTTGCTGGCTCCTCGTAGCACCCGCCGTCGCACAGGCCCCTTCCACGGAATCGGTGGCGCCGACCGTGGCGACGACTGGCACCTCGACGAGCGCGACCGCTGCGACGCCCGCGTCGATCACCCTCGAGCGTGGTGGCGCTCCGGTCGATCCCGACTCCGACGCGCTCTCGGTTTCGCATCGGGTGCCCAACGACGACACGCTCCCTCGTGCCTTGGAGGCGCAAAGCGCGCGCGATCCCGAGGCGTTCCGCGTCGTGGCGATCGGCGGCGCGATGCGCGCGCGCTTGAGTCGCGTGGAGCCCCACACCGGCGTCGAGCTCGACGCGATCGAGCTCGAGCTCCGGGTGCGCGACGGCGTGGGTCGCAGTGCCTTCGTGCGCCTCGTCGCCGATCCGCAGGACGCGGCCGCGCCCGGCGTCGCGTCACGCGTGTTGCGCGTGGCTCTCGGCGACGTGGTGGAGGTCGCGGTGGCGGGCTCGACGCGTCGTTGGCGCGTGGGGCGTCCGGGCGAAGAACACGGCCCGCGTGCACACCGTCGCGCACGCGTGCGGGTGCACGTCCTGCGAGAGCGTGGCGTCCCCGCGATCGGTGGTGACGACGAGGGCGCACGCGCCGTGATGCGCGATCAGCTCGCGCTCGCGAACGCCGTCTTCGCCCCGTGTCACGTCGACCTCGGATCCGCGGGCGCGGTCGAGGTGCGCGTGGTCGACGCGCCACCGCCGACCCTGCTCGCGATCGCCGACGGCGACGGCTTGCCTGCGCTCGGAGGCGAGATTCGTTTCCGAATCGACGACCGGTCCTTCCGCGTCGTGATCCCCGCGGGCTCGTCACCCGAGCAGACGGCAGAGCGCGTCGCGCTCGCCCTGCGCCGTGCGCGCTTCGCGGCGCGCGTCGTCGTCGAACCGCGGAACCGAAACGCGGCGGGCCCGAGCGCGAGCGTGCACGTGCGCGACGCGAGCGGCGGCTTCGTGACGCTCGCGCCCGACGAGCCACACCCGCTGAGCACCGATCGACGACAGACCGTTCGGCTCGGCGTGGTCGAGCTCGCCGACGGGCTCGAGCCTTTCGAGGACGGAAACGCGCGCGCGGGGACCTTGGAAGAGCGCGCGCTGCTGCACGCCGTCGTGGACGACGATCCGCGCACCCTCGACGTCGTCGTGGTGCCCCGCTTCGCGCGACCGGAGCGCCAAGGCGAGGCGTTCATCGCGAGCGACGAAGGCCCGCTCCGCAACGTGGTGGTGATCGATCGACGCGGGCTCGCGCGCGCTCGGACGGCGTACACGCTGCCGCACGAGCTCGCGCACGTGCTGCTCGACGTGCCTTTCCATCCCGACGAGCTCGGCGAGCCAGACCCCACGCGACTGATGAGCTCGCGGGCGTCGGACGCGACGGTCCTCGGCCCCAAGCGTTTGACCGCGGAGGAGTGCGCGCGTCTGCGGTTTCGAGGCGAGCGCAACGGGCTGCTCGCCGCGCCGTGAGCCGCGCCAAATCCATCGAAAACGCCGATGGGTCGAAGGTCGATCCATCGCGCAATTCGATGACGGCTCGCGACGTCGCTCACCGTGGCATCGCCCTGCCTTCGCGCCGGGCTGCCTCCGCGCCGGGCGTGCCGTGCGCTCGCGACGTACGACGTGCGGGCTCACAGCGCTCAGCGCGCGGGGCGGTGGCGGCTCGCGAACCAGCTCCGGTAGCGCTGCATCTTCGCGCGCTGGTCCGCGGGCGCCTGTCTTCGACACGTCGCGCGTTCTTCGCTCCCCTCGGGAGCGCCCCAGCGGGACTCGACGCAGTCGTTGGGGTTGTACGCGACCTCGAACGTAGCGCCGCGCTCCACGACCTGAGCGAGGGTCAGCCGCTGGGTCGCGCCGTCGCTCTTCGTGTATTCGAAGGTGCGCCGCGCGAGCTCGGCTCCGAGCCACTCGCGCAGCTCGCGCACGACCGACGCCACGTCGCCTTCGAGACCGAAACGCTCGGGGCGGCGCTGCACCGCGTCCGGGAAGCCGGTCACCGCGTCGAGGCTCACCAGCAGGCGGAGGTCGCGGCTCGGTGTGGAGAAGTCCTCCCACGGCCCTTCGGTCTGGAAGATGTCCGCGCCTTCCGGCATGTCGATCGGGCGAAAGCCGCGCTCGCGCATGAAGGTCTCGCCGGTGTCGATGCTGACCACCCGCCGCACCACGGACTCTTCGAGCGCGTCGACCAAGCTGCGCTGCACCACGCGCGGATCGAGGGGGCGCGGGTTGATGAGCCCGTCCATCGCGTCGTAGAAGTCGTCGACCGTTCCGCGGTACTGCGCGTCGCTCCACGCGACGTGCTCGCGAGAGCCGCGCAGCTCGTCGTTCGTCGGGAGCGTGATGGTGCGTGTTCGTCGGTCGTACACCGGAGGGCGCCAGGCCTTGAAGCCCGCGCCCGCCTCCGTGGTCTCGGTGCTGAAGAGGAACGAGCCGCGCCAGAAGCGACGCCGACCCACCACCGCGTCGGGCTGCGCGTCGGCGGCCAAGAGCATCCCGTAGCTCGCGAGCGATTGCGGCACCCAGCGCGCGACCACCAGCACGTGCCCGTAGGGATCCGCGTAGACGGTGCCCGGCCGGATAGCCTCGCGGCTCATCGGGATCGGATACACGTCCGTCGCCTCGTCGTTCGGGAGCGTGCGGTTCGAGGACGAGTGCACGTTGCGACCCAGCTCGCGTAGGAGCGCTCGAAACGCGGTCACCTCGTCGTGCGCATCCACCGGGTCGAGGTTGGTCTTCGGGGTCGGCGCGCAGCTCGGCGCGCGCCCTTCGCGGCCGCGGCTGCACTGGCGCCACGCGAAGGGGAGACGCAGCTTCCACGCGAAGTACGCACGAAGAAAGTACGGAAGGTCCGCACAATCGGGTCTCAAATCGAGCGCCGCATCCTCTGCGCTCAAACGATGATCGTGGAGCAAGTTCCGCGAACGATCGGCGATCAAATCCTGCAGACTCGGCCAGGTCGTCTCTTCGCCTTCCGGCTCACGGAAGAGCTGCTCGACGAAGGCCGCGTAGAGGTTCTCGGTGTCGCGCTCCCACGACCAGAGTGGCTCCCACGCCGCACCGCTCGCGGGACGAGGCTCGGCCTCCGGCGCGTGACGCGCGACCACGACCTGTTTGCAGGCCACCACGCGGTCCCCGTCGCCGAGGAGCGCGGTCCAGGTGCCGACCGCCGGCCGCTCCACCTCCGTCCAATACGCGTGCGGCGGCCCGCCGAGCTCGCGCGTCGTGGTCGGAACCACCCGGCCTGCGGGGTCGAAGAGCGTGAGCGCGACGGGGCCGGGATCGTTCGACGTGGACACCACGACGCGCATCGGGTGCTCCGTGTTCGGCCGGAACGGCATTCGAAAGACCCGCGCGTCGACGGAGTCTTCGCAGCGCGCGGGCGGTGCGCTGAGCGCGGCCGGTCGCAACGTCGACGCGCCGCGGAGCTCGGGTCCGGGGGCGGCGCCGAAGACCACCACGCGCGTGATGCGCGAGAGGAAGTCGCGCCGCGAGCTCCCCTCTCCGAGGGAGAGATCGCTGACCGCCACCCGATCCACGCGGCGCAGAGTCTCGAGCGGTCGCCCTTCCCCGTCGTTCGTACCCGCGCAGGGCTCCACGTACTCGCTGAACGAGTGGAGCGCGTACGGGCGTCCCGCGTCGTCGCGCCCGAGGTAGAGCATGATGTGCCCCGGGAAATGCAAGAGGACGACGCCCTTGCGTTGCGCGGTCTCGATCAAGAGCAGCTTCTCGGTCGGACCGAGACCTTCGACGTCCACCGCGTAGGTTCCAGCGAGCGCTTGCCGCGCAGAGTGTCGTGGGATGGGCAGGTTGAAGTCCGCGAAGATGTCGAGCAGATAGCGCGAACAATCGCGCCCCCCTTCGCGCCCTCCCCAACCGTACGGCGTCCCGAGCAGCCCGAACGCGCGCTCGAGGAAGGCACGCCGTGTGAGCGGTCGCTCGGTGGGTGTCGCGCGCGCGGGGATGACCACGAGGCCGCCGCGGGTCGCGATCAGAGCACCGCCGGTCGACGCGGGTGCCACGAGGGTGCCCTCGGGGACCGTGAGCCGCACCGTCTCCACCGGCGCGTCGAGCCGCACGCGTGCGCCGAGGACCGCCTCGCGATGCTCGGACGGCACTGGCGCGAGCACCGCGTCGTCGTCGATCCACCCGAGCGCGTAGCGCGTGCGCGCGAGCCAGCTCCCGTTCGGCCAGCGCGCGAGGCGCTCGATGGGCTCCTGGGCTCGCGCGAGGCTGCAGGCGTTGCGATCGAACGCGAGGTCGAGGCTCGGCGTGTAGAAGCTCTCGGCGCGAGGTGAGCAGCGCATGGACACCGGCTCCACGACCACGAAGAGCTCGGGTCGCGTCGCGGGCAGCGGGCTCGGCAACACGAGCGCGGCGAGCGAAGCCTCCGTGGCGCGGCTGCCGTCGCGCTCGACGTACTCGCCACTGCGAAGCTTGTCGGCGACGTAGGCGAGCCGCTCGCGGAGCTCACGCTCGAGGCTCTCTGGATCGATCGGAGTCCCGAGGTCCGGCTGACGTGCGGGATCGGCGCCGGTCGAGAGAGCGCGCGCGTGATCGCGCAGCTCGCCGGCGGAGAGGATCGTCGCGTCCGGATCGCCGTAGCTCGCGCTCCGTTCGATCCAGTACGCGAGGGTCTCGTGCCGCGCGGTGACGTGCGGTAACGGCGAAGGCGCCGGTGCCTGCGCGGGGCAGCCCTCGGGTCGCTCGGTGCCGGCGCTCGGGCTCGCGCTCGACGGACCGAGGTCGGCCGCAGGCGGGGTCTCCCCACCACCACACGCGAGCAAGAGGACGAGCACCCAACGCCGCATCGACGGCAGGCTAGCAAACTCGGTCGCGAGGGCCGGGAATGCGGTCATCGCGCGGAGAACGGACGGGCCCTCGCGAAGCGTTCCTCGACGTTCGCGAAGCGATCCCTCGGCACGATGTTCCCTCGACGATCGCAGAGCGTTCCTCGACGATCGCAGAGCGTTCCCCCGCGACGATCGCAGAGCGTTCCCTCGACGATCGCAGAGCGGTCTCACGAGCCGGGGATCGCTTCGCGAGCCTCAGCTCGGAGCACGGAGCCACGCGACGATCTGCGCTTCCACGTCGCCTGCGTGGCCGAGGCCGAGATCCACGTCGCGGGGGAAGCCCACGTGCCCGCCGCGGGACAGGAACACCGAACGCACGTTCGTCCGTCCCTCGAGGTGAGGCCGAACCGTGTGTACGAAGACCATCGGATCCTGTTCGGCGACCACCGCGAGGGTGGGGATCGCGATGCGATCGAGCCGCGGCGCCACGCTCGCGCGTGCGTAGTAGTCGTCCGCGCTCGCGAAGCCGTGGCGCGGCGCGATCACGCGTTCGTCCCACTCGCGCAAGGTCCGGATCTTCGCCGCCTCCTCCACTGGGATCGGCACCGGCCGACGTCGCGCGACCTCGGCGTAGATCTCGCGCAGGCCCCCGAGCACTTTGGTCCGATAGGGCGCGCCCTTCGGCTTGTCGATCTCGGCGCCTCCTCGCGCGAGATCCACCGGCGCGCAGTTGCTCGCGACCGCGCGTACTCGCGGGTCGGGTCGCTCGCTCGCGTAGCGCAGCACGAGGTGCCCGCCCACGGAGTAGCCGAGCAGGTAGATCTTCGTGAAGCGCGCCAGATCCGGCGACGCGAGCACTGCGTCCAGATCGGCGGTGAGGCCCGCGTGGTAGTAGTCGGTCCCCTTGCGATCGGCGCCGCGCAGGTTCAGGCGCAGGCACGAGACGCCCGCCGCGAGCGCGGCGTGGGCAGCCTCGGCGGTGTAGATGCTGCGGTGGCTCCCGCCGAGCCCGTGCACCACCACCAGCAGCTCGTCACCCCGACCTGCGCGAGGATCCGCTTCGTGCAGACGACCCGTCAGGCGCACCCGACCCGCGACCGGATCGTCGAGGAAGGTGCGCCAGTGCCGCGACGGCGGCGGAGGCGCGAGCGCGACGAGCTGCCGAAGCAGCGGCCGCACGGTGTGCCAATGTCCATGAAGACCCACGCGCGAGGACCGCGGCATCAATAGCGGTAGGCGATGCCGAGCGTGTACCCGAGGTACTGATCGAGCGCGCCGCCCGCGATGAAGGGATCGCCGACCTCCGGGTTCATCGAGAAGAAGTAGCGGCGCACGTCGAAGCCGAGCCGAATCTCGAGGCCCGCATCGAGCTCGTAGCCCACGAGCAGCTCCGCTTCGATGCCACCCGCCGAGGCACGCGGGAACCAGAGCGTGGTCTCGATGCCGCCGAGCTCGAAGAGCTGGAGCCACGCGGCCCGCACCGTCGCGCGCAACCCTGCCACGAGCGCGAAGCGGCCTTCGGCGTGGATGCGCAGGAACTTGTAGGTCACGCCCGGAACCTGCGGGATGATCTCGCGACCCGGCTGCGAGGGTCCCGCCGCCTCGACCACGAAGCTGTGCAGGCCGTAGCCGACGCCGAGCGACGCCTCGTGATCGCCGAACGGAACACGACCGCGAAGACCGACGAGCCACGCGCGGGAGCTCGTCGGGAACGTCTCTCCGTCGGCGCGCTTGCTGTCGATGCCGAACGCCCGCTCGTACGCGAACTCGAAGCCGATGTGCGCGTAGAAGCCCGCGCCGAAGTGCGCGCCCGGGTACCAACGTCCGTCGAACTTCACCGCCGGGCCGAGCTGCAACGTGTACGTGCGCATCAGGCGGTAGAGGTCGTCGTTGTAGCGAAGTTTGCGGCTGAAGAGGTGCGCGTAGACCCCGAGGTCGAAGGCCACGTAAGCACGTTCGCCCGCGTCGTCCGGCAGATCTTCGAGCGCTTCTTCCTCTTCCTCTTCCGGCTCCGCGACCTCGACCGGCGGTGGCGCGGCCGGAGCGTCGGGCGTGATCGACGCCGCGAGCCCGTCGCGAAGCTCGCGGAAGGCTCCGCGTTGGATGGCGCTGGCGAGCGCGCTCGGGCTGTTGCCGGACATCTCCGCGGTTCCGACCACGCGGCCGCTGCTTCCGTCGCGGACCTCGAAGCGCGCGATCCACCGACGACCGCGGCGCGACACGTTGCCGGTCACGTACGCAGCGACACCCGCCTCCGCGCTCGTGCGCGTGACGCCGTCTTCGGTGTCGAGGCTGACGCCGAGATCGCGCGCGGCGCCTTCGAAGACGTCGCGACCGAGCAGCTCGATCTCCCGTGGACGCGCCTCGAGCGCGCTCACGAGCGCCGAGCGCGCACGACCGGTCGCGTTCGGCGGCCCCGCGACCTCCCCCACCACGACCCGGCGGCGCTCCATCGGCTCCTCCGGCGTGACGACGGAGCCCAGACGCTCCGCCAGCTTGTTCGCGAAGCTGCGGCTCGCGCCCGTGAGCCCACGCGCGACCGCGTCGACGTTCCCGACCTCGGCGCCGTCCGCGGAGTGGATCGTGCCACCGACACGCCATCGACCGCCACGACGGCTCACGCTCGCGAGCACCACGGTGGAGGTCCCGGTCGCGGCGGCGATCTCGGAGGCTTCTTCGTCGTCGACTTCGACTGCGGTGGCGGAGAAGCCGGCTCGTTCGATCGCGCGCACGGAATCGCGCAGCACGACGTTTCCTCGGGGCCCGCTCACCGCGATGGCGACCTGCGCCTCGGTGAGCGTGGGGACGATCGCGACCAGCGCGAGCGCGGCGAATGACGCGAAGCGTGCACGACGCATCAGAGGCTCCCGCAGATGCAGTGGTCGGACATGCCCATGTCGTCGTTGTTGCAGTTCACGGGCGTGGCGGTGTCGTGGGTGCAGGTTCCGTCGTCGGCGTCGGCGTAGGCCGCCGTGCAGGTGAGACCCGCGAGGTCGCAGACCGCGTCGCAGCTCGTGCCTCCCATCGTGAACACCGCCGAGCAGCCAGTCGCGCTCCGCTCGCACACCACGCGCCCCGTTCCTTCGATCGGGTCGCAGGGGTCGGTCATCATCTCGCCCGCGTCCTCTTCCGTTCCGGCGTCGACCCCGCCAGCGTCCGGTCGCGTGCCCCCGTCCATCGGCGTCGGCATGCCGCCGTCGGCGCCCATCATGTTCTCGAGGATCCAGCGCTCGACGCACGCGATCTCGTTGCCGTTGAGGCGCGAGAGGAAGGGCATCGGGTCGCCACAGTTCGGCGCGATGAACTCGGGCCCACGCAGCTTGTCGAGCAGGAACGAGTTGATGACGTCGTCGGGATCGACGCGCAGGCGCCCTTCGCACTGGGTCGAGGGCACGCCGAGCAGGTTCTCGAACGCGTTGCCGTCGAGGAGGTTGAGCTCCGCCGCGGGCTCGTCGCCGGCGTGACAACTGTCGGTTCCGCAGCGCCGCTCGAAGATGTCGGCCACGACGTCGATGTTGCCCGCGCAGTCCGGCAGGGGGGTCGCGGGGAAGCGATCCGGATTTTGTAGATCACCCGGACAGCCGGCCGCAAAAAGCGACGCGGCCGCCAGTACTAGTCTCCAATTCGGCGACATCGGCGGGGAGGATACCAGGCCCACACGCCGCCAGGATCCACGAAGCGCGGGCTTGGGTACGGGAGGGACGGCACGGCGGAGGTCCGGATCGATTCGCACTCGGTTGGAGTCCCCCGCGCTCGGCAATTCGGGTCACGAGGATCGTTCCCGGTCCGCGGGGTCAGCCGCGGACGATCGTTCCCGGTCCGCGGGGTCAGCCGCGGACGATCGTTCGCGGTCCGCGGGGTCAGCCGCGGACGATCGTTCGCAGACGCGTGCTCGGGCCCGACATCGCGCCCATGCTTGCCGCGTGGACGGCCTGCCGACCTGGGCCTGGGTGTTGCTCGCGCTGGTGGCGCTGACCCTCGCGTGGGTCCTGCACCTCGCCTTCTGGACCCGCCGCTACCTCCTCGATCTGCCGTACGACGACGAGATCGAGCTCGACGCACCCGACGGTGGACGTTTCGTGCTGCGGCGGCTCCGCGGTGGCGCCCCCGACGACGCGCGACCGCCGGTGCTCTTGGTCCACGGCGTCGCGGCAAATCACCGCAACCTCGACGCCCATCCCGAGGTCAGCCTCGCGCGGCACCTCGTGCGCGAAGGACGCGACGTCTGGCTGCTGACGTTGCGATCGGGGCTCCGAGGCCGCCGCGGCCCCGTGCGCTTCGACGCGATGGCGCGCCACGACGTCCCTGGCGCGATCGCGCACGTGCTCGCCGACACCGAGGCCTCGTCGGCCGCTGACCCGGCCGACCGAGAAGCTCCGCGCCTGGACTACGTGGGCTTCTCGATGGGCGGCATGTTGCTCTATGCCGCGCTCGCGCGGGGCCACGTCGCGCCGACGCAGCTTCGGCGCGTGGCGATCGTGGGCTCTCCCGGGCGCGTGGTCTCGCCGCTCGCGGGACTCGGTCTCTTGGTTCGCGCGCCGACGTGGTTGCTCCCGACGGTGCCGCTCCGCGCAGGTGCGCGCGGTTACGCGTTCGCCGCGGAGCTCGTGCACACACCACTGCACCGCATCGTCTACAACCCCGCGAACCTCGCGCCGCGCCACGCGGCTCACGCGCTGGTCAACGTCATCGAAGACGTGCCGGCGGGCCTCAACGCGGATCTCGCGGCGATGCTGCGAGCGGGCGAGGTGCTCTGCGAAGGTCGGCCCGTGCTCGCGGAGCTGTCGCACGTCGACGTGCCCGCGCTCTTCCTCGCGGGCGCCGCCGACGCGATCGCGCCCCCGGACGCGGTGCGCGCGGCGTTCGACGCGTGGGGCGCGGAGGACAAACGTTTCGAGATCCTCGGCACCGTCAGCGGCGCGATCCACGACTTCGGCCACGGGGATCTGGCGGTCGGCCTCAGCGCGGTCGACGAGGTCTTCCCGCGCGTCGCGTCGTTCTTGGCGTGATCGGCGAGCGAAAACCTCGCGCGCTCACCGACGTACGCGAATCGACGAGCACGCCTGCGAGCGCGCTCGTCGACCAACGTCAGTAGAAACAGCAGCGGAAGCCGGTGTTCGGGTGCGCGAAGTCGCCGCTCGCCACCGTGAAGTCGAAGTCGCACGCGCGCCCTTCTTCGAGCGTCGTGTACGCGCCGCCGCGCTGCTGATACACGCCGGCGCTCACCGCGGTCGACGTCCACTCCTTCACGTTGCCGCTGAGATCGAAGACGCGACCGCCCGCCCACTGCGTGCCACACATCGGGAACGCACCCGTGGCCGCGATGGCGTCCTGATCGCCCGGCGCGGGCGAGCTGTCACGCTCCTTGCCGTTGCAGACGAGCGGTTGGCTCGTCGTGCAGTTGGACGCGTAGCTCCAATCGCACGTCCCCGTCGGCCCCTCGCACGCGCTCTCCCAATCGTTCGCGCCGCACAGGCGCCAACCGACCACGCCCGCGCCCGGGCACGCGCCGCCCGCGTTCATCGCGCAGCACGCCGCGTTCGCCTCCGCCCACGTGACGTTCGTCCAGGGCATCACGTTCGCGCGGCTGCACGCGAGCGTCGCCACGTCACCCGCCGACGACGCCGTCGCATCCGGTCGCGACGCCTCGTACTGCATCACGCGCATCGTGCCGCCGCCCGCGCGGTTCACCTGCACGGTGGAGAACGCGTCGATCGTGATCGCGTCGCGCCACGCGGTGCCGGGATCGTCCGCGCCGACCTCGTCGACCCGCCCGTCGCAGTCGTCGTCGACCGCGTTGCAGGCTTCGCTCGCGGGCGACGCCGCGGGGACCGCGTTGCAGGTCACGCCGGTCCGCGCCGCGTCGCACACGTACGCACCGACGCCACGGCACGCGCTGCACGAGGTGCCGACGAACGGCTGCGACTCGTCGACGGATCCGTCGCAGTCGTTGTCGAGCCCGTCGCAGCGCGTCTCCGCGTCCTGGAACCCGGCCGGATACGTGCACGTCCAGCCCGCGGCTCCACCGCAGGTCGGTGTCGTGCCCGCGCACACGCCGCGCGACTCGCAGAAGCTCGTCGGCACGGTGAGCCCTTCGTCGGTCCGTCCGTCGCAGTCGTCGTCGACCCCGTTGCAGCCCTCCGCGCCGCGGAAGCTGCACGCGTACTCGCAGCCGTTGCCGGGCATTCCGTCGAGATCGACGAAGCCCGACGCACACGACGCGACGCGGCACGTGCCCATCGTGCACGTCGAGGTCGCGTTCGCCGCGCTGCACGTCCGCCCACACGCCCCGCAGTTCCGCGGATCGCGCTGCAGATCGAACGCCTCGTCGACGCGCGTGTCGCAGTCGTCGTCGCGCGTGTTGCACGTCTCCGCCGCCGGCAACGTCGCGCCCTCGCACACCAGCGAGCCCGAGCGACACACGAGCGCACCCGCCGCGCACTCTCCGGTCGTCTCGCCGCACGCCGCGCCACCGCCCGGGTTGCCCTCGTCGATCGATCCGTCGCAGTCGTCGTCGAGCGCATTGCAGCTCTCGCTCGTGCCCTCGAGCGCGCCCTGACACACGAGCGCACCCATCACGCATTGCTGCGTTCCCGGCCGACAGCGACCCACGTCCGAGCCGCAGCTCGCACCGCCGCCCGGGTTGTTCTCGTCGACCGCTCCGTCGCAGTCGTCGTCGAGCCCGTTGCAGATCTCGCCACGCGGAAGCACGCCTCCGCCGCAGAGCAACACGCCGCCCGTGCACGTCAGTGTGCCCGCCTCGCATGCGCCCTCGGTCTCGCCGCACGCGCCGCCGCCGCCGGGGTTTCCGTCGTCGACGGTTCCGTCGCAGTCGTCGTCCAGCCCGTTGCAGACCTCCTCGGTCGCGCCGATCGCGCCGACGCACACGAGCGATCCGCCCATGCACTGCTCACGACCGGGCTCGCAGGTCCCGCGGCTCTCGCCGCACAGACGCCCCGCCTCCGGGTTGCCTTCGTCCGTGTCGCCGTCGCAGTCGTCGTCGATCCCGTTGCAGAGCTCGGTCGACTCCACGACCGCGCCTTCGCACGCGATGCGTCCCGCGACGCACGCCGTGATGCCCGTCGCGCACGCGCCCACGTCCATGCCGCAGGTCACGCCGCCGCCCGGGTTGCCTTCGTCGACCGTTCCATCGCAGTCGTCGTCGCGGAGGTTGCAGGTCTCTTCGCCCGACTCGCTCCGCACGCACGCGTACTCGCAGCCGTTGTCGGTGCGACCGTCGACGTTCCACCAGCCGTCCTCGCAGCTCTCGACGTTGCACGCGCCCGCGCCGCAGCCCGCCGTCGAGTGCGGGAACCGGCACACGCGCCCGCAGCTCCCGCAGTTGCGTACGTCCGTCGCGAGCTCGACGTCCTCGTCGGTGCGTCCGTCGCAATCGTTGTCGCGCAGATCGCAGACCGCGTCGTCCTCCGCCGTCGCGAGGCAGCGGTACTCGCAGCCGTTCGCGGGATCGTCGTCGAGATCGATCCACCCGATGTCGCAGTCACCGAGCAGACACTCGCCTTCGGCACAGATCGGGAACGCATGGGGCGGCGAACATTCGTTCCCACATTCTCCGCAGTTCCGCGGGTCCACGTCGGTGTCGATGCCCTCGTCGACGAAGCCGTCGCAGTCGTCGTCGAGGTCGTTGCAGAGCTCGTCCGGGACACAGCCGCCGTCGCCCAGCTCGACGTCCGGCATCGCGTCGCGCGGCTGCGCATCGCGCCGAATGCCGGAGTCCTCCGGACCCGCGTCGAAGCTCGCGTCCTCTTCGCCGCAGGTGACGCAGTAGGGATCGACGTCGCAGCCGACGACGAAGATGGCGAGCGCGCCCCCAAGAACGGTGACCACGTGGGCGGTGAAGACGCGGCTCATCGCACACCTCCCCGACGACGACGGATCGCGATCAGCACCGGCACCGCGAGCACGAGCCACGAGAGCGGCTCCTCTCCCCCACCCACGTCGCCAGCGTCCACGCGGCACGTGCAGCCACCGCCGCCCGCCGCGAGGATTCGATCTTCGGGATCCTCGGGCTCGTCACCGGCGTCGATCCCCGCGTCCAGCTCCATCGTACCCGCGTCCTCTTCGGGTACCCCGCCGTCCATCGGTGGCGGCTCCGGAGCGACACACTCGCCCGCCTCGCAGCGCTCCTCGCCCGGACAGATCACCCGCGCGCACGGATCCTCGCCGCACGAGCCAGCCGTCGGGTCGCAGGTCGTGCCGCCGGGACACGTGATCCCCGAGCACGGGTTGGCGACGCACTCGCCGGTGTCGTCGCAGCGCAGACCCACCGGACAGCTCACGCCGTCGCAGGGATCCTCCTCGCAGACGCCCGCGCGACAACGCTCGCCGTCGTCGCAGGTCGTGCTGCCGCAGGACGGCTCGCACGCGCCGTCGCGGCACGCCTCCGTCGCCCCACACGTCACGTCGTTGCACGGGTGTGGGATGCAGTCGCCGGTCGAGACCTCGCAGACCTCCGTGGAGAGGCAGCCGAGGCCCGTGCAGTCGTCGACCACGCAGCGACCCGTGCGCGGGTTGCACACGGTCGGCTCGCCGCAGACCACGCCGTCGCACGGGAACGTGCACTCGTTCGCGACGCACGTGCACTCGGGCACGCCGTCCATGCCGGGAGCGCAGCGCACCGTCCCGTCGCCCGCGGTGACCGTCTCGTCGCCGCAAGTCTCGGGGTTGCAGCGCGGCGCCACGCAGAAGCACTCGCCGTCCACGTCGAGCTCGACACGGCCGGTCGGGCAACGTCCGAACTCGCTGTCGCTGCACGGCAGCGCGCACTGACAATCGACGCAGCTTCCGGTCGCGCCGCAGAGCGAGCCCTCGTCGACGTCGCCGTCGCAGTCGTTGTCGTCGCAGTCGCAACGCTCGTCTGCCGCCGGCACGCCGCCCACGCAGACCTCCGCGCCGTCGACGCATTGGATCATGCCCGGCATGCAGACGCCTTCGGTGTCGCCGCACACGCCCCCCGCCGGCAGCGCCTCGTCGACGCGGCCGTCGCAGTCGTCGTCGAGCGCATTGCAGCTCTCGGTCGTCGGACCGACCTCGCCCTCGCACACGATCGCGCCGTCCACGCAGCTCCGGAAGCCCGGGATGCACTCGCCTTCGTCCGAGCCGCAGGGCGCGCCCACGTCGAGCCCGTCGTCCGCGACGCCGTCGCAGTCGTCGTCGAGCCCGTTGCAGACCTCGTCCGTCGGACCGATCGCGCCTTCGCACACGAGCTCGCCGCCCGTGCACGCGGTGATGCCGGGCATGCACTCGCCCGTGTCGTCGCCGCACGCGTCGCCCGCCTCCGGGTTGCCTTCGTCGACGTTGCCGTCGCAGTCGTCGTCGAGCCCGTTGCAGAGCTCCGTCGTCGGACCGCGTTCACCCACGCAGACGATCGAGCCCGCACGACACGCCTCCGCGCCGAGCTCACACTCGCCGACGTCCGTCCCACCACACGGCGCGCCGCCGCCCGGATTGCCTTCGTCGACGAGCCCGTCGCAGTCGTCGTCGACCACGTTGCAGAGCTCGCCCACCGGCTCGACGCCACCGACACACGTCAGCGTCCCGCCCACGCATGTCGTGGTGCCCGACTCGCACGCGCCCTCCGTGACGCCGCAGACCGCGCCGCCACCGGGGTTACCTTCGTCGAGGTCTCCGTCGCAGTCGTCGTCGACCGCGTTGCAGATCTCGGTGCGCGGCCCGACAGCCCCGAC
>CALJLK010000579.1 GCA_937982655.1 uncultured Sandaracinus sp.
GGCCGAGCGACCCGACGTCACGTGAGCGTCGCCGTCAGGCGACCGAACCAAACGAGTTCGTGCGAGTGGAGCACCGCTCGGAAGGTGGGAGGGGCCCCCGAGCCGGCTTTGCCGGTCGGGAGAGGTCGCGCTCGACCCCTCGGAGGATGAGAAGATCAGGAATCCGTGCAACGGATGCCTGCTCTGAGACTCAGGCCTGCGCGACCTCGCGCTTCGCCGCACGGAAGTCGAACGTCACGCCCGTCTCGCGCTCGCTGAGCTCGAAGAGCGCGCGCGCGGCATCCGTGTCGCGGGCTTGCCCGCCGACGCAGGCGAGCCCCGGCGCGCCGCGCAGCTCGAAGAGGCCCTGGGGACCGACGTACTCGCCGCCGCGCAGCTCCGCGGTCGCGGCGTAGAGGGTCGGCAGAGCACCGTCGGCGGCGGACTGCGCGACGTAGCGGTTGTTCAGGCGCATGACCGCCGCGGTGAGCTTCGCGTTCTCGAGTTGTGGGCCGACGAACTGGAGGTTCGTGCTGGAGAAGCCGGGGTGACACGCGACGGCGATCGTGCGGGCGCGCGCGGCTTCCAGACGACGCTGGAGCTCGAAGGTGAAGAGCAGGTTCGCGAGCTTGGTGCGGCAGTAGACGATCCACTTCTGGTAGCCGCGGCGCGCGTGGAGATCGTCGAGCTTCACGCGACGCACGAAGTGATGACCGACGCTGCTCACGGTCACGACGCGCGAGCCGGGCGTCGCGAGCAGGCTGGGCAGTAGCAGGCCCGTCAGCGCGAAGTGACCGAGGTGATTCGTGCCCATCTGCATCTCGAAGCCGTCGGCGGTCTCTCGGCGTGGGATCGCCATGATGCCGGCGTTGTTCACGAGCAGCTCGAGCGACGGGAGCGTCGCGCGCACACGATTCGCGAAGGCGCGAATCGACGCGAGGCTCGCGAGGTCGAGGCTCTCGAGCGTGAGCTCCGCGCGAGGGTTCGCCGCGCGGATGCGCTCGAGGGCATCTTCACCTTTGCTGCGCGTGCGGCAGGCGAGGACGACGTGCGCGCCCTTCGCGGCGAACGCGCGCGCGGCTTCGAAGCCGATGCCGCTGTTCGCGCCGGTGATGACGACGTGGCGTCCGTGGAGGTCGGGGAGGTCGGTCTCGCTGAAGGGGTGGGTCATGGTGGGCTCGGAGGTTGGTCGCGGTGGAGGTTCGTCGTCTCGCGCAGCGTGCGCGCGTCGGAGCGCGGAGCTCGTGGCTCGTGCGGACGTTCAAGCGAGGGGCGCGGGGCTGAAGCGGCGCGTGATGGCGCTCGCCAACGAAGGGAAGCGGGGCGCGAGGTCGTAAGGGAAGGGGTAGACCACGCGGGGCGAGCCTCGGTCGAGCGCGTGGACGATGCGCGCGGCGAGGACCTCGGGGGATCCGCTCGGCAACGCGCGCGCGAGCGCGCTCGCGGCGAGCTGCGTGCGGCCCTTTCGTTCGAGGCCGGATCGCACCGGACCGGGATACACCGTCACGACGTGGATCCCACGCGGCGCGAGCTCGACGTGCGCGATCTCGGACGCCATCGCGAGGCCCGCCTTCGCGGCGCCGTAGTAGGTCGCTCCGCGCAACGGCACGAGGCCGGCGAGGCTCGCGACGTTCACGATCGCGCCGCCACGCGACATCTCGGCGGTCGCGCGACGCTGGAGCCAGAGCGGCGCGACGAGGTCCACGTCGAGCACGCGGCGCGCGTCGTCCCACGGCATCGCGTCGACGGAGCGGAAGTCGAGGATGCCCGCGCAGTTGATCAAGAGATCGACGCGCCTGTCCGCGGTCGCCTCGCGCCAGCGCGCGTCGAGCGACGCGACGTCCGCGAGATCCCATACGAGCGCCCGCGCGTCGAGCTCGCGGGCGAGCGGTGAGAGGCGAAGCTCGTCGACGTCGACGAGGCTCATCGTCGCGCAGCGAGCTCGCAACGCGCGCGCGAGCGCGGAGCCGATCGCGCCGGACGCGCCGGTCACGAGCGCGTGGTCGAACATCGGATCAACCCCACCCGAAGGGCGCCGCCGGGCGATTGGCGTCCAGGGCGAACCAGAGCACGAAGGTGTGCGTCTCGTCGCCGCGCCACATCGCGGGGCCGAGGAAGAGCCGCGGCGCCACCTCGCGCACCTCGTCGTGGATGTGGCGGATGAGCCACGGGTTCTCGGGCAGGTCGTAGTTCAGGCGCACGCAGGGCGCGCCGTCGACGACGGACGGGACGATCGTGGTCTCGAACGGGAAGAGCTTGTGTTTGCCGCCGAGGTGCACGCGGTTGACGCCGAGGCCGTGTGCCGCGTCGCGCGACGCGAACGACTTGCCGCCCCAGGGGAAGAACGACGCGGCGGCGAGCGAGCGTACACGCGCGGCGCGGGGGCCGCGATCGAGGCCGCGGATCGCGAGCATGCGTCCGGTGGGGTTTCCGT
>CALJLK010000580.1 GCA_937982655.1 uncultured Sandaracinus sp.
CGCTCGTCGCCGCCACGAACGTGCTCGAGCGCTTGAGCCGCACCTTCGTCGACAACCGCGCGCTCAAGACGCTCTACGTGAAGCTCCTGCGGCGCGGGAAGCGCTACGACGACGCGCTCGCGATCGCGCGTGAGATGGGCGCGAAGGACGCGTACTTCGGGCACCTGCTCACCGCGTGGACCTACAAGGACATGGAGCGTCCGCACGACGCGATCGCGGCGTTTCGCGCGGCGTACGCAGCGCAGAACGATCCGAGCGTGCTGCTCGACGTGGGCGACCTGCACTTCCACCACGGCGAGCTCGAGCAAGCGTGCGAGGTGTATCGGCAGATCCCGCAGGGTGAAGGGTACGACTGGGCCTACGCGAGCTTCTGGGGCGCGCACTACCTCTCGACGCGGGATCCGCAGAGCCTTGCGACGCTGACCTCGCTGCTGCCGACCAATCCACGCGCGCGCGAGGTGCACGGGTGGATCCAGGCGTATGCCGAGGTCATGCCGACGCCCTGCGATCTGACGGCGGGCATCGTGCGCGACGTGCTCGCGCATCTGCGACGCAGCCCAGGCTCGCCGCACCAGCCGGCCAAGCTCGAAGTCACGATCACCTCGATCGAGTCTCCGTCGGTTCACGTCGCGTTCGAGGTCGCCAAACGCATGGTGAACGGTCACGCGAACCTGATCGTGAATGCCGAAAAAGAGGCGAAGCCGGATCCGCGTCTCCCGCTGATCACGGCGATCGGTCGGGGGCCGGACGCGGTGTACCAACAATTCCCGATCTGGGCGTACGAGGGCACGCGACCACGCGTGAACGCGCCCGCCCCTCCGGCCGCAGCGGTGGAGGCGATCGCGCAGATCGCGAGCACGCCCTTCGACTGGAGCGGATGGCAACGTGCGGCGGCGCAAGCAGCGCCCGCGCTGCGGGGTCAGGTCACGGGGCTCGTGTGTGCGCTCGTGCACCCGCCGACGCCGCGCGCGACGGATGCCGATCCGGTGGAGTGGACTTGGAAGTGTCAGGTCGCCGGCGCGCTGCTGATCACGAAGCTCGACGCGGGTTGGAACGGCACCGAGCGGCGGAGCGGGCTCTGCGCGATGGTGCACGGGCCGATCGATTGGCTGATCAGCGCGGCGCTGCCGTGCCTCGGGATCGTCTACGCGGAGTGCCCGGAAGCGCGAGGCGAGCTGGCGCAGATCTTCGACGCGCTCCGACAGCGCATCCCGGACATCGGCTACGCGTGTTACCGCGCGCCGTTGGAGGCGGTGACGATGCGGCTGCCCGACGTGGACGAGAAGCGGCGCCGCGAGGCCTGGACGCGGCTCGTGAAGGCGTCGCAGAAGCCGTTTCTGAGCTGATCGGGCGGGCCCGGGCGTTCGACACCGAGCTCGAGGCGATGAGACGGAGCTCGGCGCGAGGTGATGGCGCTCGGCGCGAGGCGATGGCGCTCGGCGCGAGGTGATGGCGCTCGGCGCGAGGTGATGGCGCTCGGCGCGAGGCGATGGCGCTCGGTGCGAGGTGACGGCGCTCAGCGCAAGACGACGGCGACCGGTGCGACCGTGGGCGCGTCGACGGGCGCGCTCTCGTGGACGAAACGCATCGCTCCGTCTTCGAGCTTGGCGTAGCGGAAGAGCCAGAGATCGAGGAGATAGTTCTGATAGAGCTTCCAAGGGGTCTTGGAGCCTTGTTTCGGGAGCGACGGAAGCGCGCGCTGCACGTATCCGGATGAAAAGTCGAGGAAAGGCTCGGCCTGGAGGCTCGGATCGTCCACGGCGGGCGCCCGTCTGGTCGAGATGCTTCAGGAGCCGACAGACGTAGTCGGCGATCAAATCGGCTTTCAAGGTCCAGCTCGCGTTGGTGTACCCGAAGGCGAGCGCGAGGTTCGGCACACCGCTGAACATCGTGCCCTTGTAGGTGTAGAGCTGGTTCGTCTCGACCTTCTTGCCGTCGACGAGGAGCTCCATGCCGCCCGCGAAGAGGAGCTGCAGACCAGTCGCGGAGACGATCACGTCAGCCTCGAGCTCGGTCGCCCCGACGTCCTTCGAGGGCTTCAGGCGGAGCCCCTTCTCAGTGAAGGTGTCGATGTGGCCGGTGACGATCGACGCGCGTCCATCGCGGATCGCGTGGAAGAGGTCGGCGTCCGGCACGAGGCAGAGGCGCTGATCCCACGGCGCGTAGTCGGGCGAGAGGTGCGTCTCCACGTCGAAGTCGGGCGGGAGCTCCTTGGCGGCGAGCTTCAGGAGACGGCGCTTCGTGCCCTGCGGCGATTTCCGCGCGAGCTGGTAGAGCGCCATCGAGAGCAGGATGTTCTTCCAACGCGAGAGGCCGTACGCGAGCTCGCTCGGGAGGTGCTCGCGCAGGAAGGTCGCGATCGCGTCCTCGCTCGGCAGCGACGCGATGTACGTCGGCGTGCGCTGGAGCATCGTCACGTGTGCGGCCTTCTCGGCCATCGCGGGCACCAGCGTGACCGCCGTCGCTCCGCTGCCGATGACGACCACCTTCTTGCCCGCGTAGTCGAGGTCCTCGGGCCAGTGCTGCGGGTGCACGAAGGTGCCGCGGTACCGATCGCGACCGGGAAACTCGGGGGTGTAGCCCGCGTCGTAGCGGTAGTAGCCGGAGCAGACGTAGAGGAACTGGCAGGTCGTGCGGACGCGCTCTCCGTCGACGTCCGCTTCGACCGTCCAGCGGGCGTCGGCGCTCGACCAGCTCGCGCGCACCACGCGGTGACGGAAGCGGATGTGGCGGTCGATGCCGTGCTCGGCCGCCGTCTCGCGCACGTAGCGGAGGATCGACGGGCCGTCCGCGATCGCCTTCGAGTCGGTCCACGGCTTGAAGACGTAGCCGAGGGTGAACATGTCCGAGTCCGAGCGGATGCCGGGATAACGGAAGAGATCCCAGGTGCCGCCGATCGCGTCGCGGGCTTCGAAGATCGCGAAGCTGCGTCGGGGGTGCGCCTTCCGGAGGTGAACGGCCGCGCCGATGCCGGACAGACCGGCGCCCACGATCAACACGTCGACGTGCTGGGTCATGGCGCCCAGCGTAGATCCAAAACGCGAGGGTGTCCTCACGTTTTGCGACGGGGGCGTCGGGAGGCACGAGACGAGCGCGGCGAGCTCGATCGAGGGGCTGCGTGAGTCACGCGTCGGGCAGCGCCGCCGGCGATGTTGGTGACGGTGGACCAGCCGGGCGAGGCACGCGTTGCGTCGATGGCGAGCTCAGCGAGCGTCGGCCATCGGGCAATCGCCGGTGTAGCCGACCTCACGCGCGGCCGCGCGCAGCAGCTCACCGCGCGACTCGGGCGAGGCGTGTGCGAGGGCGGCCATCGCTTCCTTTGCGTCGCTCGAGCGCACGTTCGCGTCCACCCATTGCGCGATGTGCATTGCGCGTTGGGCCGGATCCGCGATCGAGTCCGCGCCCGAACGAGTCTCGGCATGGCAGATGTTCTCGAAGTCCTCCACCGGGTTGGCGCAGGCGAGGAGGGCGAGGAGCGGGAGCACGAGCCGAGTGCGGTTCATCGGCGAGAGTCTACGGTCACGCACGCCGCGTCTCCCAGTCGCGATCTGCAGGCGCGTGTGGGTCGCGATCGCGCGGTCGGTGACGAAGACGGTCGGTCACGAACGTCACGGGAGCGCAAGCGGACCGCAGGTCGTCAGTCCGGCGAGCTCGGGGCTTCGTTCGGGCTCGCCCCTTCGGTCGGCGCTCCGCTTGGGCTCGAAGCTTGGTTCGGCGCGTCGTCCGTCGGGGGGCCGCCCTCTCCTTCCGGCACCGCGGCTGGTTCGGTGCTGGGCGGCGCGGGCATCTCGGAGGTCACCGACGCCGCGGGGCGTCCAGCGACCTCTCGCACCAGCGACGCGATCGAACAATCGACGAGGCCGGCCCGCTCGGGCAGTCGCTGTGCGGCCGCGGTGGGCGCGTCGCCGATCGCGATCCGCGCGGGCAGGAAGGTGCCGCGCGCTTGGACCCGTGCACGCAGGAGCGGCTCCCGTCGCTGCAGGTCCCAGAGGAAGACGTCGACCGGCGAGCTTCGTCGGTCTTCGCCGTGCTGGATCGTCAGCATGAAATAGTCGGCGCGTGCGACGTCGAGCATGACCGGGAAGTCGCGTTCGATGCGCACCTCGAGTTGCTCTTGCAGGACGCGCAGACGGAGCACGTCGTCGGTCGCGCGGACTTCGTCGAACCACGCGGGATCGAGCACGTCCAGGCGTTCGTAGAAGCCTCGCAGCGACACCGGGCTGAGCCCGAGACAGCGGGTGATGGCGTCGGGCTCCATCGTGCGCGCACCTTCCACGATCTGCTCGCGCGAGGTGGTGTGGCTCTGGTGGAGACGCAGGTAGATGCCTTCGGCGCGGTGAAGGCGCGAGAGATCGAGCCGAGGATCGGCCCAGTTCTCGGGCGGCGCAGCGGCGGCTTCTTCGATCCAGCCTTCGACGATCGCGCGGAAGGCGTCCGAGCGCTCGCGCACCGGCACGACGTTTCCCTGGTACGCGGAGGCGATCGTCTGCTTGAGCTCGTGGGTGCGCGTGCGATCGCGCCACTGATAGAAGCCGACGAATCCGACGACGGCGAGCCCGATCGGGATCACCCACTTCCAGGGGAAGTTGGGCGCGAAGCTGCGGCGCTTGGGGATCTCGTATTGGGCGGGCTCGAGGCTCATGGATCACGTCTCGGCGCTGGTCGGACTCGGAAGCGCGGCTCGCACTTTGGTACGCGCGTCGAGGCGCTGTCGAGCCCCGACGCGCCGAGCGACGTATCCATCCAGTCGTGGAGCCGAGAGGTGGCCACGTAGCGGCGCAGATGGATACCTGAACACGGCATGGCGAAACGCGGCGCTTCGCTCAGGAGACGAAACCGTGTCGCCACAAACGAAAAGCGCGCCCGAGGGCGCGCCATTTCGTTGGTTCGATCACCCGAAGGTGATCCCGTGGTCCTTCACTCGCCGCCCTGCGTCGAGTTCACCGCGAAGCTCACGTTCGTGTAGCCGGCCTGAGCCGCCGAGAACATGACCTTCTTGATGACGCGGAAGTCGACCCCGATGTCGGCCTGGAGGATGACGTTGCCCGGGAAGGGCTCGGCCGGATGCAGAACGCTCCAGTTGCGCTTGAGCGTCTCGAGGTTCTGGATCAGCGGCTCGATGCGCTCCAGCGTCGGGTTCGACGCTAGCGACGCGGTGTCCGCCATGCGGTTTCCGTCGAGCGCGACGATGTTCGCGTCGATGGCGACGATGGGCGAGATCTCCAGCGACTCGGTGTTGTGAGCCGTCGGCATCGTGATCGTGGCGACCGTCGTCATGAGCTCGCCGGAAGACGAGAACTGCATGATGAGGAAGACGATCAGCGTGATGAGGAAGTCGATGAACGGCACGAGAGGGAGCGCCATGTCGACGCTCTTCTTGCCGCCACCCGACACCTTGTCCCGCACGAACTTGAGCGGGATGTGGTGAAGGAGGACTTTGCCGGGGACATGTACGGGCATGATCGATTCCTCGAATCAGAGCAGGCCGGCGCCGTCGCTCAGGGACATCTCGGGGAAGCCCTCGCCGACGACCATGTCCATCGCCTGGATGACGTGCTCGTAGAGAACACCGTCCTCCGGCGCGACGATCAGGTCACGGCGGTTGGGCTCGAGACGCTTGCGCTCTTGGAGCTTCGTGCGGAGCTCCTCGAGATTGTACGCGTCACCGTTCTTCGCGATGGTGATGCTGTCACCCGCCGTGGAGGCGAGGACGTATCCGCTGTTCTGCACCTGAAGGATGACCTTCACGCGCTCTTCGGGCGGAGGCGAGTCCTGCGTCGCCGCCTGACCCGGCGTGCGCTGGTTCGCGCTGAGCCGGGCGAGCTGGTTCCACACCGCCGTGGCGAGGAGGAACATGATGCAGCAGAACAGCAGATCGATGAACGGAACGAGCGGGATTTCTTGGTCGACGGACTTCTTGCCGCCGTGACCACCACCACCCGAGTCGATACCACCCATGGCTACTCCGCTCCGTCAGCAGACCGGATCAACCGGCCTGCTGAAGACCCTGAAGGTTGACCTTCGAGCGGTTGTTCACGACCAGGTTCATCACCTGGACCGTGGCCGCGTTGATGTCGTCGAGAAGGCCCTGCGTCTTGCCGTTCAGGATCGCCATGCCCATGAGCGAGACGATCGCGGCGAGAAGACCGAAGGCCGTGCAGTTCATGGCCTCGGAGATACCCTTCGCGAGCATCGTCGCCTTCTCGGCGCCGGTCGCACCGGCGACGGCGGCGAACGCGCCGATCAGACCGAGAACGGTGCCGAAGAGACCCGAGAGCATCGCGAGGTTGGCGAAGAGGCCGAGGAACGCGGTGCGCGCCTCGATCTTCGGGAGCTCGCGGAGCGCGGCCTCGTCCATCGCGGACTGGACCTCGGCGTCCGGGCGGTTGACCTTCATCAGGCCGGCCTTGACGATGCGCGCGAGCGGGGCGTTCGCAGCGCTGCAGAGCTTGATCGCGCGGCCGATGTCGCCGGCGAGGATGCACTTCTGCATCGTCGCGAGGAACACGTCCTTGTTGATGCTCGAGCGGTACAGATAAACCGAGCGTTCGACGATGAACCCGATGGCCATCACCAGCCAGAAGAGGATGATGTACATCGCCCATCCACCTTCTTCGAACGCGTGTGCAATCGACGACATGGCGTGCTGCCTCCTAGAACCGACCAACCATGCGGCCCCTACCAACGAGGAGGTGCCGCGCCATTGTTTCCGCCCGATTTCCCTGAAAAATCGAGGGTTCGTACAAAACGACGGCCGATGATACAGAGAGCGTCAGCCAAGTCAACGATCATCGGCGCAGGCTTCGTTCACCTCGTGCGCGCTTCCGCACGAACCGCGTCAGACCCCACGATCGGGTGGAAGTTCCCGGACTTGTAGGTAGAAGCGTGATCGCGATCGCGAGCGCTCGGTGCGAAGCGAAGAGGGGTCGCGGCGAGAGAGGCCTCACGCGGTCGAGGCGATCGCGGTCCGATCGGCGCCGGCAATCGTGCGGAGGACACGAGCACGTCGACGTCCGATGAGCGCACGAGGGGGATCGCGGCTCGGCGGGCGAATCGTTGGGCATCCAGATCTTCGGAGTGAGCATCGTTTCCGCCAGCTCTCCGCCGAACCCGAAGCGGTCGCGATCCCCAGATTGCGAGGCGGGACGATCGCGAGGCGGGACGATCGCGAGGCGGGACGATCGCGAGGCGGGACGATCGCGAGGAGGGGAACGAATGCCGAGCGCGATCGACAGCTGGTGAGTCGCCCCTCGCGGAGAAGGTCTCGGATTCACGAAGCCGAGCGCATGCGACCTTCGGCGTCGTTCTCTCTCGTTGACAACCTCGCGAGCGCTGCGGTAGCTTCCGCCAAACCTCGGTCCAGGGCCGCAACCTGCCGAGATTCACACGTGTTTTTCAACATTGCAGGTACGGCCCTCGCGTAGTTTCCGGGCCGGACCCCCGCTGCGGCACAAGCCGCTACGGTCACACCGGCGTCCAAGGAGCCTCGCTGATGGAAGAAATCTGGCATGCAATGCTGGAGGGCGCGCCTTTCTCGTTCATCAACATCGGGGTGCTCGCCTTCTCGCTCGCCATCGTGGCCGAGCGGCTCGTGTTCATGCTGACCAAGTACCGGGTGAACGCGCCCGAGTTCATGGCTCAGGTGCGCAAGCTGGTGCAGGCGGGCAACATCGATCGCGCGATCAAGCTCTGCGAGGCAGCACCGTTGCCGCTTCTGCAGGTGATCAAGAGCGGTCTGACGCAGGTCAATCGCGGCGAAGAAGCGATCATCGCGTCGATGGACGAGAAGCTCTCCGAAGAGGTCCCGAACCTCGAGAAGCGCACCCCGTGGCTCTGGACGCTCGCGAACCTCGCGACGCTCATCGGCCTTCTCGGCACCGTCCGCGGTCTCATCAAGGCCTTCAAGGCCGTCGGTGAGATCGACGATCCGGCGCAGAAGCAGGCGCTTCTCACCGGCGGTATCTCCGAGGCCATGTGGAACACCTTCCTCGGCCTTCTCATCGCCGTCATCTGCATGGCTTCTCACCTTCTCCTCAACTCGATGGCGAAGAAGCACAAGCATCAGATGGAAGCGGCTGCGCAGAAGCTCGAGAACCTCCTGACCCTCCGGCCGAAGGGCTGATTCAGGGACAGGTATGGCGAAGCTGAGCGCATCGCAGCGCGCCTACATCAAGAAACGCGCGACGTTTCACGAGCCCGGCCCCGACGAGGCGGCCGGCGAGCTGAACATCGTGCCGTTCCTCGACATCGTCGTGAACCTGATCATGTTCCTCCTGATCCTGATCACGACGATCGGCTTCTACAGCCAGGTCGAGGCGTCGCTGCCGAGCTACTCCCGTGGCGGAGTCGGTCGACGCGCCCCCGAAGAAGAGTCGTTGAACCTCAACGTGACGGTCGTCGAGAACGGCGTGATCGTCGCGGGCACCGGCGGCAAGCTGGCGCCGGGTTGTGAGTCGCTCGCGACGGGTCGCGTCGTCACGGTGCCGCGCAACGGCAACCGCTACGACTGGGCCGCGCTCCGCGAGTGTGCGCGCAAGCTCAAGGAGCGGTTCGAGGACGAGACGAAGGTCACCGTGAGCGCCGATCCGATGGTGGAGTACCAGCACCTGCTGTCCGCCATGGACGCCGTCCGCGAGACCAACGAGGGCGACGTCTTGTTCGACGAGGTGTTGCTCAGCGCCGGTGTGCGCTGAGTCGAGGCCGAATTCTCACGGAGCACGGAGCGAGACCATGTCCGAAGAAAAAGCCTCGATGGCCCAGGTGAAGCGGATCATTCGAAAGAAGATCAAGCGTCACCCCGAGCACGAGCACCAAGAGATCAACATCTATCCGATGCTCGACATGATGACGATTCTGCTCGTCTTCATGGTCATGCAGTTCAGCTCGTCGACCGCGTCGGCGATCTCCCAGAGCTCGGAGCTGACGATCCCCTACTCCACCTCGCGCGTGGATCTCGGGGACGCGACGCCGATCCAGATCTCGCGCAGCGCGATCTTGGTCGACGGCGTGCAGCACGTGACCTTGCGCGACGGTTTGGTCGACCCGAGCCAGAAGCAGGGTGGAGGCACCGGCTTCCTCATCACGCCGCTCTTCCGCGAGATGGGGCGCGTGCGTGACCTGAAGAAGGCGATCGCGGCCGCGAACCCGCGTCGTCCGTTCACCGGCGAGGTGCAGATCATCGCCGATCAGCGCACGCCGTTCCGAACGTTGGCCGAGGTCATCTACACGCTCGGTCAAACCGAGTTCAACCAGCTCCGGTTCGTGGCGAACAAGACGCCCACGCTCGGAGGTGGTGGCCCAGCGAGCGCTGCGGCGCAGTGAGCGTCGACCGAGCGCACTCCCCGAGAAGCCCCGCAGACGCGGGGCTTTTTCGTTTCGGTCGTGGCCCGTGTACGTGTCGTCGGTGGTCGCGAAGGGGCGATCGCGGAGAGCTCACCTCGGGGCGCCTCGTCCTCCTCCTGCTCGGGCGGGTCTCGCCTCGAGCCGTCCGCAAGACGGGTGGCGAGCGATCGTGAGCGGCGGCGACTCGAAGCCCTGCGGTCTTCAGCCGGTTTGACAGTGCGGCCCTCGGTCCCGACGATGCAAGGGCGTGGATGCTGTCGGTGAGCGCGACTCCGTTCCCCACGCCGTCCCGCCGCGTCGGGTCGGCGGCTACGAGATCGTGGCGTCGCTCGGCCGTGGCGGGGCGGGTGAAGCCTTTCTCGCGCTGACCTCGGGCTCGAACGACTTTCGCAAGCTCGTCGTGCTCAAGCTCTTGCACCCGGAGCTCGAAGAGAGCTTGGAGGTCGTCGATCAGTTCCTCGACGAGGCGCGGCTCGCGGCGCGGCTGAGCCATCCGAACATCGTGCCGACCCTCGAGGTCGGGCGACACGAGACGCAGCACTACATCGCGATGGCGTACCTGGAGGGGATGCCGCTCGGGCGCGTGCTCTCGATGCTTTCGCGGCGGGACGAACGCGTGTCTCCCGAGATCGCGGCGAGGATCGCGGTGGAGCTGCTCGATGCGCTCGCGTACGCGCACGCGCTGCGTGACTTCGATGGGACGCCGCTCGAGATCGTGCACCGCGACGTGTCGCCCCCGAACGTGTTCGTGTGTTGGGACGGGAGCGTGAAGCTGCTCGACTTCGGGATCGCGCGCGCGGCCTCGCGGCGTGCGTCGACCGATTCGGGGCTCATCAAGGGGAAGTTCGGGTACATCGCGCCGGAGCAGGCCTCGGGCGAAGGGACGGATCGCCGCGCGGACCTGTGGAGCGTGGGTGTCGTGCTCTGGGAGATGCTCACGGGGCATCGGCTCTTTCCCGCACGCAACGATGTGGGGACGCTGCACGCGCTGGTGGCGGGGACGATCACCCCGGTCACGACGCACGCGCCCGACACCCCGCCGGCGCTCGTGGCGGTGCTGCAGCGGGTGCTGCAGCGGGATCCGGACGAGCGGTTTCCTTCGGCGGAAGAGATGCGTGACGTGCTCACCGCGTGGCTCGACGAGCAGCCGCGGGCCGTCACGCGCGACGACGTGGCGGCGTGGCTCGGGGATGCGTTCGTGGGGGAGCGCGAGCGGCAACAGGCGTTGTTGCGGCAGTGCATCGGGGGAGCGCGCCTGGGCGCGAGCGCGACGGGGAGCTTTCACGTCGCGCCGCGGGGGCCGAGCTCGGAGTCGCGGAAGATCTCGACGCGGCCTCCGCCGGAGCCCGAGAAGCCTCGGCTCGCGTGGGGGCCCATCGGGTTTGCGTTGGTGTCGGTGCTGGTGCTGCTCGGGATCGTCTGGAGGAGCTCGCTCGACGCGCCGGTGGAGGTCTCGAGCGCGAGCGCGGATGCGAGCGGGACGGGCGCGAATGCAGCGGGCGCGAGCGCGAGCACGAGCGCGAGCACGACGGGCGCGAGCACGACGGGCGCGAGCGCTGCGAACGCCGCGAACGAGGCCGCGAGCGCGAACGTGGGGTCGACGGTTGCGAGCGGTTCGACCGTGCCCGCGAGCACGACGAGCACGACGACTGCGACGAGCTCGATGAGCGCGCGCGTGATGAACGATTCGAATACGGCGCGGAGCGGCACGAGCTCGAGGACGGTCAGGACGACGGCCGCGGCACCGGCAGCCGATGTGGAGACCCCTCCGGAGCGCGCAGCGCCCGCGGAAGTCGAGGTCGCGGAGGTCGAGACGGGCTGGCTCAGCCTCGACGCGACGCCGTGGGCCACGGTCTCGCTCGACGGGCGCTCGCTCGGGCACACGCCGCTGATGCGGGTGGAGGTGCCGGCGGGCGAGCACGAGCTGGTGCTGGAGAACCCGGAGCGAGGGATCCGTCGGGTGTACGTGGTGCGGGTGCGGCCGGGCGAGAGCGTGCGGCGTCGCATCGCGTTCTGAGCTGCGAGGGCGGGGATCGCTCTCGAGCGGATGCACGCGCTTCGCCTCCACTGCGCCTCCGCTGCGTCGCCTTCGCCTCCGGCGTTGCGTCGGCCTCGGAAGCACGGCCAGAACGCGCGAAGACGTGGTATCCCTCGACGTCGATGACCGGGGCGCGCGACGTCTACGCCAACCTCTTGCGCGACACACGAGGCCTTCGACGCGAGCAGTCGAAGGCGCGCGAGGCGTGGTACGAGCGGCTCACCTGGGAAGACAAGGAAGAGACGCTCTTCGAGCTCGAGATGTTGCTCAAGGGGCTCGCGTGCTTCGCGAACCCGCGCAATCACCCGGGTCGTCCGAACCCCGAGCCGCCCGCGGCGCACGACTACCGCGGGGAGCTGCGCGTGCTGCAGGACGTGCTCGCGCAGGCGACCCATTGCGTGCGGCAGCTCCTCGGCGAGCGCGAGCGCGCGTTCGTGTTCACGCGCTACCTCGAGACGGTGCTGCCCGAGGACACGGTGCGGCAGCGGCTGCTCAAGGATCAGCTCGCGCAGGACACGCCCGAAGAGTCGCTGCTGGTGCTCCGCAACACCTTCACCGCGTTCCACGATCTCGCGGAGGGGTTGCTCCGGCTGCCGCGCGTCTCGCATCGGCTCTACGACGGGCTCGTCGGCACCGTCGTGCGCGAGATCGGGCGCAACACGTACTTCGATCCGCTGGTCGCGCTGGAGTTTCGACCGGAGCTCGATCGCATTCGGCACCCCGAGGTGCTGGAGGTGCTGCACGGCATCCACGAGGCCGCGCACAAGGTGGTGGCGGTCGCGTTCCTCACGCTCTTCCGTGGGCTGCGCTACGCGGCGCTGATCGATCGTTACGCGGCGAGCCCGACCACGGTGCGGCGGGCCTACGCGATGTTGGCGGTGTTCCGGAGCGATCTGCGCGCGCTCGCGCGGTTCCTCGGGCGACACGCGGCGGGTCATCTCGCGGACGCGTTCGAGCGACAGCTCCTCGCGGTGCCCGCGCATGCGCTCCGCGAGCAACACGCGCAGCTCTCGCACGAGGCGGCGCGGCTCGTGGGGTTGCGTGGGACGCTCGAAGGGCTCGCGAACGTGCTGCGGGTCGAGATTCGAAAGGTGTTCGAGCGCGAGATCCCGCCGCTCGACGAGGACGCGCCGCGGGTGCCGGACGGAGAGCTGGGCGCGCAGCTCGTGCTCGCGACGGCGTCGTTGCGCGCGACGCTGCACCACGCGATCCGTTCGCTCTGCGCGGAGCTCGCGCCGAGCGCGGCGGCACCGGAGCTGGCGAGCGAATCGGGAGCGCAGCGCGAGGCGAGCGAACGACTGCGTCGCGACGTGTGGATGTTCTTGCAGGTGCTCCGCGCGTTCCTCGCGAAGGCCGAGGCGGCGACGGTCGATCCCGATCAGTGGGCGAGCCACGCGAGCTTCCAGTTCGTCCGCGAGTTCCTCGAGCACTTCCGCGCGATCGGGTACCAGCTCGTGCGCGCGAGCGACTACGGGCACCTCGATCGGTTCCTCTCCGCGCTCGACTCGCTGCGCGACGTGGACCTGCTCGATCCGCGGCGCCTGCGTGGGGCGATCGACGAGTGCGCGGCGTTCTACACGTTCCTCGACGAGCTCTTCCGCAACGTGAGCCGACGCGCGGAGCTGCAGGACGTGCCCTTCGACAAGAAGCGCGCGGCGGAGATGTTGAAGATCTACCTCGGCGCGGCGTGATTTCGGAGCTTCCGGCCGGAGTGGCTCGCGGCTTCAAACGTCGCTCTCGAGCGAAGGCGGCGCGCTCGTCGCTTCCAAAGCGTCTGGTTCGAGAGCGGAGCTTCTCGTTGAGGTCGTCGAGCGCGACGCTTCGAAGGTGCGCGCGACGTGTCACTCGCGCTCGAGGCGCCAACGGCGCGCGGCGACGCACTCGGTCGGAGGGTCTTCGTGCTCGGCGCAGGAACCTTCGGCGCGGGCGAAGAGCACACGTCGTTCGTAGACGAGCGCGTCGGCGTCGCGCTCGAGGGTGGCGAGGTAGCGAAAGCGCAAGCAGCGACCGTCGGACTCGCGGGCGGTCGCGCGCTCGGCGACGAGGGAGCGTGCGACGGGATCGTCGGCGCCTTCGAGCCCGACCGCGAACTCGAGCGCTTCGTCCCAGTCGACGTCGGAGGGGGCGAGGTCGAGGCTCTCGCGGCAGTCACCGCAGCCGTGTCCGAGGAGCGCGAGGGGAACGGGCGGTGGTGTCGTGCCGAGCGCGCGGGTGCGCTCGCGCTGGGCGCACTCGTCGGGGGAAGCGCAGCGGTGAAGGGCCGGACCGACGAGCGGAAGACGCCCGGGGTGCGCGACGAAGAGGGCGCCGGCGGGGAGTGGAGCGTCGAGCGCGCAGCCGTCGCGTGCCTCGGTCGCACGCCACACGCCGGTGAGCGGTCGGCCTTGCAGCGTCGGAACACGGCGGCGGTCGCCCTGACGTGAGCCCGCGATCCAGATCGCGATCATCGCGAGCACGACGAGGGCCACGCCGAACGCGAGCCATTGTTTCGCGTTCGGGGCGTGGGCGTTGGGATCGCCGAGCTCCGACATCGCGGCGGAGCTTGCACCCACGAGCGTCGGCGAGGCCAGCGAACGCGACCCACGGTGCCGCGTGAGCGACGACCTGCGACGCGATGCACGTCCGCACGACCCCCGCAGAAGCCTGGGTCGACCGGGTGCATGAATCCGAGCTTCACGTCCGCGTCGATGGGCGACATGCTTGCTTCGGTGAACAGGACGCTCGCGGCGATCGCGCTCTCGCTCGTCACCTTCGGATCGATCCAGGCGCAGACGGCACCGGCGGGAACGACCGGGGATGAATCGCAGGCGGAGTCGAACGGAACGGAGTCGAACGGAACGGGGTCGAACGGAACGGAGTCGAACGGATTCGTGGAGGCCGCGCTGCCCGAGCGTCCGTACGACGAGCACGGCTGGCCGACCTGGGTGTCCGCGCAGCGCTTGCGGGGTCTGCCCGAGTGTCCGCCGGATCGACCGCTCTCGACCCAGGAGCCTTCACGCACCAACGGGGTCCCCTTCCCTTGCCACCCGCCCTTCCCCACGCCGCCGGGACGCAACTGGACGCTGCAGCTCGGCATGCCGATGGGGCTCGCGTTCGCGGGCGACGAACGCGCGAGCCGCGCGATGGGCTTCGACCTCGGGGGCGACGTCTTCTTCTCGAAGCGCTTCGGGCTCGGGCTCGGCTACCGCTTCGTGGGCGTGCGACCGATCGGAGAGGACGTCGACGACGACGGGATCGTCGACGCCTCGCCCGCGCGCATCGGGCTGCACATGCCGCACGTCGGGCTGCGTTTGCGCGTGCTCACCGACGAGCCTTCGCGTCGTGGGTGGCTCTTCGGGCTCGACGGAACGTTCGCGATCAGCGCGCGCGAGGACGTGAGCGACGTCTCGTCGGGGCCGGTGCTCTCGCTCTCGATCCACCGACAGGTCGGGATGCTCACGGGTCCGTTCTTCGCGGGGCTGTGGCGCTTCGGGCTGCGCTACGAGCAGGGCTTCACGGGCGAGCTGTCGCAGTACCGCACGATCCTCGCGTCGGCGCAGCTCGGCTTCGAGTGGAACCAAGACGCGCCGATCGGGTTCGACGCGCCGCGTGAGCAGTCGAAGCGCGCGATCGCGGTGCACGCGACGGTGCCGTTGCTCTCGCCGCGTCGTCGCGCCGACGTCGGCGTGGTGTCGGGCATCCACCTCGCGTTCGGGATGCCGTTCTTCGAAGGCACGCTGGAGCCTCGGTTGCGGCTCGGGCTCGAGCGGCTCGGCAAACGCACGGGGTTGAACGCGCCGGAGGGCGAACGCGTCGCGTCGCGTCGTCGCGCGATGGCCTCGGGGCACCTTCGTGTGCGGCCGGTGCGGTGGCTCCACGCGGACGTGGGTGGCGGCTGGCGACACGTGTTCGGTGACGGACCGCTGGTGGAGTCGGACGGCGGGTTCTTCGAGGTCGGCTTCGGCGCCGGCTTCGTCGGATGTGGGCTCGCGTTCGAGCCGACGCTCGTCTATCGACGGCACTTCTTCGACGACGATCTCGAAGGGCACGAGCTCGGCGTGATGATCCAGATCGGGCTCGCGTCGTCGCGGAACGCGTATCCCGGCTCGTGTGGGGGCGCGCTGCCCGGCCGCAACCCCGCGCCGCCTCCGCCGCCCGCGCCTCCGCCTCCGCCACCACCGCCGACACCGACCACGCAGACGCAGATCGAGATCACGCCTCCGTCCGCGCAGATCGAGGTCGAGGTGCCGCGGGTGGAGATCGAGGTGCAGCCGGTGCGCGTGGAGGTCGTGATCGGCGCCGTGGTGTTCGGCGGCGCGGTGCAGATGCGGCTCGACCTCTCGCGGTTGCCGCTCGACACGCTGCGTCGCGCGGGCTTCGTGGAGCTCGAGCTGGTGGTGCCCGAGGCGTCCCGTGCGCGCGTCGAAGGCGAGCTGCGCGCGACGCTCGATCGCGAGGGCGTGCGCGTGAACGCGACGAGCTACGTGGAGGCGACCGGCGTGGTGCAGGAGGTGAAGGCGATCTTCACGATCTGGCCGGCGGGTAGCGGGCCTCGTTGACGCCACGCGCCGCGCACCGACGCACTTCGCGCGTCGAGTCGACAACGTATCGAACCAGGGAGAAGCAGCCTCCCTCAAACGAGGTAGGTGAGGTCGATTCTCGGCCGCAGACGGACGATTCAGCGCTCCATCGATGGGGCGCGGTTCCGGTAGAGCGCGAGCGCGTGCCTTCCGCTCGGGCGCGCGCGGTACTCGTCTCGGAACGCGTCGAGCGCCGGCGCGCGCGAGCCGATGGGGCCGAGGACGGGGTGCTCGGGCGGCTGGACGAGCGGCGCGAGGAGCGACGCGAGGGTGAGATCGGCCGCGGTGAGCGCGTCACCCACGAGGTGGGCGCGACCGTCCGCGAGGCGTGCGTCGAGGAGATCGAGGGATGCGTCGAGCTTCGCCCGCGAGCGCGCGGCGCGGGCGGCGTCGATCTTCAAGCCGCGGCGGATGAAGGGTTTGGCGACACGCGCGATGAAGGGCGAGGCGACGCGCTGGATGCCGCGTGAGGAGCTCCGAAACATCGGCGTGAGCACGTCGCCTTCGCTCGAGAAGAGCGCTTGATAGACGACGCGCCGCACTGCGGGTCCGACCGTCTGATCGAGCTCGTCTTCGAGCGCTTCGACCTCGCGACGGGCGTTCGGATCGCGCGGATAGAGCGCGCCGGGAGAACGGTCGTCGAGCCAGCGGAGGATGTCCGTCGAGTCGGGGAGGCGGGTGCCTTCGTCGGTGACGAGGAGCGGCGTGCTGCGACCGCCGCGTGGCAGCGTGCCGAGGAGATGCAGCGGCGGGAGCAGGCGCTTCTCGACGTAGGGCGTGCGCGTGTGATCGAGGGCCCAGCGGGCCTTCTCGCAGAAATGACTGAACGGGATGGTGACGAGGACGTTCACGCGTGGAGCGTCGCGGCTTTCGCGCGTGGGCTCAAGCGCGCTCCACTTCGGCAGCTCGGATACGAACCCGTGTGTCGACTCTTCGCACGACGCGCGCTCTGCGCACGATCGAGCAGCATCGCGTTCGGCGGTGCGTACACCGAAGAGAACGCTTTGGCGGCACGCCGCGTTGTCGGGAGGCCCTTCGCGACGACATCTCTCAGCACGCGTCGCACTCGTGACGCGGCCGGAGATCCCATGCGTGCTCATCCTCGCCTTCTCTTGTGTCTCGCGCTCGCGAGCCCCCACGTCGTCGGGTGTGGTGACGACGACGCGCCTCGTACCGACGGCGGCGTCGACGACGGCGGCATCCGTGACGACGCCGACGTGCTCGACGACGGTGGCCCCGACGGAGGTCCGCCCGACGACGACGCGGGTCCGAACGACGCGGGCGTGCCCGACGCGCTGCGCGTGGAGCGGATCGGAGGTCGGCTCCGCGGTCGGCCGCTCGCGCTCTCGATCGCGCAGGACTTCCTCTGGGTCGGGACCTCGACCCTCGCGGATCCTTCGAACGCCGGCGTGTTGCGCGGCGGGCTCGGTCGCCTCGATCTCGCGCGCGGCACCCTCGACGTGATCGAGGACGCGCTCCCCCGCGTGGGCGACGGAATCGACGTCGGCCCCGCGAGCACCGCCGAAGCGCTCACGATCGACGGCACGACGTACGTGGTGTCGCAAGGCGGACTCCTCGCGGTCGAGGGAGAGACGGTGCGTGTGGTGCCGATCACCGACGCGGCCGGCGAGCCGCTCACGGCGTTCCACCTCGCGCACGACGAAGCTCGCGGGCGGCTCTGGGTCGGCACGAACGGCGGCCTCGTGGTGCTCGACGCCGACGAGGCGATCGTGCGGCGCGTGGGCGCGGACGTGCTCGGAGCCCCGCAGATCGGCGGGCTCGCGGCCGATCCGGTGCACGGTGCGGCGTTCGCGATCGTGGTGCGCGACGACTTCACGACGCGCCTCGTGCGCGTGAGCGACGCAGGCGCGCTGACGAACGCGATCGAGCCCGGCACGGGCGGCGTGCCCGAAGGCTTCGTGCGCGACCTCGCGTTCGACGCGGATCTCAACGGCGTGTATTTCACGCTCGCGAGCTGGGAGCCGACGCGCGGCGGGTTGCTCTCGTGGCATCCGAGCGCGGCGGGTCCGACGGTCGACGTGTTGCTCACGGAGGGCGAGCTCGCGACGGCGGCGCGTGGCGAGGCGATCGCGTTCGGCGCGACGCGGCTGCTCTTGGACACGAGCGCGGACCTCGTGGTGATCGGTGGACAGCTTCGTCCCGCCGGTCCGCTCGCGAGCCCCGAAGGCGGCGGGCTCGTGTTCGCGAAGCTCTCGTCGCTCGGCACCGAGGCGCCGGAGCTCTACGGGCTCTCCGCCGGCACCTCGACGATCGCGGGGGATCACGTGACCGACATCGCGTACGACGCGGCGCGCGGGCGCGTCTACGTCGCGCTGCAGCAAGCCTGCAACGAGACGCGCCTCGGCAACGCGGGCGTGTGGGCGATCCGCTTCGAGGACGGACGTCCGGTGTTCGAGCTGCCGTGGCTGAGCGGCGTGCGCGACCTGGCGATCCACGACGGACAGGTGCTCGCCGCGATCCGCGACGACGTGCCGGGCTACCGCTGCGAAGGGCTCACGGTGCAGGTCGGGTTGGTGCGCGTGCGTGCGGACGGCACCGGCACGATCGTACCGCTCGCCGAAGGTGGGCGCGGCGAGACGCTGCCGACGACGCGACGCGGGCTGACGGAGATCGCCGTGCGCGGTGACGCCGTCGCGGTGAGCGGCTACCGCGAGGACACGTGGTTCGGCACGCTCGACGACGGTCGTTGGGCGGCGGGCCCGCTGGAGCTCGGCATCTCGCTCTTCCCGCAGGCGCTCGCGTGGGAGACCGTCGACGTGGTGTGGGTGGGCGGCACCGCGGTGCACTCGTCGGGTGACCCCGAGTCGCTCGCGGACGTGGGCCCGCGCGGCGTGGCGCGCGTGACGCTCGGCGCGAGCGGCTCGATCGAGTCGCACGTGCAGTACGTGCGCGGGGTGCGGGAGCCGAGCGAGGGCGTGATTCCTGGGCTCCCGTCGAGCGAGGTCGTCGAGGTGCTGCCGCTGACGAACGGTCGCGCGTGGATCGTGATGGGCGCGGAGCGCGTGCGCGACGGCGGCTCGGATCGCGACGACGACTATCCGGTGTTCTCGGTCGGCGGTGCGCCGCGGCTCGGCGGCGTGGCCATCGTGGACTTCGACGGCGAGGACGATCGCGAAGGCACCGCGGACGATCACACGATCGTCGAGGTGGCGGGCGCGCCCGAGCTGCCGGATCCGCGCGCGGCGGCGCTTCACCCCGACGGCACCTCGCTGCTGGTGATCGACGCGACGCGGGGTCTGGTGCGCATCGACGAGTCGCTCGCGCTGCACGTGCTCGCGCTGCCGTTCACGCCGAGCTCGCCCCACGTCGTGCACGCGACGGAAGGTGCGCAGGTCGTGGGTGGCGCGGAGGGTGCGTGGGTGACCCTCGCGGACGGCGCGGCCGACGTGCGCGACGTGGGTCACGTGTGGAGCGCGCTGCGTCGCGAGGACGGCGTGCTCTACCTCGGCAGCGACGAAGGCCTCGTGCGCGTGACGACGCTCGACGGAACGTGGCCGGACGAGCCGAGCGTGCCGGCGGGCGAGGACGTGCCGTTTGGCGGGCGACGCTGAACGTCGATTGAATCGGTCGCGATTCGCGTGAGAGCGCCCGTGGACCCGAGAGGGCCGCGGGCGCTTTCGGGTTTCCTTCGAAGTGGCGCACGCGAGGACGCCGACGCTTCAACCCTCGAGGGCGCCGATCGAGCTCGTGACTTGGCCGGCTTCGGTGCCGAAGCTCTCGAGCGGGAGGCCGGCGCCGCGGAGCGCCGTGAGCACGGCGTGGGAGGTGTTTTCGTTGCTGCGCGAGCGGTAGTGCACGCCGCCGCGGAGGCGGCCGTTGCCGCGGCCGGCGATGAGCAGCGGGAACTCGCGGTTGCTGTGGTTCCAGCCGTCCGCGAGCTCGCTCGTGATCAGGATCGACGAATGATCGAGGAGCGTTCCGTCGCCTTCGACGGTGTCGCGCATGCGCCCCAGGAAGTACGCGAGCTGCTCCATCGTGAACACCACGGCGGCGTGCACGGTGGGCTGTGGGTTCGGCTCGTCGTGGCAGATCTGGTGGAGGCTGTTGCGCGCGCCGACCGGCCACACCACCACGCCGCTGCCGGCGGGGGAGAAGAGCACGCTGAAGCTGCGCGTGAGATCGCAGGCGAGCGCGGTGACGAGCAGGTCGCTCATCGCGCGGTTCTGCTGCTCGATCTGCTCGCGGCCCTCGACGTCGGGGAAGTCGCCCGGGTTCGTGGGCTCCATGCACGCGGAGACGCCCGCCGCGAGGCGCTGCTCGAGCGTGCGCACCGACTCGAAGTGTTGTTCGAGGCGCGCGCGGTCGCGGCTTCCGACGCGGCCCTGGAGACCGCGCACCTGACCCATCACCGCGTCGAGCACGCTGCGGCGGGCGAGGTCGACGTCGCTGTCGAGCGGCATCCCGAACAAACGCTCGAACAAGCGGTTCGGCGAATACTCACTCGGGTTCACGTTGTTCGGGCCGTTGTGGCTCAAATGCTGAAACGTGGTGCCTTCGTCGGTGCCGCGGAAGCGTGTGATGCCGAGCTCGAGCGAGCGGAAGGGCGTGCTGCCTTCGAAGTGCGAAGCGGCGATCATGTCGACGCTCGGGCCCGCGAAGGTGGTGACGATGGTGTCGCGGGTCGTGCCGAGCTGGTGGTAGCGGCTGCCCGTGAGCACGCCCGTCATGCCGCTGTGGTGCGGGTGGGTGGCGGTCTTGATCTCGCAGCCGGTGACCACGCTGACCCAGTCGCGCACGCCTTCGAGCGGCGCGAGCTCCGCGCTCGGGGTCCAACCCGCGCCTTCGGTGCCGGGGATCCAGCGGTCGGGCTTCACGCCGTTGCCGAAGAACCAGAGGCCGAAACGATCGGGGATGGGACCTTGGCCGAACGCCTTGCCGTTCTCGTCGAGCATCGCGTCGAGGGCGGGCAGACCGACCGCGACCGCGCCAACGCCGGCGAGGGTGCCGCGGAGGAAGGTGCGCCGTTTCATCGGAGACTTTTTCAGCAGCATCTCCATCACCTCACGCACGCGACGGCGAGGTTCTCGCCGGAGTTCTCGAGGGGACCGAAGCCGCTGACCGCGCCCATCGCGCGGCACCAGCGGTGGATGGCGGCGTCGCACTCGGGGCCGATGCGGGTGCCGGAGTGGCAGCTCCCGTGGTGGGGCGTGAGCGCGCCGTAGGTGATCGAGTGGGTGGTCGCGCTGGGCACGCAGGTCACGTACGCGGTGCCGTCGCCCGGGAGCTCGACGGGACCGAAGCCGGTGGTCATGCCGTTGGCGCCGCACCAGCGGTGGATCGCGGCGTTGCAGTTCGGGCCCATCACCTCGGGCGCGCCGTTGCAGGGGCCGTGGCGTGCGGAGAGATCCGCGAACGACACCACGCGCGTCTCGCCCGTCACGCACGCGAGGTGGGCTTCGTCCGCGCCGGCCTCGACCGGACCGAAGCCGCTGTTGCTGCAGGAGGTCGCCGCGCAGGTGCGGTGGATCGCGCTGTTGCAATTGACGCCGCGGCGCTGCGTGGATCCGTCGCATTGAGCGTGGACGGTGCGGAGCGCGGTGAAGCTGGTGATCGCGACGTGATTCGCGGTGCCTTCGTCGGCGGTTCCGTCGCAGTCGTCGTCCATGCCGTTGCAGAGCTCGATGGCGGGCTCGTCGTCCTCGCAGGCGCCCCATGCGCCCGCGCTGCAGGTCTGGGTGCCGCCGCCGCAGGTGCCTTCGCACGCGCGGGTGAGCGCTTCGTCGATCATGCCGTCGCAGTCGTCGTCGCGCCCGTTGCAGTCCTCCATGCGCACCGCGGGCGCGTCGCAGGCGGACCACGCTCCGCCGACGCAGCGCTGCTCGCCCCCGCCGCACGCGGTGGAGCAGCCGCGTCGCGCGCCGGTCTCGCAGGCCGATTCCGGATCGGAGGCCGCGTAGCGGAAGCCATCGCTGGTCACGAGCGCCGCGACGAGCGCGCGGAACCGGTGCTCGGCGTCGACGAAGCCTTCGCCGAGCGCCTGGACCACGATCTCTTCGCCGCGCTCTTCGAGGTGTCCGGTCGCGTAGCGGTAGAGGCGCCGCGAGAGGCACGCGGCGACACGCGGATCGGTCGCGATCACCTCGCCGAGCTCCGCCGCGTCGGCGACGGGGGTGCCGTCGAGGTCGGTCGTGGTGTCGATGGGCAGGCCCTCGTCGGTGTCGCGCCACTCGCCGAGCGGTCCGAAACGTTCGAAGGCGAAGCCGATGGGATCCATCTTGTCGTGGCAGCCCGCGCAGACCTCGTTGCTGCGGTGGATCTCGAGGCGCTCGCGCATCGTCTTCGGCTCGCCGTCCGAGTGCGGGAGCGTGGTGTCCACACCGGGCGGAGGCGGAGGCACGTCCTCGCAGAGCAGGTTCATGCGTACGAATCGCCCGCGCGTGGTGGGTGAAGTCAGCGTCGCGTGCGACCAGAGCGCGAGGAAGCCCGCGCGACCGAGCAGACCGCCGCGCTCGCTCGACGCGGGGAGCGTGGTCGGCTGCAGGCCTTCGCCGCTCGGCGCGCTCACGCCGTAGATCGAGGCGAGCTCGGCGTCGACGTAGGCGCGGTCGGTGGTGAAGAGGTCACGCACGTCGCCGTCGCCGAGCGCATGATCGGAGAAGAGGCGCTCGAGCTCCGTGCGCATCGACGCGAGCATCGACGCGCTGAGCTGCGGATAGCGCTCGGGATCCTTGGTGACCGCGGCGAGTCGGTCGAGGCTCATGTGCTCGCCGAAGAAGCGCCCCATCGCCTGCGCGGCGCGGGGATCGGCGGTGAGGCGATCGACCGCGCGCCGAAGACCCGCGTCGGTGACGAGCTCGCCGCGCTCGCCGGCGTCGAGCAGCGCGTCGTCCGGGGTGGTGCCCCAGAGGAAGTACGAGAGGCGCGCGGCCATCTCGAGGCTTGTGTAGCGACGGCGCGTGGGATCGTCCGGATCCGGCTCCGCGAGCTCGACGCGAAAGAGAAAGTGGGGCGATTGAAGGACCGCGCCGAGGGCGAGCTCGAGGCCACGGTTTCCGTCGCGGAGGCGCGTGCCGAGATCGGCGGCGAGCGTGACGAGCGCGTCCAGCTCCGCGGGCTCGAGGGGACGGCGCCACGCGCGGCGCGCGAAGCGGGCGAGGAACGTGCGCACGCAGGCGTCGCCGGGGGCGCCGATCGTGCAGCCGAGGAAAGCATCACGGCGCGCGGGATCGGAGAAGACGTGGCTCGCGAGCTGGCGCGCGGCGGCCTCGTATTGCTCGGCCGCGAGGGGAGAGATCGTGAGCTCGGAGCCGCCGACGGTGGTGAAGCCGTGCAGCGGTGTGTCGACCTCGAGGTCGGTCGGAATCGGGGTGCCCGCGGGGAAGAGATCGCGGACCGTGCTCTGGTACTCCGCGCGGGTGAGGCGGTGCAGCGTGGCGGCCGCGGGCGCGAAGACGAGCGGCTCCTGGGGTGGCGGATCGCGCGGATCGCGACCGGTGCCGTCGGAATCACCGATGTTGCCGCTGCACGCGACCAAGAGGAGGAGGATCAGCGACCGAGCGCGCATCGGTGCGGAGTGTGCAACAGGTAGGCCGTCGAAAATTCGAACGATTCTGAGGCGCGTTGTGCAGACTTCGAGACAACGGAGTGTGCGTCGACCCCAGGCGGGCGGGGACTCGAGTCCGCAGGGGGACCGGCGGCGAGCCAGCGCCCTACTCTCGACGCTGGACTTCGAGCACCTCGATCGCGCGCAACACCGAGTAGTCGCGGAGCGCACCGACGGCTTTCGCGAAGCGCGCCACGAGCGCCGTCCCACGGACCCGTCGTAGCTCGTCGACGAAGACGTCCAGCTCGACTCCGTCGCTGGGCTCCGACCATACGCGCTCGAGCACGAGGGTGAAGCCCACCGACTCGAGATCGTAGTCGTCGACGTTCTCTCCCGAGCCCGCCGCGTACGTGAGCTCGACGCTCACCGAGCGATCTCCCTGGTCGACCTCGAGCTCGATGCGAGCGAGGCGCATCGTGGTCTCGACGGCAGCGGCGCTGCAGATCGCGTCCAGCACCTCGGAGAAGGGCGCGGGGAGTCGCGGCAGCCCGTGCTCGATGCGCGACCCGATCTCGCGCGGCGTGAAGCGTCGTGGGCGCTTCTTGGCGTCGTGCGCGCGAAAGGGGTCGCTGACGGTGGCGTCGGGGTCCGTGAGGAGGAAGCCGTCCGCGACTCGCGCCGCGAGCTCCGCGTCCAGGCACGCCTGCGCCGCTCGTTCGTCCGAGCACGGGATCGAGGAGATTCGTCCAGCTCCCCCCGCGTGGCCACGTCGCACCCAGACGACGGCGCCACGTCGCTCCAAGACGCAGAGCGCGACGCGGTTCCGTTCTCGTCGCTCGAGCCGCACGCGACGAGGCTCGCACCACCCGCCGAGCGGCTCAAGGGTCGGTCGTCGTGACGAAAGGGCCACGCGGCGTGCTCGAAGAAACGGCGCTCGTACGGTCCTCTCGGGCTCGTTCAATCGCGCATCTTCGTCGCGAGCTCGTTCACCGACCGAGGCCCGGCGGATGTCCCGATCTCGGCGGCCACGACGAGCGGGTGGACGGAGATCGTACGTGATGTGAATCGTCGCGTCACGCGGCCGCCGTCCGTCGCTTCGCCGCTCCGAGCCACGACACCGCGGGGCCCGTCGCGACCGTCGTCACGACCGCCATCACGACCATCATCGTGAAGAGCTTCGGCGAGAGCACGCCGAGATCGAGGCCCACGTGGAGGACGACGAGCTCCATGAGGCCGCGGGTGTTCATGAGCACGCCGAGCGTGGTGGCCTCGCGCCACGGATGACCGACGATGCGCGCCGCGATCGCGACGCCGCCGAGCTTGCCCACCACCGCCACGCCGACGACGAGCGCGCACAGCAGCAGATCGCGCGAGGAGTCGAGGAGGCCGAGCTCGGTGCGGAGGCCGCTGTGCGCGAAGAAGATCGGGAGCATCGCGACGACCACGAGGTCTTCGAGGCGCTCGCGGAGGCCGGAGGCGAAGGCCCCTTCGTGAGGCAACATCGCGCCCGCGACGAAGGCGCCGAAGAGCGCGTGGATGCCGATGGCTTCGGTGGTGAGAGCGCTCGCGAGGACGAGGAGGAGCACGACGGTGAAGCGCTCGCGGCTCGGGGGCGCGTCGGGCACCGCGAGCTTCTTCATCAGGTGCCGTCCGACGGTGAGCATCACGAGCGCGAAGGCGAGCGCGAGGCCGACGGTGACGAGGGCGGCGCTCGCGCCCTCCGCGCGCACGAAGGAAACGACGAACGCGAGGAGGCACCACGCGGTCACGTCGTCGATCGCGGCCGCCGCGAGCACGATGGAGCCGAGCGGGGTGCCGACCATGCCGCGCTCGGTGAGCAGGCGCGCGAGCACCGGGAACGCGGTGATGCTCATCGCGACGCCCAGGAAGAGGGCGAAGGAGAGGAAGGGAACGCCGGGGAGCGAGAGCTCGTCGTGGACCTGCGAGGCGAGCGCGAGGCCGAGGCCGAAGGGCACGACGATGCCGGCTTGGCTGAGCGCGATCGCGCTGCGGCCGCTGCGTCGGATGAGCGCGGGGTCGAGCTCGAGGCCGACGAGGAACATGAAGAGGATCAGGCCGAGCTGCGCGACCGCTTCGAGACCGCCGAGCGAGCTCGGGGGAAACAGGAAAGCCGCGGCGTCCGGCCAGAACGCGCCGAGGAGCGAGGGGCCGAGCGCGATGCCGGCGAGGATCTCGGAGACGACGGCGGGCTGACCGATGCGGCGCCCGAGGCGCGTGAAGACCTGCGCGACGCCGACGATGACGCCGATCTGGAGCAGGAGTCGCGCGAGCGCGTCGAGGTGCATGCGAAAGGAACGGGAGAACGGGGGCGCGCGGTCCGCGGCTGATTGGGTGGAGAGGGGCCGCGCGGCGCCGAGACTGGGATCGGCGCCGCGCGCTGTCGAGCCGGCACGTGAGCCGCGGATGACGTGGCGTCCGCAACCTACCCACCGCTTGCGCCGGCCTCGCACCCGTCAGCGCTGGTCGCGGCCGGCCATCAACGCGAAGCCGACGCTGAGCTCCGCGGCCCACGAAGGCTGACCGGTGAGGCCGACTTCGCCGCTCGCCGACGCGAAGAACCAACGACGCACGTGCAGGCGCACGCCCGCGCGGATCCGAAAGCCGAAGTCGCGCGACTCGACGCGGAGCGTCTCGCCGCCGCTCACGACATCCGCGGTCGCCCAGTCGAGGCCGCCGAGCACGTCGACGAAGGGCGCGACGGGGCCGATCGGATACTCCGCGCCGATGCCGAAGTGGAAGCCGAAGAGCTTCAGCTCCGGGACCTCGGTGCGAACGCCTTCGAGCGACGTGCGGGTGGCGTCGACGTCGTAGGCGGCGAAGGGGATGTCGACGCCGGCGGTCATGCGCACGTGCGCGACCACGAGGCGCAGGTCGTAACGCAGGCCGTACGCCTCGACGCGATCGAAGGGGGCGCCCGCGAAGACGCTCGGATCGAGGGTGGCCGCGTTGGACCAGCGCGCGTTCCGCAAGCGGTGCTGACCAGCGAGGAAGCCCATCGAAAGCTCGAAGTGGTCCCAGCCCGCGATGGTGCGGTCGTCGATCGGAGGCGGCGCGTCGTCGGCGTCTTCCAGGTGGGTGGGCGGTGGCGAGAGCGGCTGTGGTTCGGGATCGACGACGTGGGTGGGGAGCGACGCGCTCGCGTGGTCGTGCCCGTGGACAGAGGAGTCGCTCGACGACGAATGATGCGCGTCGGCGGCGCTCTGCGTCGAGGGATGGTCGATCGTCTGGGCACGAGCACGCGTGACGATCGAAGGCGCCACGAGCGAGAGCGCGACGAAGAGAAGCGTGAAGCGAGTCATGAGTGTCCTCCCGGCGCATCGAGCGCCAGCAGGAGACAGAGCAGCGAGCGCACCAAGTCGGCGCGCGGACGCTTCGCGCTCGATTTCCGACGCGCAGTCGCGGGCTTGCGAGGCGGTGAGAAGCGCGCGTTGCGGTGGCGCGTGACGCGCGACGCAGGCAGCGGTGTCCGATGCGTGGTGAAGGTCCGTGGTGAGGGAGTCACACCGAACGAGCAGCGCCGCGAACGCCCGAAGATTCCGAGGAAGATCGAACGTCGACGTGGCGTAGCTCAGGGCTCGCGAAGGTGACGATCGAGAGCTTCGGCGCGCCCCACCCCGGGCATTCGTCGACAGCGCGACGCGTAGTGCATGTCGTGCCGTACGCGCGACGACGCACACGCGTGACGCCGCACACGGACGCGCGTGGGCGACGCCGTCGAGCCTCGCGCTCTCCACCGACTCCACGACACCGCCTCACCTGCCGCTCGGAGACTCGACATGGCGACGACGAAGAAGATGACGCTCGCGAACGCACGCAAGGAGCTCAAGCGGCTGCTCGGCAACCACGACTACTCCCCGCTGCGTGAGGATCCCGAGCGCACGCGACCTGCGCTCCTCGCGCTCGTGGAGCAGGAAGGCGACGCGATCTGCGAGGCGCTCGCGGAAGCTGGCGTGCTCGGGATCGTCGGTTGGCAGGGCGACGTGGAGTTGGTCGCGAAGCTGCTCGAGCGCGGCGTCGATCCGAACGCCGTCGACAAACCTTCGCACGGCGTGCCCGGCACCACGCCGCTCCAGGCCGTCACGGAGGGCATCCCGGACGACGAGGCGAAGAACCTCGCGGTGATCGAGCTGCTGCTCGCGAAGGGGGCGTCGGTGGACGCGCTCTACCCGCCGCCCGACGTACGCGTGTCGACGCCGCGCCATGGACCGCTCGACAACGCCGTGAAGTCGCAGCGGGGACGGCTGCTGGAGAAGTTGCTCCCGTACGCGAGCGAGGCTTCGCGCACGCACGCGCTGGTGACCGCGGTGTTGCAGACCGAGGGGCAGAAGAGCGACTCGGGCCCCCGCAAGTTCCTCACGGAGTGGATCCCGAAGCTGCCGGTCGACGGCGCCGGGCCGATGGGTCTGTCCGCGCTGCACGCCGCCGCGATCGTGGGCGACGAAGAGGTCTACGCGCTCGTCGAGGCTCACGCGAAGGAGAAGCAGCCGAAGCTCGCGGAGGCGGTCTCGTTCACGAGCTACTCGTTCCCCTCGGGTCCGGGCGGAGGTCTCATCCCGAGCGCGCGCTTCGCGGCGGGCAGCACGCCGCTGGACGTGATCGCTCCGGTGCGCGCGGTCTTCGTCGCGGGACGCGGAAAGTTCGAGGCGGCCAAGGGCGGCAAGGGTTGGGGCGCGTTCAACGAGTCGCAGCTCGCGAAGATCGTCGCGCGCATCGAAGCGCTCGACGCGCTCGAAGCGAAGCTGAAGGCAGGCGGAGCGACGTCGGGCGCGACGCGCGAGGCGCTGCCGGGACCGCTCGGGATCGTGGAGGTCGCGCTGATGCGCCTCGCGAAGGCAGCGGGCACGGAGGCTCGTCTCGCGGCGGCGATCGGCGGCATCGACACCACGGGCATGGGCCCGCTCGGCTTCTTGCTGCAGATCACGTCGGACGCGAAGGACGCCTTCGCGCCGCTGGAGCGGCAGGGCACACACCGGCTCGACCTCTTCCTCACCGGCGCGCTGCGCGCGACGCCAGTGCTCTACGGACCGAAGGCGAAGTCGTTGCGCGGAACGTTCCTGGAGCCGGGCGAGGACACCGTGCTGATCTGGCCGGAGGAGTACCCGGCGGAGGCGAAGCGCATCTTCGAGACCGCGCTGCTCGGGCTCGACGGCGACACCGTGATCGGAGCGACCAAGGAGCACGACGGCACGAAGCTCTGGGCGGTCGACCACGAGAGCGTGACGCTGCTCGGGGAGATGACGGCGTTCGTGACGGAAGGCGCGGCGGCGTTGCTCGGAGAGAAGGCACTCGCCGCGGCGCCGCAACCGGAGCCGAAACCGGACGTGAAGTCCGCGCCGGTCTCACCGGTGAAGGGAAAGAACGTCTGCATCACCGGGAAGATGTCGCTCGATCGCGACGAAGTGACGCGAAAGTTGGAGGCGCTCGGTGCGAACGTGACCTCGAGCGTTTCGGGCAAGACGCAGATCCTGTTCGCGGGTGAGAAATCCGGGTCGAAGCTCGCGAAGGCGAAGGAGATGGGCATCCCGGTGCTCGACGAGAAGGGTCTCGCGAAGGTGCTGGCGGGGGAGACTCCGGCGGAGCTCGGCGGAGAGACGAAAAGCGCGGCGAGCACGCCCGCCCAGCCGACCGCCGCGACGGCGCCCACGCCCGCGGCTGCGGCGACCGCGGCTCCCGCGAAGACGACCGCATCGGAGCCGCCGATGCCGACCGTCACACCGCGCCCGCGCGACGGCGCGTTCCGCGCGCATCATGCGGGATCGACTCAGGTCTCCGCCGAAGGAGACTACGTCGGGGGCAAGAAGCACGGGGTGTGGCGCTGGTGGTATGCCAACGGCCAACTCCAGAGCGAGGTGACGTTCGTGCACGGGCTCCGCGAGGGGCACGAGACGGGCTGGCACGAGAACGGGAACAAGAGCGCCGAGGGCGACAACCGCGGCGGGCACCGCGAGGGTCCGTGGGATTTCTGGTACGCGAGCGGCGCCTTTCAGCAGCGCTACATCTACCGCCAGGGCAAACAACACGGCGAGTACGTGTGGAACCTCGAGAACGGCTCACCACGCGCGCGTGGTCAGTTCTCCGAAGGAAGGCGCGTCGGTCATTGGACCTGGCACGGAGAACCTCAGCACGAGAAGATGACGCGCGGGCACGACGACCTGGGTCGCAACCACGGGGAAGATGCCGGGTGGTATCCGGGCGGTCAGCTCGCGTACCGACGCTTCTACGACCACGGCAAGCCGGTCGGCGTGCACGAGACCTGGAGCACCGACGGCACGCTGACGTCGCGCACCACCTACGACCCGTCGTCGCGGCTCGTCGAGAAGCTCACGGTCGTCGACGGCAAGGAGACGATCGAACGTTTCGTGCACGGGCTGCCGGAGAAGCTCGTCGCCGACCGAAAGAAGCTGACGAAGATCGCCGCGAAGGTCGCCAAGGGGAAGGACCGCTACAAGAAGCAGGACGCGCTCGGTGAGGCCGTCGACTACGGCCAGCGTGGCGCGCTCGCGCTTCACCTCTGGCGTGAGGGGCTGCTCGATCTGCCGAAACAGCCGGAGCTCTTCGAGCTGGTGCGCGGGGAGGCGCACACGATGAGCGGCGAAGAGCTGATGCGGCTGCTCGCGCAGGTCGAGCTGACGAAGGACACGTACAGCGCGCATCTGCCGCAGTGGCCGAGCGATCTCGACGAGCTCGTGGTCGAGGTCTTCGCCCGCGATCCGGGGCCGATCGAGGCCGGCTGGCGCGATCTGCCGTCGGCGGCGCGGCGCGGCGTGGGGTTCGTGCTCGCGCGCTTCGGCAAGGACGTTCGGAAGGAGCTCGGGGACTTGAGCGAGCTGCTCGCGATCAAACACGCGGAGAACGCGATCCAAGAGCGGCTTCGCTGGCCGGCGCGACCGCCGGAGTCGCCTGCAGATCTCTTCCGTCCCGACGAGGTGCGCCTCTTCGAATGGCAGCTCCCGACGCCAGCGTTCGACGACTTCCTCGCGCTCTACGGGAGCAAGGAGCGCTTCGCGGAGAAGCTGCTCGAGATCGCGAAGGAGCGCGTGAAGAACCCGCTGCTGAACGCGATCTACTTCTCCACGTACAAGCCGGCGATCGAGCGGGCGGCGGTGGAAGATCTCGCTGCGCTCGTCCGCGGCGGATCGCTCCACCAGTGGACGGCCGCGCATACGGAGGCCGCGCTACTGAAGTGGCGCGACGATGGCGCGGAGGCGCTGACGACGGTGGCGCTCGCGATCGACGACCACGGGCTCCGCAAGTGGCCCGCGGTGTGTTGTGCGATCGTGAAGCGCGCCGAAGAAGGGTTGCCGGTCGACGAACGGCTGGTCGACGCGCTCGTGCTCCCGGCAGAGACGCCGAGCCTCGGGTGGGTCGAGCAGCGCGTCGGCAAGCTGCCCTTCGAGGACCTCAAGCGCGACCCCGCGTGGATCGACTCCGCGGTGGACTTCGCGAACGACGCCGAGCTCGGCACGGAGCCGAACTTCGAGACGATGCGCATCGTGTACCGCGCGCTCCGTGTGTTGCCGGAGGCGACGGTGAAGCGGCTCGTCGAGCGCGCCCTCGAGTCTCAGTACGCCAAGACGTTCGCGGCTCCCTATCTGCATCTCGTGAACGATCCGGCGTTCTGGGAGCGGGCGATCGCGGTGCTGGAGAACGAGGACCTGCGTGGGCATCAGACCTCGCTCGGGCTCGCGCAGCTTCCGCTTTCGGCGCTGCCGATTCTCGAAGCGGCGTGGGCTCGCGCCAAGAAGAAGGAGTCGAAGGCCACGTGCCATCGCGCGATCGGGGGCGTGCTCGCGCGCGCAGCGAGCCGCGGGGAGACGTGGGACGCGCGCTGGGACGAGCTGGTACAGATGGAGGTCGAGGCCGCGAGCTACGACTATCCGTACGTGGGCGCGCTGCTCCGCAAGGTCGTGCATCGGTTGCCGACGGAGCGCGCGGAGAAGGTGCTCGTGCGCGAGCTCGATCCGAAACGTCCGAAGAGCTTCGCGCGCGCGATGACGCTCGTGGCGTCACATCCGACCGAGGCCGTGCTGCACGCGGCTTTCCGCGGGCTGCTCGTGGCGGAGGAGCGCATCGCGAGCGAGGACCAGCACGCGATGGGTCCCGCGATGAGCGCGATCCCGGACGTGGCGGCGTGGGTGAAGTGGCTGCTGAAGAAGGGCGCGGGCAGCAAGCTCGCGAGCGTCTTCGAGAGCGCGGTCGGCGGAACGGACAAGTACAAGGCGCTCAAGGCGTCGCTCGAGTCGGACGGAGTCGAGACCGCGAAGGTCCTCGACAAGGTCGATCAGCTCGTCGCGCTCGCGAAGCGCGAGCTCGGCGCTTCGGTGGGTGAGCCGATCTACCTGCTGCGTCGCTTCGACACGACGCCGAAGGAGCTCGCGCCGCTCGGGCTCAACCGCATCGGGGGGCTTCCGCCGGGGGTGACGGCCGACGAGTGGCCGACCTGCAACGACGAGCCGATGGTGCACCTCTTCACGCTCGATCTCGCGACGATGCCAGAGCTGCGCCAGCAACTCGGCGGGAAGCGGACCTTCAGCTTCTTCATGGCGAGCCCGGAGATGAACGAGGCGTACGAGCCGGGGAACGATCAGACCGCGGTCGTGATGCTCGACGACGCGCAGGTGGGTGCGGAGGGTGAAGCGCCCGAAGACACCGTCGTCCGCGACACCCAGTACTTCGAGCCGGTGCGGGTCGAGGTGCCGAGCCGCGTCTTCTTCGCGGGAGGTGGCGAGCTCTACAAGGCGATCTACGGCGCGCACGCGCGGGTGCTCGGTGATCCGATCTGGCTACAGAGCGAGGAGGACGGCGGCGGCACGTTCGTCATGCAGCTCGACGAGGGCTTCGTGGACGTGAACCTCGGCGACATGGGCGTGCTCTACGTCTACGACGACGGTGGGTTCTGGCAGTGCCATTGACGTTCGTGGAGCCGGCCGCCAGGCCGAGCGATCCGACGTCACGTGAGCGTCGCCGTCAGGCGACCGAACCGAGGCGTCGAGCGCTCGGTGTCACACGTGACGTCGGCGCGTGACGTCGGCGCGTGACGTCGAGCGCGTGACGTCACGCGCGTGACGTCGGCAGGGGACGTCGAGCGCGTGACGCCGAGGAGCTACGACGACGAGATTTCTGCCTGTCTCGTGGGCTCGGAGATGTGTATAAGAGACAGCTTCGCGCTCGTGGCGCTCGCCGATGTAGGTCGTGGGCAAGCCCTGCATGCCGACCGATGCCGCGTACGCGAGGTTCTCTTCGACCCGCGCGTCCGTCGCGGGGTCGTCCAAACACGCAACGAACGCGGCCTCGTCGAGCTCGAGCTGGCGCGCGTAGCCGATCAGCGCGTCGCGCACGAGGCGTCCTTCGTAGACGAGAGTCGTCATCGCCTCGCGCTGGTTCTCCGGCGTGCAGAGGATCGCGTGCGACGCGCCACGCGCCGCGGGGTGGAAGGGCAGCGGCACCAGCACCCGATCGACGTGGACGTTCACTCCGGCGTCGCGGGCTTCGCGGATCGCTTCGTCGAGCGCGGGGTGCATGCGACGGCAGAACGGGCACTCCGGATCGCTGAGGAGCACGACGTTGACCGCGCCGTCGACGTAGCGCGCGCGCACTCCGTCGGGGATCGGGCTCGGCGGCGCGGTGAGCCCCCACGCGAGCGGGAAGCCGATCGCGAGCGCCCACGCCGGCCACCACGAGCTGCGCCACGAATGCGCGTCCACGGTCGCGAGCGGCTCGCGCATCAGCGGCGCCTTCGCGAACGGGATCGCCGCGAGGGCCGCGACGATCGCGCTCGCGTCGACGCCGACGCAGAGCCAACACCACGCGCCGATGTAGGCGCCTTGAAGCGTGAGGAAGGCGACCGCGCCGAGCGCGCCGAGCAAGGCCGCGCGCGCTCCGAGCCGACGCAACGAAGGCTTGGGCGCGAGCGAGAGCACGAAGACGAACGAGTAGAAGACGAGCCCCAACGCAGGCAGCACGAGGTCGAGGCGGAAGCTCGCGCTCCACGCGTGCACGACCTCGCAGCCGGCGCCGCTCTGGCAGAACCGAGGGCTCGGGCCGTAGTAGTCGACCGCGGTCGCGGCGCTGAAGACGAGCGCGCTCAGGGCGGCCGCGCGGTGGAGGATCAGGGCGATCGGGCGCACGCCGCGGATGTAGCACGTGTGCCCGCGCGTCGAGGCGAAGGGCTCCGGCCCGAGCGGTGCCCATCGAAGGGCCTGTGGGAACGAGGACGAACGCGGCTGCGTTTCGGGACCGTCGACGGCAGTGCGACATCGCGCACCTCGCGCGCACGCCGCCCGCCTCTGCTACCGTCGCCGCGCCATGGGCGAACGGCTCGTCGTCGTCTTCAACCCACGCGCGGGCGCCGGTCGCGCCGAGCGCGAGCTGCCGACCCTCGTGCGCACGCTCGAAGCGGGCGGCGCCGAAGTGGACGTGCGTCGCACCACCGCCACCGGTCACGCGACCGAGCTCACGCGGCAGGCGCTCCTCGAAGGCGCAGACGGCGTCGCGGTAGTCGGCGGCGACGGGACGCTGAGCGAGGCCATCAACGGCTTCTTCGCCCTCGACGGCGCGCCGATCCGCGAAGGTGCGTGGGTCGGCCCGCTGCCCTGCGGCACCGGGGGCGATTTCCGAAAGTCGCTCGGCATCCCGAAAGATCCGGAGAGCTCCGCGCGTCGCCTGCTCGCCGCGACGCCACGCGCGCTCGACGTGGGCTGGCTCGAGCACGTGAGCGACGACGGTCGCGAAGTCTCACGCGCGTTCGTGAACGTCGCGAGCTTCGGCATCGGCGGGCTCGTCGACCGCATCGTCAACGACGCACCCAAGTGGATCGGCGGTCGCGCGGCGTTCTTCGTCGGCACCTTGCGCGCGATGAGCCGCTACCGGAACCAACGCGTGCGGGTGTCGATCGACGGCGGCCCGTTCGAGGAGCTCTCGGTGCTCAACCTCGCGGTCGCGAACGGCCGCTACTTCGGCGGCGGCATGCACATCGCGCCGACCGCTCGGATCGACGACGGGCTCTTCGACGTGGTGGCGATCGAACGCGCGGGCACGCTCGGGAACCTCGCGCTCACGCGCCACCTCTACGGCGACTCGTTGCTCGGGCAGAGCGGCGTGCGGCATTGGCGGGGAGCCGCTCGTGGACGAGCCGGTCTTGCTCGACGTCGACGGCGAAGCGCCCGGTCGCTTGCCCGCGCGGCTCACGATCCGCAGCGGCGTGGTGCGCCTGCGCTGATGAAGCGCTCGTGGAGACACGGTCTGCTCGCGCTCGCCGCGGGCAGCTTCCTCGCCGGCTCGGTGGTGCAGGGTCCGTTGCCCGCGCTCGCGTTCGCCTACCCGCTCGCGATGCTCTCGCTCCTCGAGGCGCCTTCGGGCTCGCGTCGCCCGTACCGCCGTGCGTTCGGGCTCGGCTGGCTCGCGGGCACCGGCTGCAACGCCACCGCGCTCTATTGGATCCCCGGGCTTCTGCACGACTTCGCGGGGTTCCCGTACGTCGCGGGCGTGCCGGTCGCGCTGCTCTTGTCCGCGAGCCAAGGCCTCACGCTCGCGTTCGCGTGCCTCTTCGCGGAGGTCATCACACGCCGCGACACGTCGCCACCGCTCCCGACGCCCTCGCCGAACGACACGCTCACGAAGCACACCGGCGTCCCGCGTTGGCTCGCGTTTCCCGCCGCGATCAGTCTGGTTTTCTCGCTCAGCCCGGCGCTCTTTCCGTGGCGTTTCTCCACCGGCGCGGTGGGCTGGATCGAGTGGGCTCAAATCGCGGATCTCGGCGGCCCACCACTCCTCGATCTCGTGCTCGTGCTCGTCGGCAGCTCGGCGTGGGAGGCGATGCGTCGACCGCGTGCGCTCCCGATCGTGATCGGCGCGCTCGCGCTCGGCGTGCCGGCCCTCTACGGCGCATGGCGGATCCCGCAGGTCGAAGCCGCACGCGCGGCGGCGCCTTCGCTGCAAGTCGGTGTGGTGCAGCCGAACGTCGGCATCTCGGAGAAGCACGACATCCGCCTCGCGGACGTGCACCTTCGTCTGCTTCGGCAGATGACGCGCGAGCTCGAGGCGGACGGAGCCGAGCTCGTGATCTGGCCCGAGTCCGCGCACCCCTACCCCTACCCCCGCGACGCGCGCCGTGATCTGCCCGGCCGCGGCGGCGTGCTGCGCGAAGGCGTGCGAGGCCCCGTGCTCTTCGGGACGATCACGCGCGGCACCGATCGCTGCGATCGGTGGAACTCCGCGGTCGCGCTCGACGCCGACGGTCGCATCACGGGCGTGAGCGACAAGGTCGAGCTGCTCGCGTTCGGCGAGACGGTGCCGCTCTGGGACGTGCTCCCACCGCTGCGCGCCCACTTCCCGTGTCCAGGCATCCGACCGGGCGCGCGGCCCGAGACGGTGTCGATCGCAGGCGCCTCGATCGGCGTGCTGAACTGCTACGAGGACGTGCTCGCCCAGCACGCGCGCACGGTCGCGCTCCGCTGGCCGGACTTCCTCGTCAACATCACGAACGACGCGTGGTTCGGCGACACCCGCGAGCCGCACCTGCACCAACTCGTGGCGCGCCACCGCGCGATCGAGACGCGACGCGAGCTCGTGCGCGCGGTGAACACCGGCGTCAGCAGCCACGTGTCCGCGACCGGCGAGACCGTGATCGAGACGGGCACCTTCGTGCGCACGTCGTTCGTCACGCGCGTCCCGAAGCTCGGCGGCACCACCGCCTGGACCGTGCTCGGCGACGTGATCACGCCTTCACTGATCGCGCTCTTCTTTGTCGGAGCGTTCGCGCGCCGTCGACGCTCACGCTGACAAACGCGAAGATTCGCGACCGCGTGCATCCGACTTCGCGCCACCGAGTCACAGCATCGAATGGTGAACATGTTGATTTCGCGCGACGGTCACACGAAGAACGTCGACGTCGCTGGATGACGATGATAGTCGCAAGGACATGCGTCGGCCGGCCCGATGAGCGGCGTCTTGTGGACCCATTCGCTCGCCTCCGATCGCACGCTCGCCAGCCACTATTGGGCCGGCACCGTCGACGACTCGATCTCTGTACGCGCGCCGCTGCCCTGCTTGCGTCACGTCGGCCCGCTCTTCGCGTGGTCGGGCTGCCCCACCTGCGAGGCCTCGTTTCCGTGGGGCTTCGTGGTCGCCCCGGAGCTCGTGGACGCATGCGGAAACCAGCCAGACTGGGGCATCCGCTTCCTCGACGACGTGTTCCCGCCGAACGCGGCGCCGGATCTGGGATTCGATTCCGCGTTCGACGGCTACGAAGATCTCGTCTTCGCGGCGCGCGCGGAGCCGCCGAGCCGTGCGCCGGGCCTTGCCCACGTGTGGATCGACCCGTCGTTCACCAAGTTCGTGTCGGTCGCGGTCGATGCGTCGGGAACCTACGTCGCGAGCGAGCGATCGACGACGCCCCCTCCGAAGCTTCCGCTCGCGGGAGACCCCGTGGTGGTCTCGTCGAGCTCGGGGATGGTCTTCGCGCCTCGATCCCACGATCGAGAGATGTTCGTGCTCGACCACGCCGCGACGCGCTGGCGCACGCAACCTCTCTCCCGCACGCTGGGGAAGGTGCTCGCGGCGACCTACGAGGAGACGAGCGGCTGGCTCGTAGTGTTGGAGGCCCACGCGCCGGAGCGGATGCGACTTCGAAGGATCGATCCGTTCTCGGGTCAGACCCACGCGGTACGCAGCTCGGAGCTGGACCGCAACGTCGCCAAGGCTTGGGCGCTCGCTGCCGCGCCGGATGGTTCGGTCTACCTGGTGGTCGGGAACGGCGAACAATCGTTGATCCTCCGCGCGAGCACGAGCCCGAACGCGATCTGGCGCGGCGAACGTGTGATCGGCCGCCCCTATCCCGGAAGGCCGGCGCCCGTGGCCACCGACCTCGGCCTGAGCTTCGTCGTCGAGGCGCCGGGTGGGTCGGAGCTCACCGGCGTCCGAACGTCCGAGCTGCTCCCGCCCGATCCGAATCACTGGAAGGACATCCTGTGAGGCGTGGGCCCTTCGTCCTCGCTTTCGTGATCGCCGTCGGGTGTGGGGATGACCCCTCGAACGTCGACGCCGGCCGGGATGCGGGCGTGGACGCGGGACGCGATGCGGGGCGCGACGCGGGACGAGACGCGGGGCTCGACGCGGGGCGAGACGCTGGGCGCGACGCCGATGCGTCGGATGGCAACACGGCGGGGTGGCGTACCTTCGAAGGGCTGCCGGACGTATGTCGCATCGAGTATGCGGAGCGCCCGGAGCACGCCGTCGAGAGCATGCGCTTCGAGCCCTGCGTCGGCGCCGACGACGTCTGCGAGGTCCTGCGAGTCGATCCCGGACGTCCAACTACGTTCGAGAACGTGTTCGTTGGAGCTCACGCCGCCAGGGACTCGACGACACCGCGGATCCTGATCGCGCAGAACGACAGCGCGACACACACCATCACGGTGGAGTTGATCGATCGGAACGCTGTGATTTCGGCTGCGTGGCGACAGAGCTCACGAGACTGCTCGTTTGCGTTTGCGGCAACGACGGCGACCGAGGTCGGTTTCGAGCTTCGATCCCCCAACTGGGAGTCGCGCTTCTACCGCGCGGATTTCGACACGCTGCCTGCGATGCCGACTGAGCCCATCGCCATGCTCACCGCGGCCGAGCAAGAAGGCGTGGGCGCGCAGGCGATGGCCCTTTCCGACTCGACGATGGCCATCGTGCTCCAGCCGGGCGGCGTCTACTGGATGTTCCAGGACGGCCAGCGGCGGAGACGCGGCGGACCGCTGGAGCCCGACGTGCCGGGAATCGTGTCGAACAGCTTCGCGCTCGTCGGGGAGCGCTTGTATTGGGGCTACCCCGGCGGCTTGGCGACGACCGCGCGTTTCGACGCGCCCGGCGTCCACCTGCGCACTCCACCCGAGGGATTCGACGTTCCCTTCGTGTTCGCGAACGATCGCGATCTCGTGTGGGTGGAGTACGACGGAGCGCGCGCGGAGCTCTGGGCTTCGCCGCTGCCGACCGCTCCCGACGAGCTCGTGCCGCGTCGGATCGCCGAGCTGCCCGCGTTCAACACGCCCCAGCTCGGGACGCGTTACGTCGCGTACGTCGCGCCCGAGCCGTGGCGCGTGCTGCTCTACGACCTCGAAGGCGGGCCGACGCTTCAGTGGCTCGTCCCCGACAGCATCCGAGAGCCTCGGCCGCTCTACGTGAACGACCGCGAAGTCGCGTTCTCCGTCCTGCGGTCTCCACCCGCGATTCGATTCAAGACCGTCGCGCGCGTTCAGCTCGCGGCGTTCGAGCCGATCGAGTGAGGTTCAGGCCTCGGCGAGTCTCGCGATGCGTCGGGACTCGCGTAGCGCACGTTCGAGGATCGAGCCGCGGGGCTGGAGCCTGCGAATCCGAGTCAACGCTCGTCGTTCGTCGGCGCCGGCCTCCGCGCGAAGCGACGCCACGCCACGAAGAAGAGCGGCACGAAGAGCGCGAAGCCGATGAAGCCGGGCTCGATCCACGCCGGCTTCACCGCGCCCACGAACGCGAGCGCGAACGCGATCGTCGCGAGCCACGGGCCGCCGCGGTGGAAGGGCGTGAGCGCGACGCCGCCCATGCCGACCAAGAACGCGTCGGTGAGCAAGATGCGTTCGGGCGCCGCGCCCGCGACGAGCGACGCGTAGCGGTGCAGCGCGCTGACGCCGAGGGTGAGCAGCGCGATCTGGGCGATGCGTCGGTTGATGAGGTTCCACTCGCCGTTGCGACGCCACCACGTGGCCACCGCGAGCACCACGCCGAAGACCACGGTGCCGCCGAACGCGAAGCGGAGCTGCGGGGTGACGTAGTCGGGGCGCACGACGCGCATACCAACCAGGCCGGCCGTGATCGCCACGATCGCGATCGCGAGGAGCACCGTCGCGCGCTGACGAACGCCTGCACCGACGCCGCGATCCTGATCGTGCTCGAGCTTCGCGAGCCGCGCCTTCTCCGCGAGCTGACGCGCGCGCAACGCGACGATCTCCTCGCGCAGCGCGGTCGGCGGATCCGTCATCGCGGAGAGACACGCCTCGGCGCCGTCGGGCTGCCCGTGCGCGAGCTCGACCCGCGCCATCGCGTCCAGCGCGCGCTGCAGGCCGTTCGTCGCGAGCTCGCTCTCCGGCCACGCGGCGCGCGCCTGCTCGAACGCGAAGCGCGCCTCCGTGAACACGCGCTGCGCGTCCGCGTAGGCGCCACCCTGTGCGAGCTTCTCCAGCTCCGCGAGCCGCTCCGCGCCCGCCGCCGCGAGCTTCGCCGCGCTGCGGTGCTCGCGAAAACGCACGATCGCGTCACGCAACGCGCTCGCGCTCTCGAAGCGCGCCGAGGGATCGCGGGCGCACGCGCGGTTGAGGATCGCGGCGAGCTCGCGCGGCACCTTCGTGTCGTACGAGAAGGGCTCCGCGCGGCGCGCGAGACGGAGCACCTCGACGAGATCCGTCGCGTCGTGGCGCGGCCGCCCGGTGAGCGCCTCGTGCAGCGCCGCGCCCAGCAAGAACACGTCGCTGCGCTCGTCCGCGTCGCCGAAGGTCATCTCGGGCGCCATGTGCACCGGCGTGCCGACGATGCGGCCCGAGCTCGGCGCGTCGAGCTTCTTCGCGACGCCCCAGTCGAGCAGGTAGACCTCGCCGAAGTCGCCGATGCGCACGTTCTCGAGCTTGATGTCGCGGTGCACGACGCCGCGCGCGTGCGCGAAGGCGACCGCGTTGCAGACCTGCAGGAGCACGTCGAGGTGGCGCTCGATCGAGCGCTCCTTCTTCGCGAGCTCGCTCCAGTCGACGCCCGCCACGCGCTTCATCACGACCGCGGGACCGTGCTCGTCCGCGACCACCGCGTGGATCGGCACGATGTTCGGATGCTCGAGGCGTCCGGTGATCGTCGCTTCACGCAGCAGCGCGTCGACGAAGCGTGGGTCGTCGCTCGCGAGCCGCTTGAGCGCGACCTCGCGTGAGGGAATCGTCTGCTCGGCGAGGTGCACCACACCCATGCCGCCGCGCCCGAGAACGCTGCGCAGACGAAAGTCCGCTGGCCCGCCGTCGGCACCGTCCGCGATGCGCGCGGGTGGGAGCGCGGTCGGTAGGCTGGCGCGTGGATCGACGTCGCCACGCAGCGTGCTCGACGCGGCGTGGGTCTCCGCGACGCCTTGCGCGAGCAGGGTCTCTCGCAGCGAGTCGGAGTCGTCCATGGCGGCCGGAGGATAGCGCGCCGCGGGGGAGGCTCGATGCGGATCGCGAGGGCGTCGACGAGCTGGCCGCGGCGCGCCTCGACACCACGGTGACGCGCACGTGGACAGGGTCGCGAAGGCCGCGCGCGGGACGACGCTGCGAAGGCGGCGAGCGACGACGATCGCGACGACCGCTCGCGCGCGAGGACGCCGTGAGCTGGCGGAAGTGCGTCGCGACGCTCGCCGCCCGAGCCGCTATGCTCCGACGGTGATCGCGCCGAAGCCACTCGCTCGACTCGTTCGACTCCTCCTCGTGGGCTCTTGGCTCGTGGGCACGCTGCTCGGTGGCGCCTCGCTCGGGGGCTCACTCGCGTCGGCGCAGATGTCGGGCACC
>CALJLK010000581.1 GCA_937982655.1 uncultured Sandaracinus sp.
GTCACGGTCTCGGTCACGGTCTCGGTCACGGTCTCGGTCTCGGTCTCGGTCTCGTCTCCACGAGCGTCGAGCGAATCCGCGTGCCTTCGTCTCGTTCAGGCGGGCGACGGTGCGTCTCCGTTTCCGTCTCGCGCGCGGGGGCTGCTACCCTCCGTGGTTCCGCATGCCGTTTCGCGTTCCGCTCTTCGCCCTCGCGCTGGTCGTGGGCGTCGTCCCGCTCGCCTCGGCTCAGCGCGTCGTGGTGGAACGCTTCGGAGGTCCACAGGCCGCGCGGCTTCGCGGGCTCCTCGTGCAGAGCCTCGAAGAGAACGGCGTGGAGCTCGTGCCCGACGTCGAGGTGCAGAGCGCGATGCGCGAGGCGGGCTTTCGCACGTTGCGGGAAGAGGACGACTACCCGCGCGTCGCCGAGGCGCTCGGGGCCTCGGCGTTCGTCTCGGGGCGGGTGAGCCGCGCAGGCCGGACGTGGGTCTTGCGCGTGAACGTGCGGAGCGGCGCGGACGGAATGCGCGTCGGCGCGGCGTCGTGGTCGGGCCGCAACCTCGCGGCGTTGCGGGCGGTGCGACGGAGCGGGCACACGAAGCTGGCCGAGGTGCTCGCGGTCGCGCGTGCGCCCGCGACGGAGGTCGGAGGTCGCACGGAGACGACGGCAGATCCGAACGCGCCGCCGTGGTACGCGCGCACCGAGCCCGAGACGCCACCGAGCGACGAGCCCCCATCGGGCGAGCCCGAGGACCCGCCTGCGGACGGTGCGCGAAACCCCAAGGGCTACCCGGGTATTCGTTTCGGTTTGCTGGGTGGAACGCTGCGGCGCTCGATGCAGGCGAACGTGCTCGTCGACTCCGCGTTCCGTCCGCCCTTCGAGCCCGGGATGCGCCTCGAAGAGGAGCGCGTCTATCGGAGTGCGGGCGTCGGTCATCTGGAGATGGGGTTCTCCTTCGAGCTCTTCCCCGACGCGTTCGTGGCGAACCCGACCGTTCCTTGGCTCGGGCTCGTGGTGCACTACCGCCATTCGTTGCTGCTCGACTCCGAGGGGCCGAGCTGTCTGCCTTCGCAGGAGCCGGACCCCGCGCTCGTCGGCGACGTGGACGTGCCGCGGGGCGCGCGCTGTCCGAACGCGGACGTGGTGCCGGTGGAGACCACGCAGCAGGAGCTCTACGCGGGGGTGCGCCTCGAGCCCAACGTCGGCTCGGACGTGCGCGGGCCGTGGCTCACCTTCGACGCGGGCTACGGCTTCTTCAAGTTCACGCTCGATCCGAAGGATCTCGTGCTCCTCGATCGTACGACGATCGTGCCGCCGCTGGACTACCGCTACGTGAACGTCGGCGCGGGCATCCGCTATGGGCTGCACCCGATGGTCTTCCTCGGCGCGCGCTTCGCGTACCGCGTGGGGCTCGACGTGGGCGCGGACGCGCGGCGCATCTGGGGCGCGAGCACGGGGCGACCGAGCGGGCTGCAGGTCGGCGCGGAGCTGCGGCACGAGATGACGTGGCTCGCGGACGGCGCGTTCCTCGCGATCGGCGTGGAGTGGTTCCGCTTCACGACGGTGTTCCGCGGACAGACCGCGTGTCAGTCGGGCTCGGAGTGCGCGGAGTACGAGCTCTGGGAGCCGTGGCCCGAGACGGGCGACATCGTCGACGGAGGCATCCGCGATCCGCTCGACGACGACTACCTGCGGCTCACGCTGAACATCGGCTGGGCGTACCGCTGATCGTCAGTCGCGCGGGTCCGGAGCGGTGCCGGCGTCCTCGTCGTCTGGCGGTGGCGGCGGATTGCAGATGTACGTCATCCCGACGTACCAACGATCGCAGCCGTGCGCGTCCGTGCCGCGTCTCCAGTCGTTCGGGTGGCCGTCGCAGACCCCGTGGTCTCGACCGCACTCGCAACGCTCGGCGACGAACCCACCGGTCGGGGTGCAGTTGCAGCTCGGCGTGTCGGTCGGAGGACAGCACCACCCGAGCCCGTCCGGCGATGGCGTCGCGCCGCGGATCTGGTCGCGTTGGCGCGCGTAGTACGTGTCGGGACACGCGAGAACGGGATCGGCGTCGCCCACGTCCGGCGTCGCGTCGTGAGGGGGGGCGTCACTCGCGTCGCGTGTGGGCGCGTCCGTCGCACCAGCGTCGCGGGGTGACGAATCGTCGGAGCACGGCGCGAGCAGGCTCGAACAAACGACAAAGAGCAGCGTCGCCGAAGAGAAGCTCATTGCGACATCTTCGCCGAGGAAGATGTCTTCGTCGAGGGCGCGTCTCCCGCGCGAGGCTCCGACGGGCCACGCGGACGCCAGAGCCAGAGCACCGTGGCGGCGACGATCGTGTTCGTGGTGGCCCAGACCAAGAAGCGCAGCTCCGGCAGCTTCGCGGCGGCGAAGTAGCCGCCTGCGTAGGCGAGCGCGGGGACCAAGAAGCTCGCGTCGACGAAGCCGGCGATCATGCCGAGCGTGACGGCGCGGAGCGCGAGGTCCATCACCGAGGCTTGAACGGGGTCGACCTGCATCAGCGTCTGGCCGACGCCGAAGACCAGCTCGCCCGCGTAGATGGCCGCGATCGCGGCGAGGATCTGTTTGTTGTAGCGAGTCGAGAAGAGCGCGCGCCGGAAGACCACCGCGACGAGCGCGACGAGCGAGAGGAAGACGAGCGACATCGCGAGGCCACGCGCGTGGGAGTCGCGCGTCGGATCGGTGGCGAAGTGCTGCACGAGCGGGGAGCCGATCCAGAACGCGGCGAAGAAGAGGGTGGCGCGGAAGCGGCTCGTGCGACCGACGCGCGGATCGAGGTCGCGTCGAAACGCGGCGAGCGCGCGGGTCTCATGACGTTCGGCTTCGGCGGCGGCCACCGCGGCGGCGACGCGGGCGGAGAGCTCCGCGGTCGGGTTCTCGAGCTCCGCGAGCAACACCGTCGCGCCGCGCGTGTTGCCACGGGCGAGCTCGATCTCGAGCATCGCGCGGGTGGTGCGCTCGAGGCCGGCTTGGGCCTCCGGGTTGTCGGGCCACGCACGGCGCGCGGCCTCGAAACCGAAGCGGCACGCGCCGAAGAGCCGCTGGAGCTCGAGCGAGGGCCCGTCCTCGATGAGCTGATCGCGCGGCAACGCGAGCGCTTCGCGCGACATCGCCTCGAGCCGCTCGAGATCCTTCTTCGAGCGACGCGCGAGCTCGAGCGATTCACGCCGCTCGAGGAAGCGCAGCAGATCACGGCGCACCGCGTCCGCGCTCTCGTAGCGACCGTCGCGTTCGCGGCTCAGACAGCGGCGGCAGATCGCGGCGAGATCGAAGGGCACGCTCGCGGGCAGCGGATCGGGCTCGCTCATCACCGCGCGGTTCGCGATCGCGCGCAACGTGGGTGCGACGTGCGGCGGATCCCCGGCGAGGAGCTCGTAGAGGGTCGCGCCGAGCAGGTAGACGTCGGTGCGCGCGTCGACGCGCTCGCCGAGCACCATCTCGGGCGCGAGGTAGACGGGAGTGCCCGCGAGCACCGAGGGATCGTACGCGTCGAGCGCCTCGGGACGCAGATCGACCGCGATGCCCCAGTCGACGAGGTAGACCTGCCCGAGCGCGCCGATCATCACGTTGTCGGGCTTCACGTCGCGGTGGACCATGCCGCGCTCGTGCGCGTGGTGCAGCGCGCTCGCGACCTGCACGAGCACCTGCAAGTGGAAGCGCAGCGAGTCTTCGACGCCGTGATCGGCGGCCAGCTTCGCGGCGTCCGCGAGGTAGGCGCTCCACGGCTGCCCTTCGATGCGCTCGAGCACCAACATCGGCGCGCCGGTCTCGTCGATCACGAGGTCGTGCACCGGCACCACGTTCGGGTGCTCGAGCCGCCCGACGATGCGTGCCTCACGAACGAGCTCACGCGCGATCGGTAGCGGATGATCGTCGGGCAGTCGTTTGACGGCGACCTCACGATCGAGCGCGACCTGCACGCCGAGCCGCACCTCGCTCATGCCGCCGCGACCGAGCACGGTCTCCTTGAGGACGATGCGCGCGTCGGGGGCGCGCTCGGAGAGCTCGCGGAGGACGTCGAGCGCGCGGTCGCCTGCGGTGGTGCGCGTGCGGTCGGGAGGGACGACGGTGCCGCTCGGCTCGCCTCCACCCACGGTGCGCGCAAAGTCCTCCAGCCGCGCGTCGAGGTCGGCGGGGGTCCAGCGCGCGGTGGGATCACTCGGGCGGGCGGAGGTCACGGCGGAAGGAGAGGGACCGGGTGGGGCAGGGCGCGCGGCGCGTCCCTCGGGCTCGTTCACGGGCGGAAGGATACGTCATCGCCCGAGCGGAGAGTCTGGAAGACGCAGGTGTGTCGTGGGGCGACGTCGACCTCGACGCACTCGGACACCTCGGCGGACTCGTGTCCGCTTCGCCTCACACCACTTCGCCTCCGTCGTTCAGCGCGAGGTGACGAGGAAGGGCGGACTCTCGATGCGCACGTTGCCGGGCAGCGTCACCTCGAAGCGCGCGTTGCCGGCGCGGTTCGGGATCTGGATCGTGATCGCGGTGGGCGTCACCTCGCGCACACGCGCAGGCTCGCCTTGGAAGCGCACCAGCACTTGTCGCGTGGTGCCGGAGAACCCGTGTCCGCGGAGGATCGCGATGCAGCCGGGGTTGGGGCACGCGGGCTCGATCGCGGTGATCGCGGTACCGCTCGGCGTCGCGGTGACCGTGAGCTCGCCCGCGGGCATCGTGCGGCCGTTCGGCAGCAGCACCGTGACCGGACCGGTGGTCGCGCCGTTCGGCACGATCACACGGAGCTCGACGGGCGAGAGGCGGCGCGCGTCGACCGCGGGAGCTCCGAGGAACTGCACGCGGATGCCCGCCGCGGGGAAGCCTTGCCCGCGGATCGTGAGCTCGGTGCCGGGGAACGCGCTGGTCGGCGAGAGCGCGCTGATCTGGCGGTGCGCTTCGATCTCGAGCTCGTCGGCGCTCGCGGTGCCGCCCTGAAGGCTCACCTCGACCACGATGCGACCGCGGGTCGCGCCGCGCGGGACCTCGACCTCGATCTCGTCGTCGCGCAGGCCGACGATCGGCATCGGGGTGCCGTTCAAGCTCACGCGCACGAGCCGCAGGTTCGTGCCGAAGCTCGCGCCGCGGATCTTCACGCGCTCGCCCACCGCCGCGATGCGCGGCTCGAAGCTGGCGATGAAGGGAGGCTGCGAGATCACGAAGGGCTGAGTGGTGCGCACGAGCGACGAGCCGACGCGCACCTCGAACACGCCGGCGGGCGCGCTCGGCACGCGCACCTGGAGCGTGTCGCCCGTGGCGGCGACGACCTGCGCGGGGGCGCCCGAGATGGTGACCGAGTTCGCGGTGAGCACGGGCGAGAAGCCCGCGCCGCGGAAGGTCACGACGGTGCCGGCGGGGCCGCTGGTGGGCGTGAAGCCGTCGACGCGCAGCGAGCCCGTGCTGGAGAACACCGGATGCTCGGCGGCGGCGAGGCCACGCACGGTGACGGTGAGCGGGCCGGTCGTGGTGCCAGGCGCGACCTCGAACTGCAGCGCGCGATCGCCCGCGCTCCGCACGATCTGCACGCGGCCACCGACGTCGACGCCGATCACGCTCGCGTCCGCGCCGAAGTCGCGCCCTTGGACCGTCACGAGGGTGCCGGGCGGGCCGCTCTCGGGATGCATCGCGACGATGCGCGGGATCGCGCGCACCTCGAAGGGCATCGGTGAGACCGCGCGACCGGCGCCGCGCACGTCGACCGTGACCGGCGCGGTGCGCGCACGCGGCGGGACGCGCACCACGATCTCGGTGTCGCTCGCGCGTTCGATCACGGCGCGCGCGCGGCCGAAGAAGACCTGCACTTGGCGACCGGAGAGCCCGGCGCCGCGGATGGTGACGCTCGAGCCGATGGGTCCAGCGGGCGGCACGAGCTCGGTGATCGCGGTCGCGGCGGCGACGGTGAAGACGGGGGTCTGCACCTCACCCGCGTTCGCGACGCGCACGAGGAAGCTCCCGCTCGTCGCACCCTGCGGAACGATCACGCGCAGCTCGGTGGGCGATGCGCTCCGGACCACGACCGGTCGACCCGCGAGGGAGACGGCGTTCTCGGAGAGGACGGTGGAGAAGCCCGTGCCCACGATCGCGACCTCGCCGCCCGGCGGACCGACGAGCGGCGAGAGGCCGGTGACGGTCGGCGCGGGCAACGCGGAGGTCACGCGGAAGTAGGGGCCGACGAACTCGCCCTGTTGGGTGTCGAGGATCACGGGGCCGCTGGTCGCGCCCTGGGGCACGACCACCGACCAGCGGAACGGGAGGCGCTCGCGGATCGGCACCGTGGTCTCGCCGATGCGCACGCGACCGACGCCCTGGAAGTTGCGGCCGACGAGCGTGATCGTGGTGCCGGGCGGGCCACTCGTGGGCTCGATGCGCTCGAGCACGGGTCGGGGCTGCGCGAGAGCGAGCGCGGGGAGCATCAGGACGAGGGCGAACGCGCGGTGGAGCATGGAACCTCGGCCGCGAGCCTCGTCCGCGAGGGGACGAGCGTCAACGGGTGGGCGTCGGACCGGGGCAACGGGCGATCGATTCACTCGGCGAGCCGGCTCGTCGAGGTGGGGGCGCTCGCCACGTCGGCGTTCTTGGCCGCGAGCTCGGCGGCGAGGTCCTTCAACACCGTCAGCGCCACGCGGCCGGCCTCGGGCCCGCCCGTGCCATCGGCCACCGCGTAGAGCGGGACCTTGCTGAGCGAGAGCACGCCGTCCTCGTT
>CALJLK010000582.1 GCA_937982655.1 uncultured Sandaracinus sp.
CGCGAGCGCGACGGGACGGAGCGCACGTTGGTGCCCGGAATCTACGAGGGAAGCCTGCAGCTCCGAACCACGGTCCGGACCTCGCGTGGTCCATCCACGATCGCGCGCACGACGAACGTGGTGCCCGTGCTGATCGCGCCGCGTGTCGTGCGCATCACGGTGCTCGACGCGCGCCGCCTTCGCGTGGAGACGGACGGCGCGTACCTCGCGCGATCGGACGCGCTCGAGATCGAGCTCTCGATCGGCGGCGAGGCGGTCGCGGACCTGCGTGACGTCGTCGAGCGCGCAGCGGACGGCACGTTCCCCGAGCCACCTCCCGAGGTGAGCGCGTACGAGCGCGAAGCGGACGCGTTGATCGTGTGGCGCAGCACGACGCTGATCGCGCCGACCCCGAGCGAGCCGCGCGCGGTGCTGCTGATCGTCGACGGGGCCGCGTGTGTGCCCACCTGGTGGGAGGCGCCATGAGCTCGCCCGACCCCCGCCCGACGGTCGACGAGGAGCGCACGGAAGCGCATCGCGTCTCGACGACATCCGCGCGAAGCTCGGACCCCGTCTCGGACACCGTCTCGGACACCGTCTCGGACACCGTCTCGGACACCGTCTCGGACACCGCCACCGCCACCGTCTCCGACACCGCGGCCGCCACCGACCCCGACTCCGTCGCGGACGACACGCCCACGTTCCTCGCGCGCCTCCGCGCCCGCGCCGAGCTCGCGGCCGCGTGGATCACGCACGTCCGCGGCGACGACGGCGAGCTCGATCGCCTCCGCCTCGCCCTCGACGGATTTCCCGATCGGCACGAGCGAAAGACCTTCCTCGCGCGACCCGAGCTCGCGAGCTTCGTCGAGAGGGCCCGCGCCGCCGACGCCCTACGCGCGCGCGACCGCTCCGCCCTCACACGCGCGGCGGACGCGCTCGGCCTCGACGCCATCGAACGCGACACGCTCGACGCCGTGCTCGCGCTCGTCGTCGCCCCCGAGCTCGGCGCGCTCTTCGCGCTCCTCCAAGGCGAGCGCGCACGGACCTACGTGACCGAGCCGCTGCTGCGCGTGCTCTTCGATCACCCACCCGGCAGCCTGCGCGCCGACTCGCGGCTCGTTCGCTGGAAGCTCATCCACCGCGTTCCCCGCGGACCCGGCGAGCCCGACGCGCTCGAGCTCGACTCGACGCTCGTGCCCACCCTGCTCGGGCGCGCGGACCTCGATCCGATCCTCGCCGGACGCGCCGGCCTCGTGCCTCCGCTTCCGCCCCTTCCGAGCTGGCCCGTCGACGCGCTCGCGGAGGACGTGACGCGGCTGCTGCGCTCCGGCCGCGCGGTTCGCGTGCACGTGGTCGGCCCCTCGCTCTCCGGACGTCGAACCTTCGCGGCTTCGGTCGCCGCCAAGCTCGGTCGTCGTCTGCTCGCGGTCGAGAGCGAAGGGGTTCCGAGCGCGGAGCTCTCGGAGCTGCACCTGCGCGCGCAGCGACGCGCGCGCCTCGCCGACGTCGCGCTCGCGTGGAGCGGGCCCATCCTCACGCAGCCCGTGCCGCTCGGCGATCCCTCGGTGCCGCTGACCTTCGCGATTCACGACGCCAGCGTCGAGCTCCCGGAGTCCCACGCGTGGCACGAGCTGCGGGTGACGCTCCCGACGCTCTCGCTCGACGAGCGCGCGCGGCTCTTCGCCGCCCACGTTCCGCTCACCCGCGGTTTCGATCGTGCGCACGCGCGCCGCTTCGCCGCCACGCATCGGCTGCTCCCGGGAGAAATCGCCGCCGTAGCCGCGCGCGCGCCGGCCGACGAAGCGGAGCTCGCGCGGGCCGCTCGCGAGCACGTGCGACGTCGGATGGGCGCGCTCGGACAGCTCGTCGAGACCGTGCCTTCGCTCGACCACGTGATCCTCGCGCCCCCGCTCGAGGCCGCGCTCGCCGACTTCGTCGAAGAAGCCCGAGGCCGTGTGGAGCTCGTCGAGGAGACCTCGGGTCCGCTGCTCTTTCCCCGCGGCGCTGGCCTGGTCGCGCTCTTCGCCGGCCCGCCCGGCACCGGCAAGACCCTCGCGGCCTCCGCGGTCGCGGGCGCGCTCGGGCTCGATCTCGTGCGCATCGATCTCGCGGCCCTGGTGAGCAAATACGTCGGCGAGACCGCGAAGAACCTCCGCTCGGTGTTCGCACGCGCGGCGCACATGCACGCGGTGCTCTTCTTCGACGAAGCCGACGCGTGCTTCGCCAAACGCACCGAGCTCCGCGACGCGCACGATCGCCACGCGAACGCCGACACGAGCTACCTGCTGACGTTGCTCGAGGAGTACCGCGGGCTCGCCATCCTCGCGACGAACCAACGCACCCACCTCGACCCGGCGGTCGTGCGGCGCATTCGTCACGTCATCGAGCTGACGCGACCCGAGCGCGCGGAGCGAGAGCGGCTCTTTCGTCGGCTTCTCGAGGATGCACGCGTGCCGATCCCCGAGCCGCTCGAGACCCTCGCGTCCGTGGCCGAGCTCTCGGGCGCCCAGATTCGCGACGCGGTGCTGTCCGCGATGCTGCGCGCGCGTCGCGACGCCAAGCCGCTCGGCACCGCGCACCTGCTCGCCGGGGTCGAGCGCGAGCTCCAGAAGGAAGGCCGCGGTCTGCGGCCCGAGCAACGCGAGAAGGTGCTGCATGCCTGACGAACGCGACCGCGACGCGCACGAGCGCGCGTCTGCCGACACCTACGTCGAGCGCCTCACGGTGCGCCTTCACGCACGCGACGAAGCGGAGGGTCGCCGGCGCGCGCTCGCGATCGCCGAGCGGCTCGGGCGCCAGCTCGCGGTCGATCCGCCGTCGCGTCCGCTCGGCCTCGTGACGCTCCGGGTCCGCGACGAGCGCGACGCGAAGCTGCCCGAGGAGCCGCGATGACGGAGACCCTCGAACGCCGCGCGCCTCGCCTCACGAAGGGCGCGCTCGTGCAGATCACCGAAGGCGTGGTCGGCGTGAGCGCGAACGTGATCGTCTTCCAGTACAACCCCGAGAAGCTCACGCGCTCGCTCACCCCCTGGAACCCCTTCGAGGCCGACGGAGACGGCCGAGGCAGCGCGTCGCCGAGCGCCCAGCCCTTCGACCCCAAGGAGTCGCTCCAGCTCGAGATCGAGCTCGACGCCTCGGACGCGCTCGCGGAGAGCCACGCGATCGCGGTCAGCGTCGGGGTCGCCGATCGCATCGCCGCGATCGAGGCCCTGCTCTGGCCGAGCACCGGTCTGCTCGGCGACCTCGCGAACGCCGCCGCCGATCTCTTCGGTCAGGGCACGCCGGTCCAGCGCACGTCCGTGCCGCTCGTGCTCTTCGTGTGGGGCCCGGGGCGCATCGTCCCGGTGCGCGTCACCGAGTACGCGATCGAAGAGCAGATCTTCTCGCCGCTCCTCTTCCCGCTGCAGGCGAAGATCTCGCTCGGCCTCGAGGTCGTCGCGCCCTCCGCGTTCGGCTGCGACCACACCGCGACCGCCGAGCTCGCGCGCGCCGCGTACCGGCTGCACCGCCTCGGCCAGACCTCCCTCGCGGCCGCGCACTTCGGCTCGAACCTCGACGCCCTCCGCAGCCTGATCTCGACCTGAGCGTCGGCCTCTCGCTCCGATCTCTCCTCCCGAACTCCCGACCGAGCACGCCATGGCCCACTTCGATCGCAAGAGCCGCTACGCGCACCTCGTCCCCGAGCTCACCACCGATCCGCTCGGACGCCCGATCGCGGTGCTCCCGATTCCGATCGAGCGCCCCGCGGGCACGACGCCGGTCGCGCGCATCCGCCGCACCGAAGGGCAGCGCCTCGACCACCTCGCCGCCGCGCACCTCCGCGACCCGAACGGCTTCTGGCGCATCTGCGAGGCCAACGACGCGATGCTCCCCGACGCGCTCGCCGAAGTCGACGAGCTCGACTTGCCGGAGCCCGCCCGCTGATGCCGACGCTTCGCTTCGGAGTCGCGGTCGACGGCACGCCCGACGACGCGCTCTCGGGCGCGGTGCTCGGGCTCGAGGTCACGGAGTCGCTCGAGGCACCCGCGACGTTCGCGCTCACGCTGGCGGTCGACGCCTGCGACGACGCGCGGCTCGAGCACGTCGACGATGCCCGCCTCGCGACCGGAACCGAGCACGTGCTCAGCGTCACCGTCTCGCACGACACCACCTCGCACGCGCTCGTGCACGGCCTGATCACGGAGCGACGCACGAACCTCCGGCGCGGCATCGTGGGCTCCACGCTGGAGCTTCGCGGCGAAGACCGCAGCGTGCTGCTCGAGCGCCTGGACGCCGCGACCGAAGCACCGCAGCACGAGGAGCCCTACGCGGATCTCGTTCGTCGCCTCCTCGAGCGGGTCTTCGATCGGACCTCCATCGGCGGCCTCGATCGCGTCGCGGTCGACGCGGACCATCCCGTGCGGCCGCTCGGCACCGTGCGCGCGACCCTCGAGCAGATCGCCGGGCTGCACGGCGTGCGTTTCTTCGTGCGCCCCGAGCTCGACGGCGACCGCGTGCGCGTGGTGGCGGGGTTGGAGCCGGTGCCGCCGCGGGAAGCGAGCGAGTCGCCGCCGCGCCTGGTCCCGACCGGCGACGCGAGGCTCTACGTGAGCGGCGGCGAGACCGCCCCCGGCGCGCCGCCCTGCGGCACCCTCGAAGCCTTCGAGGTGCACGAGCGCGGCGAGTCGCACGTGCGCTCGACCGCGCTCAGCGGACTCCCGCTCGGCACGCCTTCGGACGCGCTGCGCGACGAGCTCGGTGGCCCCGAAGCGCGCCCGATCGGGGGCCGCACCGTCGGCGCGTCGCGAGGGCGCGTGGCGAGCCCCGTCACCGCGGCGGGCAGCCTCGAAGAGCGCTCCGCCGCGCAGCGCGCCGCGCTCGACGACGACGCCTGGTTCCTGACCGCGTCGACGGAGACGAGCGTGGACGCGTACGGCGGCGTACTGCGCCCCGCCGACGTCGTGCAGGTGGTGGGCGCGGGACGCCGCTACGGCGGCGCGTGGCTCGTGCGCAGCGTCGTCCACCGGGTGAGCCGCACCGGACACGCGATGCGGCTCGAGCTCGCCCGCAACTCCGTCGAATGATCGGGGCGCGTCGCGCTCTGTGCTCACTCGTCAATCACGATTGTTTTCGAAGCGCTTCGAGAGAGATTCTGCCATGGACGACCTCGACTCCCGCGGACGACCTCGTTTCTTCGGCAAGTACCGAGGCGTGGTCGTCGACGCCGACGACGAACAACACCGCGGTCGCCTGCGCGTGCGGGTGCCCGCGGTGCTCGGCGAGCTCGAGGTCTGGGCGATGCCCTGCGTTCCCTACGCGGGGCGCCGCCGCGGGCTCTTTCTGCTGCCGGAGCCGAACACCGGCGTGTGGGTCGAGTTCGAAGGCGGGCATCCCTCGTACCCGATCTGGACGGGTTGCTTCTGGGCCGAGGACGACCTCGAGGCCGCGGAGGCGAAGCCGAGCGTGAAGTCGCTGCGCACGGAGACGTTCTGGCTGCGCATCGACGACGAGAAGGGCGAGATCTCGATCGAAGCGGACGGCGACACCCGCATCGTGCTCACCGCGATCGATCTCTCGCTCGAGAGCTCGACGGTGCTCGCGAAGGGCGCGAACGGTCGCAAGGTCGAGGTCTCCGCCACCGCGGTGTCGATCAACGACGGCGCCTTGGAGGTCACGTGAGCACCCCGGTCGTCGCGGCGGCGTGGCAGCTCCAAGCAGCCGGCGTGGTCGCCACCTCCGCGGTCGGCCCGGCCAAGCAGGTGCGCACCACCTTCGGTCCGTGGGTCGGCCTCGTCGATCACCTCACCTTCCCCGGGGGCATCGGCCGGCTCTCGTTCGGCAGCACCCGCGTCCGCCTGCACGGCGTGCCCGCGCTGCCCTCGAACGCCAGCGGCCTCGCCACGATCGGCGGCAGCAGCGCGACGGTGCTCGTCGCTCAGGGCCACCCCCGCATCCGCATCCGTTGACCGAGCAGGACCGCACCATGGCTCGACCTCCCCGCGCGCTGCGCTTCCCTCTCGCCACCGACCGATCGCCCGGCGCGACCGGCAAGCCGCGCCTGCGCGACGAGCCGAGCTACGACCGCTACGTCGACGGACTCGTGCGCCAGGTGTTGCTCACGTCGCCGGGCGAGCGCGTGAACCGACCGGACTTCGGCGCCGGCATTCGCCGCCTCCTCTTCGCGCCGAGCCACGAAGCGACCGCGACGCTCTTGCAGACCACGATCCTCGCCGCGCTCGAGCGTTCGCTCACCACGCAAATCGCGGTCGAAGGCATCGACGTGGAGCTCGGGCGCGAGCTCGTGGTCGTGACGGTGCGCTACGTGGTGCGTCGCCGTCCCTCCGGCGACGGCTTCGTGGGCGGCTTCCGACAGAGCACGCGCCTGGAGGTGCGCTGATGCCGGATCGTCTCGTCCTGCTCCGCGAGCGCGCGGACACGCTCACGGGGCTCGACTTCGCGCGGCTGCAGAGCACGCGCGCGCCGGTCGTGCTCCACGTCTACTTCCTCACCGATCCGCGCGCGATCACCCCGGCGTGGTCGCTGCCGCGCGCGTCCGCGATCGCGCTCCGGAGCGCGAGCCACACGCTCGACGTCGATCCGAGCGTGGCCCCGCGCCTCGAGCTCGACGCGGCCGTCGACCGCCCGTACCTCGTCCTCCAGCTCGCCGGCGAGCCCACGCTCGACACCTACACGCTCTCCATCGACGACCCGTACGTCGACCCGTTCTTCGCGGACGTCGAGGTCTCGTTCGCGCGCGAGTGCCTCGGCGGGGACTGCCGAACCGACGACGAGCCGTGCCCCC
>CALJLK010000583.1 GCA_937982655.1 uncultured Sandaracinus sp.
CGACAGGACCGTCCGACGCAGTCCCTCACGGACGGAACGGCGAAGGCCACGCGATCGCTCGCGTGGCCTTCCGCGCGTCGTACGTCGAAACGATCAGTTCGCGAAGAACCCGAACTCGCTCTGGAGGTGCGCCATCACGTTCTCCAGATCCGCGGCTGAGAGCGTGCCCTCGTTGAACCCGGGCATGCGGCCCGAGCCGTTGCGGATCAGCGAGCGGACCTCGGCCGTCGACATGCTGTGACCGTGCTCGCGCAGGTTCGGCGCGCCCGCGTCGTGACAGCCCGCGCAGTTGTTCGCGTACACCGTCGCACCCGCGGTCGCGTCGCCGGTGATCGGACCCTCGAACGCCGAGAGATCCTGCTCGCCGCCCGAGGTGTCTTCTCCGCCGCCGCCTTCCGTCTCGCCGCCGCCGCCGCAGGCGAGCAGGCCCACGAGCAAGAGTCCCAACCACGTTGCATGCCCACGCTTCGACATCGCTACTCCTTCGTTCGGGAGGATCCCTACCGGGTCACCGCAGCGCCCGTTCGGGCGAAACCCTACCGGGATTCGTACCCTCCGCGCGACCTTTCGGGTCAAGCAGGCGAATCGTGGTCGTGGTCGTGGTCGTGGACGTCGACGTGGTCGGCGACGTGGTCGGCGACGTGGTCGGCGACGTGAGCGGCGACGTGACCGTGACCTGCGTCTCGTTCACGTTCACGTCCACGTCCTCCACGTCCACGTCCACGTCCACGTCCACGCAGTCGACGTCGACCTCGACGAAGGCAGCGAGACGCCTTCTCACGCGCGCGCTTCCGGCTTCTTCCCGAGCTTCACCAGCTTCTGGCTCTGCATGTGCTCGGCCGCGTCCGGATCCACGTAGTCGCTGTGGCAGCCCGCCTTCTGGCCCTTGTCCGCGCCGACCGCCTTGCGCGTCTTGGTCGCGAGGCGATGCAGCTCCTCGGGCGGCAGGTATCCGCGCTGCTCCAGGATCGCGCGCTGCTCCGGCGTGAGCGCGGGCGAGCGGACGACCCGCTCGCGCTCGAAGCCCTCCGCCTTGCCGCTCGCGAACTCCACGATCTCCTTGCTGATGCGCACCGAGCACCAGTCGTGGCCGCACATCGCGCAGAAGTCGGTGTCGACGTCGAGATCTTCGTCGTGGAACGCGCGCGCGAGGTCCGGATCGAACGAGAGCTCGAATTGTTTTTCCCAATTGAGCGCCGCGCGGGCGCGCGTGAGATCGTCGTCCCAGTCGCGGGTGCCGGGGATGCCGAGCGCGACGTCCGCCGCATGGGCCGCGATCTTGTAGACGACGCAGCCCTGCTTCACGTCGTCCTTCTTCGGCAGCCCGAGGTGCTCCTTCGGGGTCACGTAGCAGAGCATCGAGGCGCCGTGGTACGCGGCGCTCGTCGCGCCGATCCCGCTCGTGATGTGGTCGTACCCGGGGAAGACGTCGGTGACGAGCGGCCCGAGCACGTAGAAGGGCGCGCCGTGACAGAGCCGCCGCTGGAGCTTCATGTTGAACTCGATCTGATCGAGCGGCACGTGGCCCGGACCTTCGACCATCACCTGCACGCCCTTGCGCCACGCGCGCTCCGTCAGCTCGCCCAGCGTCGCGAGCTCCGCGAGCTGCGCGGCGTCGGAGGCGTCCGCGAGCCCACCGGGCCGCAAGCCGTCGCCCAGCGAGAAGCTCACGTCGTGCTCGCGCATCACGTCGCAGATCAGCTCGAAGTGCTCGTACATCGGGTTCTGCTTGCCGTGCACGATCATCCACTTCGCGAGCAGCGATCCGCCGCGGCTCACGATGCCGATCAAACGGTCTTTCACGAGCGGCAGGTGCTCGCGGAGCACGCCCGCGTGGATCGTGAAGTAGTCCACGCCCTGCGCGGCCTGGTGGCGCAGCGTGGCGAGGATGTCGTCGAGCGTGAGGTCCTCGATCTTCTTGCCGAGGATCATCGAGTAGATCGGCACCGTGCCGATCGGCACCCGCGACGCCTTCAGGATCGCGCGCCGGCACTCGTCGAGATCACCACCGGTCGACAGATCCATCACGGTGTCCGCGCCCCAGCGCTCGGCCCAGCGGAGCTTCTCGACCTCTTCGTCGGTGCCGCTCGAGATCGGCGACGCGCCCATGTTGGCGTTCACCTTCGTCTTGCTCGCGCGGCCGATCACCATCGGCTCCAGAGAGAACCCGAGGTGGGTGCGGTTGGCGGGCAGGATCATGCGGCCGGCCGCGATCTCGTCGCGGATCTGCTCGGCCGAGAGGTGCGGCTCACGCTCGGCGGCGAGCTTCATCTCGCGCGTCACGATGCCGAGCCGCGCGTGCTCGAGCTGCGTGATCGGCAAGAAGCCGGCGGGCGCGATCGCGAAGGCGCCTTCGACGCGGCGACCCATCGCGTCGCGCTCGACCGTCCAGCCTTCGGGCAAGAAGTCCCACGCGGTCTTCTCGCTCGGCTTCGGCATGCCCGGCGTGTCGGGCGAGGAGTAGGAGAGGGGGCCGCCGACGTCCGCCGCGTTCGCGAAGGAGCCGGGCGTGGTGCCGGCCTTCGTGCTCGAGGGGTTCGGCGCGCCACGGAGGGGGAGGGGGATGCTCGAGTCGCTCATGACGGTCTCCGTGGACGCAGTGGAGACGCATCACGGAGCCGAGAGCCCCATCGCGTTCCCTACGCCCGTGCTAACGGGATCAGGTTCGACGGGTCCTTCTCAGCTCCGCTGCTCGGAGCGCCCCGCGCGATGTGCCGACGCTAGCACACCCCGCGGCGACGCGCGTCAACGCGCGAAGAAGCTCCGCGCGCTCTCCCGATGGGCCTCGACCTTCGCCGCACACAGGCGCGCGCGCTCGACGGCGCTCGCGAGGTTGCGCGGCCCGCCCGGCAAGCTCGCCACGCGCTCGCCGAAGAACGCCTGCGCGGCGTCCGCGGCTTCGTTCGAGCACATCGCGCCCGCGAAGCTCGGCAGTCCGCCCGCGCCACCGTCGAGTCGCGCCGCGAGCGCGTCGAAGCGCTCGGTCAGGAACGCCCACGTCGCCTCGCGGGTCTCCGGCATGCCGATCTGCGCGCCGAGCGGCGTCCACAGCTCGTTCACCCGCACGCGCTCGTCGAGCGCGAGCTCGCGCGCCTGCGCCGCGAGCGCCGGATCGCGCACCGAGCCGAGCGCGCCGAGGAGCTGTCCCCGCAGCAGCGCGTCGTCGGTCACGAAGAAACGTGCGCGCATCTGCTCGAAGCGCGCCGCGTCTCCGTCTTGCACCGCGACCACCAACGCGGTGCCCACGAGGTTCGGATCGAGCGCAGCGCGATCGACGCTGCCGTCGCCCCCGAGCTTCAGGTACGCGAGCGCGCGCCGCGTGGCCTCGCGTCGCACCGCGGGATCGCGCGCCACGAACGCGAGCTGCGAGATCACCGCCGCGCGCAGGATCGCCTGCTCGCCGTCCTCGCCGCGCCGCGGTGCCCATCCGAGGCGTCGGAGCTGCGGACCGTAGAGCCGCGACGAGAAGCGCTGCAGCGCGGGGAGCTCGGCCTCGGTGAGCAGCTCGTCGCGCGCGAACGCGAGCGCGCCCGTCGGGCCCTGCGCGATCGGCCGCACGGTGCTGCGCGCGAGCGGCTCGAGGCTCGCGTAGTAGTCGCTCGCGGAGAGGGTCCCCGCGTCGAACGTGGCGCCGAGGCTGTCCGCGAGGGCGATCTGCTCGCGCTCCGAGAGTCGCGCCCACGCGCCGCGCAGCTTCGCGAGATCCTCGGCCTTCAGCGCGAAGCGGTAGTACCCCGCGCCATCGGCGTTCGGATGCACCCAGGCGGGGCATGCCGGGAGCTGGATGCCGCCCTGCGGCGACTCGAGCAGCGTGCACGTCGTCTGCGGCTCGCCGCGTGCGGTGGCGGCCCAACGCACACACACCGGGAGCTGCCAGCTCTGCGGCGCGCCACCTTGCGAACCAATCGGGAAGTAGCGCGATTGACGGAAGGACACGCTGCCGATGCGCGGACCGCGGATCTCTTCGCTCGTGCCGTCTTCGTTCATCGCGCTGAGCGTCCCGTCCGGGCAGCTCACGTCGGTCTGCAGATACGGCAGGCCCGGCTGGAACAGGAACGTGCGGAAGCTGGTGCCCACGTCGCGCCCCGCGGCCTCGGAGAGCGCGGACAAGAGATCCTCGTAGGTCGCGTTTCCGTTCGCGTGCGTACGCACGTACTGCTGGATGCCGCGACGAAAGACCTCTTCGCCCATCCAACGTTCGAACATCGCGAGCACCGCGCCGCCCTTGCGGTAGGTGATGGAGTCGAACGCGTTGCGGATGTCGTGATTGCTCTCGATCGGCTGCCGGATCTGCCGCGCGCTCACGAGCGAGTCCGAGCGCATCGCGTAGCCGGTCGACTCGAGCTCCGAGAGGTCCGCGCGGTACGAGGGCCAGAGCTGGCCCGTGATCTTCCCGCCCATCCAGGTCGCGAACGCCTCGTTGAGCCAGAGGTCGTCCCACCAGCGCATGGTCACGAGGTTGCCGAACCACTGGTGCGCGAGCTCGTGCGCCATCACGTAGGCGTACGCGCGCTTCTGCCCTTCGGGTGCGCTCGCTCCGTCGCCGAGCAGGAGCAACGTCTCGCGGAAGGTGATGAGCCCGGGGTTCTCCATCGCGCCGGCCGCGAAGTCGGGCACCGCCGCGATGTCGAGCTTCTCGTAGGGATACGCGACGCCGAAGTACTCCTCGAGCGCGACGAGGATCTTCGCGGTGTTCTGCAGCGCGTACGCGAGCTCGTCGCCCTTGCCGCGCGCGGCCAGACCTCGCAGCGGGATCGGCCGATCGCGCAGCGGCGTGGCGGGGATCGCCGCGTGCTCGACGACGTCGAGCGGACCGACCGCGAGCGCGAGCAAGTACGTCGGCAGCGGCGGCGTCGGCGTGTAGCGCACGGTGACCATCCCGTCGCCCGCGGGCTCGCGCGCGAGCTCGGGCGTGTTGAAGATCGCGGCGTCGTCCGCGCGCACCTTCGCCGTCAGCTCGAACGGCACCTTGAAGCGCGGCTCGTCGAAGCCGGGGAAGACCAGGCGCGCGCTCACTGCCTCGAGCTGCGTGAACGCGTACGCCGAGCTGCCGACGTCGACGCGGTAGAGACCACGCAGCGCGCGGTTGAAGGGCGCATCGTACTCGATGCGGATCGTCGCTTCACCGGCTGCGATCGGCGCGTCCGTCACGAGCTGCGCGACGCCGTCGTCGTGCACCTGCGTGTAGGTCGCGACGTGCTCGGTCTCGCCGCTGCGGATCGTGGCCGCGCTCGGCACGATGCGATCGCCGTGCAGCCACACGCGCCTCGTTTCGGAGGCGACGCGCACGTCGATCTCGACCACGCCGTGGAAGCCGTGGCGGTCGGGCACGATCTCGAGCGCGAGCCGGTAACGCAGCGGCACCACGTCGTCGGAGAGTTGGCCGAGCGGCGGTGCTTCTTCGGGCAGCTGCGCCACCACGGCGGGCTCGGGGGTCGGCTCGGGCGCGGGCTCCAGCGTGGTCGGGCGTTGGCCTTCGGGGCGGGGTCCGCAGCCGAGGGATGCGCTCACGAGGAGCGCGACGAGGGTCGCGAAGGTCGAGGTCCGCATGGGGCTCCGATAGCACCTCACGGCCCGTCACGAAGGTTTTGCAACGAGCGCGGAAAACTCCGTTGAGTGGATACCCTCGTCCGGGGTAGAGTTTTCACGGATCGGGCGATTCGAGCACGCGCCACCACCACGTGGCGCGCCGTCGAGAAGAACAGTCGGTTGGAGCCGGGACTCCGGCGGGATGGGCGAGCATGCGGAAGCTTCGATGGGCGTGGCCGTGGGCGTGGATGTGCGTCTCGTTGGCGGCGTGCGACTGCGGCGGCTCCCCCGACCCTGGTTGCGACTCCGCGGACGACTGCCCCGTCGGTTGGTCGTGCGTGGACGATCGCTGCGTCGAGCCGCCCGACTCCGGACCGCGCCCGGACGGCGGTGACTCGGGTCCGAGCGAGAGCTGCCTCGACGTCGACCGCGACGGCTTCTTCGGCCGCAGCGACGACTGCACGCGCGGCGACGACTGCGACGACCGCGAGCCCGGCGTGAACCCGGACGCGAGCGAGCTCTGCGGCAACGGGCTCGACGACGACTGCGACGGAACCACCGACGAGCCGGAGTGCGACTGCGACACCGGTCAACGCATCGCCTGCTACGGCGGACCGGTCGGCACCCGCAACGTCGGCATCTGCCGCACGGGCGTCGCGCTCTGCCTCGCGCCCGGTGAGGTCGGCGAGTGCGGCGGCGAGGTCGGCCCGGGTGACGAGAGCTGCAACGGGCTCGACGACGACTGCGACGGTTCGTCCGACGAAGGGCTCCGCAACGCGTGTGGTGAGTGCAGCGACGTCGAGCCGGTCGAGATCTGCGGCAACGAGCTCGACGACGACTGCGACGGTCGCGCGGACGAAGACTGCGAGTGCGACTACCGCTGCGAGTGCGCGGACGGAACCACCTGCGAGTGCGAGCCGCCGACGAACCAGCCTTGCTACGAGGGACCCTTCGGCACCGACGGCGTGGGTGCGTGCGCGGGTGGGCGTCGTGACTGCGTGGCGAGCGCGGAGGGCGCGACGATGTGGGGCACCTGCGTCGGCGAGGTCTTGCCGAGCGACGAGTGCGCGGGTGGCGCAGCGAACGCGATCGACGACGACTGCGACGGTGTCGTCGACGAAGGCTGCCGCGACACGGACGGCGACGGATCGCCCTGGCCGGTCGACTGCGACGACGACGACGCGACGATCTTCCCGGGCGCGGCCGAGACCTGCAACGGGCGCGACGACAACTGCGACGGCGTGGCCGACGAAGGCGTGACCAACCGCTGCGGCGGTTGTGGGATGCCGGCCGCGAGCGACGAGTGCGGCAACGGGCTCGACGACGACTGCAACGGCGTGGTCGACGACGGCTGCGCGTGCGAGCCCGACGCGACGCAGGCCTGCTACGGCGGACCCGCGGGCTCGGCGGGGGTCGGTCGCTGCGTGGCCGGCACACAGGTCTGCACGACGGACGAGTTCACGCGCTGGGGCGAGTGCACGGGGCAGGTGATGCCGGCGCCCGAGGTCTGCAACGGCGTGGACGACGACTGCGACGGCGAGGTCGACGAGCGCTGGGCGGCGGGCTCGAACACCTGCGGCTACTGCGACGGCACGGAGAGCTGCGACGGCGTCGACACCGACTGCGACGGACGGCTCGACGAGGGGCTGGTCAACTCGTGCGGTGTCTGCGGCGAAGCGGATCCGATCGAGACCTGCAACGGGATGGACGACGACTGCGACGCGATCGTCGACGAAGGCGTCACCAACGCGTGTGGCACGTGTTTCCCCGAGCCGTGCTTCACGGACGGCTGGGACATGCCGAGCGATTGCACGGCCGCGGGTCGCACCTGCGAAGGCATCGAGCCGCACCCGGACTTCCCGGACGGCGTGACGCTCGGGCAGAGCGTCTTCGACAACGACTTCATCTACATCGCGGTCACGCAGCTCAACCAGGTCGCGAAGGTGAACACCGAGACCGGCGCGGTGGAGTGGCGCGTGACGAGCCACGGCACGTGGCCGAGCCGCACTGCGGTCGCCCTCGACGGAAGCGTCTGGGTCGGCAACCGCGGCTTCAACAACACGAGCTCGGTGACGGCGTCGAACGTCGTGCACCTGAACGAGTCGGACGGCTCGCTCATCTGCCGCGCGGACGTGCCGGGCCTCGTGCGCGGTCTCGCGATCGACGGCGACGGCAACGTGTGGGCGGGCACCTGGGACGGCCGCACGCTCTACCGCATCAGCGGCACCGAGACCGAGGTCGGCACACCCACGCGCTGCCGCATCCTGAACACGTACGCGGTCAACGTGAACATCTACGGCCTCGCCGCGGATCCGGACGGCTACATCTGGACCTCGTCGCAGCCGGCGGTGCGCATGGACACGCGCACGGGGACCTGGGTCAGCTTTACGAACCCGTCGTACTACGGCGTCGCAGCGGACGGCACGGGGCGCGTGTGGCTCGGCGGCTGGAATGGCGGCGGCGGCAACGTCGTGCACTCGATGCGCACCACGGACGGCGTGGTCACCAACACCTCCGTCAACAACGTCACCGCCGTGACCGTGCATCCGGACGGTGCCGTGTGGGGCTCGCGCTACGGGACGAACCAGGTCGTGAAGATCGATCCGGCGACGGGCAACGCGATCTGCAACGGCACGCCAATCAGCTCGCCGGGCGTGGCGTGCTCGGGCGACAACTGCCGCCCGCACGGCGTGGCGGTCGATCGCCGCGGACGCATCTGGTCGCCGAACCGCTACGGTGGCTACGTGAACGTCTACGACCAAGACACGTGCGCGCGCGTCGCAACCTATCCGGTCGTCGCGGGTCAGGAGCTCTACTCCTACTCCGACATGACCGGTCACCTCCTGCGTACGTTCATCGCGCCCGAGGGCTGGTGGCGTCAGGTCTTCGACTCCGGCTACGACGCGGCGTATTGGAGCTCGGTGCGCTGGGACGCGACGGTGCCTGCCGGGACGTCCGTGGAGGTCTTCGTGCGCGTGGCCGACACCGAAGCGGGGCTCGACGCGGCGACCCCGTGTGGCCCCTTCACGACCTCGCCGGCGGATCTCTCGACCTGCGCGCCGCCGCTCACGCGTGGACGGTACTTGCGGATCGACGTGCGCCTCGCGCGCACGGCGACCGACGCGCGGCCGATCTTCCACTCCGCGGAAGCGAGCTGGGCGTACTGAGCACGTGAGCCTCTCCCGCCACGTGCTCGGTGTCTCGTGGGTGTGCCTCGTCGCCTGCTCTTCGGAGTCGGCGACGAGCGCACGGACGTCGGTGCGCGAGCACGGCGAAGAGAGCGCCAGCGCTGCGAACGCGAGCGCGGCGAACGCGAACGCGGCGAGCACGAACGCGGCGAGCACGAACGCAGGGAGCGCGAACGCTGCGAATGGAGGGAGCGCGAACGCGGCGAACGCGAACGTGGACGCCGACGAAGCACGCGTCGGTCCGTGCCCCGCGCGCATGGCGCACGTTCCCCACGCGAACGTCTGCATCGACCGATACGAGGCGCGCATCGAGGACGGTCGTGCGGTCTCGCGCGCGGACGTGTTGCCGAGCGCGATCACCTCGTGGGAGCGCGCGCGCGCCGCGTGCGAGGCGGCCGGGCATCGGCTCTGCACGGTGGCGGAGTGGCAGGGCGCGTGCGCGGGCGAGACGGGGCGCGCGTACCCCTACGGCGACGAGTACGAGCCGGGTCGCTGCAACACGGCCGAAGGCCTCGGGCCGAGCGAGCCCAAAGCGCTCGAGCCCACCGGGCGGCGTGCGCGCTGCGTGACGCCGGAAGGGGTCTTCGATCTCAGCGGCAACGCGTACGAGTGGATGGCGGACGCCGACTCGACGGGCATGACCCGCGCGCTCGGCGGCGGCGGGTTCTCGGTCGGAGGCGACGAAGCGGTCTGCGTGCGTCGAAGCCCGCTCTGGCAACCGCCCGACCAGGAGCTCGACGGGATCGGGTTTCGTTGTTGCGCGGATCCCTCGTGAATCGCGGGTGATCTGCGCGAATGCGGCTGCGTGCGTGAACGTGCGTGAGGAGGTGATCTCCGATCACTCGTCGCGCGGAAGCTTCGGACGCCGCTCTTCGGTCACGTCGGCGCCTTCGACGTCGATCACCGACGGCCCCGACGCGCCCATGCCCGCGCCCCACGTGAAGACCTGCGCGCCGCCGACCTGCGTGACGCGGACCGCGCCGCTCGACAGCCCGCGCTCGAATCGACGCCGCACGAAGCCCGCGACGAGCCGTCGCGTGGGCGGGAAGAGCAGCAGCAAGCCCGTCACGTCCGTGAGCACGCCGGGCGCGATCAGGAAGATGCCACCGACGAGCACCAGCAGCCCACCGAGCACACCGTCTTCCGGGAGCTCGCCGCGCGCGGTGGCTTCGTGCCAACGCCGCACCACGCGGAGCCCCTCGTGCTTCGCCAGGGTCGCGCCGAGGATGCCGGTGGCGAGCACGATGCCGACCGTGGGCCAGAAGCCGATGTGATCGCCGATGAAGAGGAGCAGCCAGAGCTCCACGAGCGGGACCACGGTGAACAGGAGCAGGAGGATCTTTCCCACGACGTCTTCTTCGTAGCAGCGCGAGGCGCGGAATGCAGATCCGACGGTCGAACGGGCTGGGGAGTTACCGAAGCCTCGTCGGAGTCCGAGTCGTGGTCGTGGTCGTGGTCGCCGCGCTTCACTCCCCGCGCAACGCCGCCAGCAGCTCCTTGCCGTACGCGTCCACCCGCATCGGCCCCATGCCCGGCACCTCGAGGAGCTGCCCGAGATCGCGCGGACGCTGCTTCGCGATCGCCGCGAGCGTGCGGTTCGAGCAGACCACGTACGCCGGCGAGCCGGCCTTCTTCGCGAGCTCCCCACGCGCCTCGCGCAGGCGCTCGTAGGCCTCGCGCTCCTTCGGCGAGAGGCCCGACGTCGCGTCCTCTTCCACGCGCTCGCTGCCTCCACGCGTGCGTGTCCCTCGATCGCGTGCGCGTTCTTCTTTCGACCGTCGCCGTCGCACCGGCGGCAAGATCACCCGCGACTCCTGCAACGACTTCATCACCGCGACGCCCTTCGCGGAGAGCCCCACCAGCGGGTACGCGTCGCCCGTGATCTCGAGCAGGCCCGCGGTGACCAAGCGCCGCAAGAGCGCGGTCACCCACTCGAGCTCGCGGTCGCTCAGAATCCCGTACGTCGAGAGCCGCTCGAAGCGCACGAGCTTCGTGTTCTTCTTGCCGACGAGGAGCTGCGCCATCGAGCCGAGCCCGATCTGCCGGTTCGCGCGCGCCACGCCCGCAAGCGCTTTGCGCACCACTTCGTCGTCCACCGCCGCGTCGTGCGTCCCGTCTTCGATCGCCGTGCACACGTCGCAATGTCCGCAGCCGCCGAGGACCTCTTCTTCGTCGCCGAAGTAGCGGAGGATGAAGTCGTGGCGGCAGCTCCCGGCCTCCACGTAGCGCATCAGATCGAGGAAGAGCTTCCACTGCCGCTCGACCGTGGCGCTCGGCGGAGGCGTTTCGGACCACGGGCGCTCGATCAGCCGGCGCCGCAGGGGAAAATCCGCCGCCGACGTGAGCAGCAGCCCCTTCGCGGGCTGGCCGTCGCGGCCCGCGCGTCCGACCTCCTGGTAGTAGCCCTCGATGCTGTTCGGAGCCTGCGCGTGCACCACGAGCCGGATGTCCGCGCGATCGATGCCCATGCCGAAGGCCATCGTCGCGGTGATCACGTCGACCTTCCGCTCCGCGAAGAGCTGGTTCACGTGCGCGCGGTCGTCGCTCTCGAGCCCCGCGTGGTAGACGCCGGTGCGGTAGCCGAGCCCCGCGAGGGTGGCGCCGATCGTCTCCGTCTCCTTGCGCGTCGCGGCGTAGACGATCGCGGCGCCGCGCGGCTTCTTCGGGTCGCCGACGGCTTCTTTGAGGGCCGCGATCATCGCGCGCTCGCGTTCCTTCTTCGTCTCCAGCGTGCGGGCTTCGAGGTGCAGGTTCGGGCGCGCGAAGCCTCGCAGCACGACGCGCGCGTCGCTCATCCCGAGCCGCGCGAGGATCTCTTCGCGCACGGGCGGCGTCGCGGTCGCGGTGCACGCCAGCACGTGCTCGGGCTGCAGGCGCTTCAGCAGCTCACCGAGCCGCAGGTAGTCGGGCCGGAAGTCGTGCCCCCACTGGCTGATGCAGTGCGCCTCGTCGATCGCGACGAGCGGCGGACACAGGCGCTCGAGCAGCGCGACCGCGCGTTCGTTCGCGAGCCGCTCGGGCGCGATGAACACCAGCTTGTGCTCCCCGCGCAGCAGCTCGCCCTCGCGCTGCCGAAGCTCGTCGCGAGAGGCGCTCGACGCGAGCCACGTGGCGGAGATCCCGCGCGCGCGCAGCGAACGGACTTGGTCCTCCATCAGCGCGATGAGCGGCGAGACGACGACGCTCGTGCCGGGCAGGAGCGCGGCGGGGAGCTGGTACGTGAGCGACTTGCCACCGCCGGTGGGCGCGACCACCAACACGCGTCGCTCGCCTTCGAGCAGCGCCTTCACCGCGTCGCGTTGCCACGACCGGAAGGTGTCGAATCCGAAGAGCCGCTGGAGCGCGGCGTCGAGATCGAGCGGCTCCGACATCGAAGCGGGGGCATAGCACGCGGGGGCGCGGACGCTCAGGGACGGCGCGGTGCCCGCGAGGAAGTCCGCGACGGAGTCGGAGACCATGACGGAGTCGGAGACCGTGACGGAGTCGGAGACCGTGACGGAGTCGGAGACCGTGACGGAGTCGGAGACCGTGACGGAGTCGGAGACCGT
>CALJLK010000584.1 GCA_937982655.1 uncultured Sandaracinus sp.
CGCGGAGCGGGGGCGCTTCTCGCTCGCGCTCGCGTGGGCGCGCGACCGCCGGCTCGCGATCGGCGGCGCGGCGCGTTTCCTCGCGAGCGACGGTCCGCTCGGCGGCAGCGCGACGCTCGACCTCGGCATCACCTGGCGTCCCACCAGCTTCTTCGCGCTCGGCTTCGTGGGCCACGACCTGCTCGCGCCGGCCGGGCTGGTGGGCGGTGGGGAAGGGCTCGCCGCGACCTTCGAGCTCGCGGCGCAGCTTCGGCCCTTCGGGCGCGACGATCTGCTCTTCGAGGTCGGCGCGGCGCTCGACGATCGCGGCCGCGTGGGCGCGCGTGGGATCGCGCGCGTGGTGGTGCCGCGACTCGGGCAGCTCTGGGGCGCGATCGAAGGCGACGACCTGAGGGGCGACGCGAACGTGCGCGCGCTCGTGGGGCTCGATCTCGCGTGGGACGGCGCGACGGTCGGCGGCGGCGTCGCGCTCGGTGACGGTCTCTCGGACGGGGCGTGGATCGGTCACGCGCGCATCGGCGAAGCGTCTCGTCCGGACGCGTTGCCGACGCCTGGCGTGGTCGACGAGCTCGACGTGAAGGGTGGGGCGCGCGGCATGCTCGGGCTGCTGCATCGGCTCGATCGCGATCGTGTCGATCCCCGCGTGCGTGGCGTGTTGTTGCGCTTCCGCGAGAGCGGCCTCTCGAGCGCGCACGCCCAAGAGCTGCGCGAAGCGATCCTCGCGCTGCAAGCCGCGGGTCGACCGGTGGTCTGTCACTTCGAAGCCCCGACCGGCTCGGAGGTCTACGCGTGCGGCGCGGCCCGCGCGGCGTTCGTCGATCCCGCGGGCTACGTGCGACTCTATGGGCCTTCGCTCGACGTGATGCTCTTCGGCGACGCGCTGCGATCGCTCGGCGTGCGCGCGGACTTCGTGCGCATCGGCGAGCACAAGAGCGCGGTCGAGCAATACACGCGTTCACGCTCGACAGCGCCGGCGATCGCGCAGCGCGAGGCGCTCGTGGCGGACGTGCACGCACGCATCGTGGCGGACCTCGCGCGCGATCGCGACGTGAGCGAAGAGGAGGCGGCGCGCTGGATCGACGAGGGACCACACGCGCCCGAGGACGCGGTGGAGCTCGGGCTGCTCGCGGGCACCCGCGACGTCGTCTTGCTCGGTGAGGACCTGCGGGCGATCACCGGCACCGCGCGGCGACGCACGCAGGCGCCGAGCGACGACGCGCGTTTCGTCGGGCAGCCGCGTCGCATCGGGGTGGTGGTGATCGATGGCGCGCTGGTCGACGGCCCGAACGTCGACTACCCGATCGTCGAGATCCACCAGAGCGGGAGCGACACCGTGGTGGCCGCGATCGACGCGCTCGCGGCCGACACGTCGGTCGCCGCGATCGTGCTGCGCGTCGACAGCCCAGGCGGCTCGGCGCTCGCATCGGATCGCATTTGGCGTGCGATCCGACGCGCGCGCGCGCACAAGCCCGTGATCGCGTCGCTCGGCGCGGTGGCGGCGAGCGGCGGCTACTACGTCGCGAGCGCGGCGGACGAGATCTGGGCTGCGCCGTCCACGGTGACGGGCTCCATCGGCATCTTCTACGGCAAGGTCGACTTCGCGCCGCTCGCGGAGCGCCTCGGCATCGGGCTCGAACAGGTCGGTCGCGGACGCCGCGCGGGCGCGGAGAGTCTGTACCGACCGTTCACGCCGGATGAGCGGCGCGAGCTCTCGCGCGCGATCCGCCGCTGGTATCGGCTCTTCCTCGCGCGCGTCGCGGAGGGGCGTGGGCTCACGACGCGGGAGGTCGACGCGCTCGGACGCGGTCGCATCTACAGCGGCGACGCCGCGCGTGAGCTGCGGCTCGTCGACCGGCTCGGGGGCTTCCTCGCGGCGCTCGATCGCGCGCGTGAGCTCGCGGACCTGCCGATGGACGCGGAGATCACGTACGTGCCGGGCCGACCGCGCTCGCTAGTGGACTACGTGACGGCGGGACTCGGACTCGCGGTGAACGACGCGTCGTCGCCTGGCGCGATTGGCGCACCCAGCGCCAACCCGACGATCGACGCGCCGCTCGCGCGCGCTGCGTCCTTCGCCGCGGTGGTCGCGGGCACCCACGAAGGCATCCCGCTGGCGATGTTTCCGGGCGCGATCGACGCGCCCTGATGAAACGGCGCGAAGAGCGGCGGCGGTCCACGGAGACGAACGGGACGAACGGGACGAACGGGACGAACGGGGGACGAACGGGACGAACGGGACGAACGGGACGAACGGGACGAACGGGACGAACGACGACGACACCGCGGCGCTGGTGAGGCCGCGTTCAGATCACCTGATACCCGTACGCCTTCACGACGTAGTTGCCTTCGCCCGAGAACACCCGCACGCGCACCTCGAACTGCGCCGCACCGTCGGGGCAGATCTGCTCGTTCAGACCGAGGCTGGCGCGGCGCCCCTCGTCGACGTCCTGGAAGACCACGCTGCCGGCAGGGTTCACGAGCAAGAGGTCGAGCTCGGTGACGCCCTCGTCCGCGAGCCCGAGGAAGGTGTAGCAGTGGGTGCCGAGCAGCACGACGACGTGCTCCTGCACCTCGCCCTGACCGAGCTCGCCCCGGATCTCGATCGGCTCGGGCGCCATGCGAGGCAGCGCTTCCTTGCCCCAGTCGTGCAGCGCGGCACCGAGCGCGTCCGTCGTCGGATCCGGGCGCGGGCCGTGATCGGCGGGCGGACGCTCGGCGCGACCGCGCTCGCCGTTCGTGCCGCAGGCGAGGACGAAGAAGAAGACACCGAGGACCGCGCGACGCATCGGGCGCAAGCTACCAGGGCGAGCCTCGATCGCCAGCACCCGCGGCGCACGAGCCTCACCGGTCGAGCACGCGTCGGCTCGTACGCTCACGGCTCGAGCGCGGCTCGCGATGGCGGGGAGGCGCACCGAACACTACGCGCGCGCCCGCAACCTGCTAGCGTCGCAGCGTGTCTCCCACGATGCGTTGGGCCCTCCTGGGCGCCGTCGTCCTCTTCGTGATCTTCCTCGCCGTGAAGTCGCGCCTCGCGCGCGACCCCGCGACGAAGGAGGCGCGACAGAAGCTCGCGCGCGCGAAGCAGGCCGTCCGCGAGGCGACCACCTCGGCTGCGCGCGCCCAGGCTTGGCGCGAAGCCGCCCAGATCGCGCTCGACGAGCTGGAGCGCCCTGGGCTCGCGGCCGCGTTCGCGCGACGCGCGGAGCGTGAGGATCCCAGCAACGAAGAGGGCCTCTCGTTGCTCGCGCGGACGATGCGCTCCGCGAACCGGCACCAGGCGCTCAGCAAGCTCCTCTGGCGCCACCTCGCGGACGAGCCGCTCGACTCGCCGCGCGCCGAGCGGCTCATGAACGAGCTCTTCGCGCTCTACGAGGGCCCCCTTCGTCGCCCCGCGCAGGCGAAGGTGCTCCGCGCGCTCTGGGCCGCGCGCAAGGCTTCCTGAGCATCCACGTAGGCGCGTTGACACCCTCCCTCTTCTTCCGACGCGAGTGCGCGCCGCGAAGCCTTCCGTAGCCCGTCCACCCTCCTCGTCGTATCGAGATGACCGGGCCGAGGCGCTGGAGTCGACGAGCCCGCCCGTGTCCGGCACGTCCCGTCGAAACGATGTGACCCGGACCGAGGAGCTGGAGTACGGTTCGCGATGATGCCGCGCCCTCCGTTCCGGGTGCTCCTTGCTTCGGCGCTCGTGCTGACGTCGCTGGGGCTCGTGTGCCCCCTCGCTGCGCAACCCACCCGTGAACCGCCACCCGAAGCGCTCGAGTTCTTCGCGAGCGGGCGCGCGCACTACGAGGCCGGTCGCTACACCGAGGCCGCGCAGGATCTCGAAGCCGCGCTGCAGCTCGATCCGGGCTCGCCGACCCTCATCTACAACCTCGCACGCGTCTACGAGCTCATGGGCGAGCTCGATCGTGCGATCCGCTTCACCGAGCAGTACCTGCAGCTCCTCTCTCCGGACGACCTCGAAGAACGCGAAACCGCGGAGAGCTCGCTCCGGCGTCTCAAGGGCGCGCGCGACTGGCTCGCGCTCCGCGAGGCCGCGCAGCAGGGTCAGGTGCAGAGCCTTCGTCAGCTCGCCCCGCGCGTGATCGTGCGTGAGCGAGGCGTCGTCGATCTCCCGTTCTGGATCACGCTCGGCTCGGGCGCGGCGATTCTGGCGGCGGGCGGCGTGACGGGCGGACTCGCGTTGCGCGCGAAGGGCGACGCGGAGGACTTCGTGTTGCGCGTCTCCGACGATCAGGCGCGTCGCGAGTCGCTCGTCGATCGCAGCCGTCGCCTCGGGCTCTCCACCGACGTGCTCCTCGGAGTCGGTGCTGCGACCTGTGTGGGGGCGCTCCTCCTCTACCTGCTGCGTTCGCGCACCTACGAGCGTGACGCCGAGCCCGACGAAGCGGGCGGATCGGTGGAGACGGCGTTCTCGTTCGGCGTGACGGGCGACTCCGGTTGGCTCGCGTGGCGGGGGCAGTGGTGATGCGTTCGACGCTCGTGGCGTGGCTCTTCGTGAGCTCGGTCTCGCTCGGCTGCTCCGTGATCGCCGAGCCGAGCGATCGCGTTCGCTGCGACGCCACCCTCGGAAACCCCTGTCCGGACGGCTGGACCTGCCGCGACGGGTTCTGCGAGCCGGCCGAGTGCACGGTGCCGATGCCGGAGAGCTGCAACTCCCGCGACGACGACTGCGACGGTCGGGTCGACGAAGGGGTCTCGGAGATCTCGGAGCTCTGCAACGGTCGCGACGAAGACTGCGACGGGCGGATCGACGAAGGCTTCGACTTCGACGAGGACGGCTTCAACGTCTGCGGCACGCAGGACTGCGCGGATCCGGACGTGCCGTGCATGCCGAACGATCCGACCAAGGTCGACTGCAACGACAACGACGACTCCGTCTATCCGGGCGCGCGAGAGCAGTGCAACTTCGTCGACCACGACTGCGACGGCTCCGCGTTCCCCACCGACCTCACGCCGCTCGACGAGGACTGCAGCGCGGTCGCTCCCGACACCATCTGCGAGCCCGGTCGAGGCTGCGTGCCCGACGACTGCCGAGCGGTTCGGAACGGCTGCCCGGCCGAACAAATTTGCGACACCACGCGGAGCCCGCCCACGTGCGTGATGGCCGGATGCGACCCGGTCGAGTGTGCGATCGCGGGGCAGTGGTGTGACGTCGCGACGGGCGAGTGCCAGCCGCGTCTCCCCGTCGGATCCACCTGCGCGACCGACATCCAATGCGACAGCGGGGTGTGCGTCGACCTCGGTGTGCTGCGTCTCCCCGGTTCCAACCGCATCTGCGCGCGGGCGTGCTGCAACGACGCCGACTGCGGTGGCGACGAGTTCTGCTGGGACGCGGGCAACGGCGCGCGCTCGTGTCTACCCGCGACGCTCGCGCAGGGGACCACCGGCCGCACGACCCTCGGCAGCAGCCCGGCGGGTGCACCGTGCGGGGCCAACGAGGCGTGTCGCTCGGGGTGGTGCGAGGACAGCGCGTGCATCCAGCCCTGCCGCAGCGACGCGCACTGCGGCGCGGGACAGACCTGCTCGCTCTTCCGCCGCGACGGACCCGACGGATCGCGCGCCGTGCTCGCATGTGTGAGCGGCCGCCGCACGCCGCCCGCTTCGTGCTCCAGCTCGTACGACTGCAACGAGCAGTGCTGCACCGTGGGGCGCGACGTGCTCGTGAACTCGGTGGTCGACGTCACCTGCGATCGGCTTCGCGGCGACGGCTTCGGGGTCACCCGCGCGCCCGAATGCGTCAACGCGGAGGCCTACTGCGCCGACAGCTCGGACTGCGGCGCCACGCGTTGCGGCTACTTCGATGTCGGCGCGGCGGCGTTCACCGGGGTCTCGCACGCCGTGATCGCGGGACGTTGTGGGAGCAGTACCGTCGACGAGGCCTGCTGCAACAGCCGGCAGTGCGGCGAGGGCAACGTCTGCCGGCCGCAGCTCGGCTCGGGTGGCGGCGAGACCTGGCTGATGTTCTGCGCGCCCGGCCCCTCCGTGGGCGGGTGAGGTCGGCGTCCTCGAACGTCGGCTCGGCGACCTCGAAGCCGATCCCGAATCGGCAGTTCTTTCGCGAAGCTCTGCGCCCTCTCACGCTCCCTTACGCTCGCGTCACGCAGACCACCACGGACCCCGAACGTGGTAGCCTGCGGGCTCCCTCCGCATGTCCGTCGAGCTCGCCCAGCACGATCCGCTGATCGGACACACCATCGCCGACCGCTTTCTCATCCAGGCGCGGGTGGGCAGTGGAGGCATGGGCGCGGTCTATCGCGCGATGCAGCTCGGCCTCGATCGCGACGTGGCGCTGAAGCTCCTCAAAGAAGAGGTGAGCTGGGACCCCGACACCATCACCCGCTTCCACCGCGAAGCGAAGGCGATGAGCCTGCTCGTGCACCCGAACACGGTGCGCGTGTTCGACTTCGGGCAGACCTACGACGGAACGCTCTACCTGGCGATGGAGCTCCTCGAGGGGGAGCTCGTCACCAAACGCCTCGAACGCGAAGGTGCGCTCTCGCCGGCGGAGGTCATCCGCGTGGGCGCGCAGATCCTCTCGTCGCTCCACGAGGCGCACGCGAAGGGCATCGTCCATCGCGACCTCAAGCCCGACAACATCTACCTCGCGAACGTCGAGGGCCACGCGCAGCCGGTCGTGAAGGTGCTCGACTTCGGGATCGCGAAGGTCTTCGAAGGCGAGAACCGCTTCGATCAGCTCGAGACCCAAGCGGGCACGGTGTTCGGAACGCCGCGCTACATGTCGCCCGAGCAGGCCCAAGGGAAGCCGCTCGACGCGCGCAGCGACCTCTACAGCGTCGGCGTGTTGCTCTATCAGCTCCTCGCCGGCGTGGCGCCCTTCCGCGACGAAGACGCGGTCGTGGTGATGGCCAAGCACATCCGCGAGAAGCCGCAGTCGCTCGCGAAGATCGCGCCCACCCGCCGCATCCCGCCGAGCCTCGACGCGGTGATCCTGCGCGCGCTCGAGAAGCAGCCGGACAAGCGCTGGCAGGACGCGGTGCAGTTCCGGAGCGCGCTCGAGGGCTGCTTGCCGGACGCGGAGGCGCGACGCAGCGCGCACACGGGGATCTTCTGGCGCGCTCAGCAGGCGACGCGCGAGCGCTGGCCGTGGTTCGCGGGGCTCGCGATACTGTTGGTCGGTGTGATCGTCGGCGTCGCGGTCTGGCCCGACGACGCGCCGGTCGCGACCGCGCCCGACGTGCTGGTCGACCCGATGGATCTCGTGGTCGAAGCGAACGCGGCCCCCGAGATCGGCACCGCGGAGCTCGACAGCGATCCGACGGGCGCGGAGGTCTACCACGAGGGCCGCTACATCGGCTCGACGCCGCTGACGTGGGAGCTCCCGATGTCGGAGCGGATGAGCGTCGAGGTGCGCCGCGACGGCTTCGAGACCGCGAGCTCGACCCTGATCCCCGGCGAGCCGCAGCTCGTGATCCTGCACCGCCCGCCGCCGCCCGACGACGACGAGCCGACGATTCGCCGCCGCCCGCCGCGCTCGACCGCGAGCGCGACGATGGAAGCGGAGCCCGCGCCCACCCCGATGGGCCCGGACGATCCGTACACACGCTTCATGTGACCGCTCCGTTCTCGGAGCACGGAGCCCGGGAAGGCGCGACGTCGCGCTTGGACGCGTGATGCGCGACGGAACTCCGGACGGCGCCTTGCTCCTGCCGGGGCGACTCGGCAGCATCGAGACATGCGAACGCTCCTCGTGGCGCTCCCGACCGCGCTCACGTTTCTGACCGGCACGTTGCTGACCGGCTCGTGTGCGTCGCCTTCGCGTGACGACGTGCGCGTCGAAGGTCGCGTCGAGGTGCGCGCTCCCGACGCCTCGACGCCGCCGACGCCCGACGCGTTCGTGCCACCCGACGAAGACGCGGGCACGGTCGAGCCCTCGCTCACGATCACCGCGCCGCTCGAGGGCGCGTCGTTCGTGCGCGACTCCGTCGAGGCCGGCTTCTGGGTCGCGCGCGTGCGGGTCGACGTCGAGACCACCGCCATCGCCGCGATCGCGCTCTTCGTCGGCACCACCGAGCTCGCGCGCGCGCCGGCCACCGTGGGCGGCTTCGATCACCTCGCGGACACCGACGGAGAGCTCCGCTTGACCGTGGTCGGCTTCGACGAGGCGGGCCTCGAGCGCGCGCGCGACGTGGTCACGGTGACCATCACGCCGCCCGCCGACACCGGCTGCCGCGCGATGCTGGACGCGCTCGGCCTCGACTGGGCTCCCGCTGCGCCGACGCGTGGGATCGTGGACCCCGTGCGCGTGCAGCCGCTCATCGGCGGCGTGCGCTATCGCTACGTGAGCAACGACGAGCCCACCGCGATGACGATGGACTGCGAGCTCGCGCCGCGCCTGCACCACCTCAGCCGCATCGTGAGCCGCTACGGCGTGGACGAGATCATCCACATCGGCATCTACAACTACCGCTGCATCGGCGGCGGCGATCCCGACAGCGGCACCTGCACGCCGAGCATGCACGCGCAGGCGCGCGCGATCGACATCTGGGGGCTCGGGCTCGAAGACAGCGACGTCGAGTACGTGCTCGAGCGCGACTGGATCATCACGTCCGGCGACACCTGCCCCGGCTCGCCCAGCACGGACGCCGATCGTGTGCTGCACGAGGTCGGCTGCGCGATGTGGTCGGAGCGCGCGTTCCAGATCGTGCTCACGCCGAACTACAACGCGGCGCACCGAAACCACTTCCACGTCGACATGACGCCCGGCTCGATGTTCATCGAGTACTCCGTGGCGGGCGTGGATCCGCCGGTGCCGGGGCTCGGGCACACCGACGTCGACGGGCACACCCACGACTTCGGCGACGACGTGCACGAGCACGCGCACGAGTGATCACACGCGGGTCACACTCCTGCGCGTGAAGGACGCGGGTCGCACGCCGCGAACGCGTGATGCGACGTGTCGCGCACCACGCGTTCGCCGCGCAGCGCTCGAACGAGGTGCGTGATTCGATGTCACCAGAACGCGGGGCGCTCCGGCAGCTTCGCGCCGCACTTCGAGCACGCGCGGTGGTCGTCGTTCACGTCCTCCAGCGACGCGCAGGCCGTGCAGCGGACCCAGAGGCGGTTCATGCGCGTCGGGGTCCACACGCTCGTCCACACGCTCGCCACGAAGTCTTCCGAGAAGAGCTCGCGCATCGCGACCGCGTGGTGCTTCGCGAGCGCGCGACGCATCGCGTCCTCGTCGGTCCACGCGGTCACGGTGAAGCCGCGCAGCCCGAAGAAGCCGGTGACGATCGAGAGGAAGCCGGGCTCCTGCAGGAAGTCCTGCACGTTCTGCTTGGAGTGCGCGCGGATGCGATCGCGCTCCGCCTCGTTCTTCGCGGCGATCCAAGTGAGCGCGATGACGCCCGGGGGATCGCGGCGGTCGGAGGCGGCGCGCATCGCGTACCCGAACTGCGCGGGCCCGCTCTCGATGGGCGCGGCGAGCGCCAACGCGACGAACTCTTCGGGGCTCATGGGCTGCTCCGTCTCGGCTTCACGAGTCGTGCGACTCAGCGCCCCAGCGCTTCGACGACGAGCCGCGCCGCGGCCGCGCCGGAGAACTGTTGCTGGCCCGTGATGAGCCGACCGTCGCGCACCGCGAACTCGCGGAAGCGCTGATCGACCACGAAGTTCGTGCCCTCGATCTTGCGCGCCTCGTCCTCGATCCAGAAGGGCTGGATGCGCATGCCGACGAAGGCGTCCGCGAACTGCTCCTCGCTGTTGGCGAAGCCCGTCCAGGTCTTGCCCTTCACGAGCAGCTCGCCGTTCGAGAGCTTCGTCTCGAGGAGCAAGCACGTGCCGTGGCAGACGAGCGCGGTGATCTTGCCCGCCTCGTAGAAGCGCGCGAGCAGCGTCTGCAGCTTCGTGTTGCCGCGGAACGTGAACATCGGCGACTGGCCGCCGGTGACGAAGACCGCGTCGTAACGATCGGGCGAGACGTCGTCGAGGTTCTTCGTGTCCTCGATCATCGCGCGGTGCTTGGGCGACTTCTTGAAGCCGAGCGAGAGCACGTCGTCGGCCGAGTAGCCGCTCGCGTCCTCCGGATCGGAGTACCCGTCGGCCTGCAGCGCGCCGCCGTCCGGGCTGCGGATCTCGACCTCGTAGCCGACCTCGGTGAAGACCCAGTAGGGGTGCGTGAGCTCGGCCCACCAGAAGCCCACCGGCCACTTCGTGACGGTGGACACCGAGGGGTTGGCGGCGATCAGGAGGACTCGCTTCTTCGCGTTCTCGTTCGTGACGTTGGCGTTCGCGCTCATGGGAGGCTCCGCGCCGCGGGGTTGGAAGCGGCGACGGGGAGACTCTCGGTCGAGAGGAGTGTTGCGACAATCGAGAGTGATCGAAGTCGTCGTTTCGTTTCATGCAACTGATTCGCCGCTGGTCCGCGGCACCCCCTGCGCGTCGAGGTCCGCTTCCACGATCGACCCGGTCGTTCGCTCGATGCCGAGCTCCCGCTCATCGCTCGTCAGGCCGCGGCGACCGCCTCGGTGGGCGGCGCGGACACGAGTGCACCGCGTGCAGGAGAACCGCGCTACATTGCACCACATGGAATCCGCGGATCTCGGCATGTTGGTCCACCTCGACGCGCTCTTGCAGGAGAGCAGCGTCAGCGGCGCGGCGAAGCGCGTGGGCCTCTCCACGCCCGCGATGAGCCACTCGCTCGCGCGGATTCGTGAGCGGCTCGGCGATCCGATCCTGGTGCGCGCGGGGCGCGGCATGCTGCTGACGCCGCGCGCGGAGTCGCTGAAGGCGCGCGTGCACACGCTGGTCGCAGAGGCGCGCCAGGCGCTGGAGCCGGAGCGCCCGTTCGAGCCGGCGGAGCTCGACCGCGTCTTCGTGGTCCACGCGAGCGACTACGTGCTCACCGTGCTCGGCGCGCGGATCGACGCGAGCCTTCGCGCGGACTCCCCGAAGGCTTCGCTGCGCTTCGCGCCCAACACCGTGGACGACGCGGCGTCCTTGCGCGACGGAGGATCCGATCTCGCGATCGGAATCTACGGTGATCTGCCGCAGGAGATGCGCAGCCGCGTGCTGCTGACGGATCGTTTCGTCGCGGTGGTGCGACGCGGGCACCCGGTGGTCGGCAAGCGCCTCTCGCTCGAGCAGTACGTCCGCCTGCCGCACGTGCAGATCGCGCCGCGTGGGCTTCCGGGTGGGTACGTCGACGACGAGCTCCGCGCGCGTGGGCACGTGCGGCACGTCGCGCGTGCGATCCCGTACTTCGTGACCGCGCTGCAGCTCACCGCGCAGACAGACTACGTACTGACGGTGTCGGAGCGCATCGCGAAGCTCTACGCGGGCGCGCTCGGCTTGGAGATCCACGAGGTGCCGATGGAGCTGCGGCCGTACGCGCTGAGCCTCGTCTGGCACCCACGCTTCGACGGCGACGCCGCGCATCGTTTCCTGCGCGAGTCGATCGCGCGCGCGGCGGTCGAGGCTGCGGGCGACAAACACGCGGCGGCGCGCACGCGGCTCGATCCGAGCGATCCGACCTCGGGGCAGCGACGGAAACGACCGCGCCCGTTGAGATGATCGGGCACCGAGCACATCAGAAGTACTGCTCGAACGCCACGATGGTCGTGAAGGGCGCGAGCGTGTCGCGCGCGCTCGCGGTGCGGACGAGCGGCACCGCGAGATCGATCGCGAGCACCGCGGGCTGCACGCCGCCGTACTCGAAGTGCACGCGCAGACCGCCGCCGACCTCCGCGCCCGGCGCCATGTCGCGGCCGTCGGTCGCGTCGAAGACCACGCCGCCGCCGCCGAAGACCGCGAGCTGAACCTCTCGGATCCACGCGAGGTGCAGCACGTTGATCGCGAGGTCGGAGAACGCGGTCGGCGTGAAGCGCAGCTCCGCCACCGCGAAGCCGCGCGCGCGCCCGAGCACCTCGCCGTTCTGGTAGCCGCGCAAGAGGAAACGCCCGCCCAGGCCGGGGCGTTCGCCCGGGAGCGGCTGCCCGATCACGCCGCTCGCGCCGCCCACGAGCACCAAAGCACCGCGCAGCCCGAGCGGCAGCGTGAGGTTGCCCCGCACGCCGCCGTTGATCGTCCAGGTGCGGGTGTCGTCGTCGCGAAACGCGAGGCTCGTGCCCACGCTGGCGGAGAGGCTC
>CALJLK010000585.1 GCA_937982655.1 uncultured Sandaracinus sp.
GCGTGAGCGCGGAACCGACAAACCTCCCCGCCTCGTGAGCGAAGGCCGAAGGCCGCAGCGAACAGACTACGTCGTTTCGATGACTTTCACGCGGACTTCGCTCGAGAAGACCTCGCGCCACAGATCGGCTTTTCGTTCGACCGTCCAGACCTCGAGCGCGAGATCTTGGGAGCTGCGCACCTCGAGTTGGAGCAGGTTCTTCTGGGCTTCCACCGTCAGTTCTTTGGCTTTGCCGAGGTGGGCTCGGTCGAGGGCGTCCGCGATGCGTAGGATCGCCGTGAGCTTGCGGACGCGCTCGCGGTAATCCGGGGAGAGCTCGCGATAGGCCTGGTGGCGCACCGCGGGGGCGCCGCGGCGGTGGTAGCGGGCGACGAGCGCGATCACCGCGCGCATCTCGGGGGTCACGCCCATCAGGTCGCTGTTCTCGATGATGTACTGCGAGTGTTTGTGGTGCGATTGCGGGTTGATGAAGTCGCCCACGTCGTGCAGGAGCGACGCGACCTTCAGCATCATGCGGGACTTCGCGCCGAGCCCGTGCAGCGATTGAGTCGCGTCGAAGATTTTGGTCGCCAGATCCGTGACCTGCACCGCGTGGCGCTCGTCGAAGTGGTAGCGGCGCCCGAGGTGGAGCGCCGCCACGAGCAGCTTGTCGTCCTCCGCGCCGTAGTCCCAGACGCGGTAGTGCTTCTCGACGAGCTCGGTGGTGATGCCTTCTTTCACGCCGACGCCCGGCACCTCGATGCGTTTGACGTCCGCGAGGTCCGCCATTGCGACGACCACGTAGAGCGCGGGCACGATCACGTCCGCGCGATCGGGGCGCAGATCGTGGCGCGTCGCGCGCTCCGCGGCCGGCATCTGCGAGAGCTCGCGCAGGAGCGTGCGCGCGCGCTCCACGTCGATCACGGGCACCGCGCCCGGCGGTGCACCTGCGACGGGCGGCTCCGGCGCCAGCTCGGAGATCGCGACCAGGTTGCCGCCCGTGCCGACCACGTGATCCCACGGGCGACGCCGCAGCTTGCGGCGATGCGGCGCGAGCAGTCGATCGAGGTACTCGCGCACGAGCCGATCCTGATCGACGGTCACGGGCTCGCCGCCCTGCATGAACGCTTCGAGCAAGCGCACGGTGCCGATCGCGAGCGAGACCACGAAGCCCGCGCCGTCGCGACCCGGCACGATCTCGCTCAGCTCGAGGCTCCCGCCGCCGAGATCCATGAGCAGCGCGTGGCCTTCGAGCGGCATCGATTCGCGCACCGCGAGCCCCACGAGGCGCGCCTCTTCCGTGCCGTCGATCGTGTCCAGCGTGATGCCGGCTTCGCGCCGCACGCGGTCGATCAGCTCGTGCCCGTTCTTCGCGGAGCGCGCGCTCGCCGTGACCACCGCGCGGTAGTCGTCGACGCGCGCGTCCTCCATGGCGGCCGCGAACGTGCGCATCGCCTCGACGCTCTCGTCGATCGTCGCGGGATCGAGCTCGCCGGTCTGGAAGACGTTGTGGCCGAGGCGCACCGGGATGCGGATCGAGCGGAAAGGGCGGATGCGGTCCGGCTCCTTCGCCTGCACGATGAGCAGGCGCGAGGCGTTGGACCCGACGTCGATGGCGGCGAAGCGAGGCACTGCGCGCGAGGATAGCGCGCTCGGGCCGGATGCTCGGCCGCATTCGGGCGGAGCCGGACACTCGAACGGGAGCCGCGCGATCCGAGTCGTGTCCTCGCGGCAACATCGTGCCGAGCTCGACGATCTCGACGATCGAGACGATCCGATGCGCGATCGCTCTGGGGTCGTTCTCCCGACGAGCGCCGCGCCTCGCGCGATCTCAGCTCGCCTTCGGACCGAGCTCGTCCGTGAGCCACTCCGCGATCGAAGGCACCTGCTCGCCCGCACCGCGCGGCATCACGCACCAGCGCAGCAGGTGGAGCCCGATCGGCAAGTGCAGCCACTCGCCGACGCGGACGCGCACCAGCGGAGGGCGCGCGAGGCCGTCGTCCTCGACCTCGCTCGCCGCCCACTGCACCTCTCGCTTCAGTTCCGTCGTCGCCACCACCGCGACCGCGTCGCAGAGCGCCTGAAAGAGCCGCGGCGGGATCCAACGGAGCACGTCGGGCACGTCGACCCCGAGCCGCGCTTCGAGCGCGTCGAGGCTGCTCCGCTTCGGCGGCAGCGGGGTCTCGCCGCGCTCGGCGAGCACTTGGTTCAGCGCGGCGAAGAGCGCGCCCGGTCGCGCGCCGAAGACCTCGTCGCCGAGCTTCTTGCGGAGGGCGTCCTCGAGCGCGAGCACGTCGGGGCTCGCGAGCTTCGCCTCGAAGCGGCGAGTGATCTGCTCGGGGGGCTCGCGACCGACACGGTTGGCTTCTCCGCGTGCGTGACGGAGCGCCTCCTCGAACGCGTCGTCGTGGGGAACCTCGCGCAAACCGAACGCGCGCACCGCGTCCTCGAAGCGATCGACGTCGGCGAAGGAGAGCAGCCGCAGGGCGGCCGGGCGCTCGTCGTCTGGAGTGTCGAAGGGCGCCGAGAGCTCCGTCAGCAGCGCGGCCTCGACGAGCGGGCGCAGCGCGGCGTGCAGCGCGGGGGCTCCGCCCGGATCGTCCCAGACCACGAGGTTCCACGCGAAGGTGCCGACGTCCGCATCGGGCTTCGAGCCGGACGTCGCGCTCGCGGTGAGCGGTACGTGGAGGACACGGGCATGTACGGCATGGCGCGGGAGCGGCGCGGTGTCGCGTCGCGCGGCCGCGAAGGGATCGTCCGGGTCGATCATGGGCGATCGGGAGGTAGCGCGCGGGGTCGGCAGGGCAACTCGACGCCCCGCCAGCTCCCCACCAGCTCCTCAGTGGCCGCGAACGAACGAAGGCTGCGAGATCTCGATCGTAGGGCGCGACGATCTCGGAGAAGCGTCGACCCACACCCCACCCCTTCGAAGAGTGATGCAGCACCACGGCGACGATGGGAGGCGGCGCTCGCTTTCCGTGCCCTCCCAGATCCGCACCATCTAACGGAGCATTCGGAAGACCATCCGGGGATCCTCCACCGACTGATGCTCGAACGAGACGTGCAGCAAAACGGAAGCGTCACGAGCGGATGGCTCGCACGGAGGAGCCGGACTCAGCTCGCGCGCTTCGCGGCTGCGATCGCGTCGGCTTCGAGCTCTTCTTTGAGGCGGATCGGGCCGAACTTCTCCGGGAACTTGCCGACTTTGTCGGCATAGAACGCGCGGACGCGATCCATGTCGGCGCGTATGTCGCCGGTCGGCTCGATGGGGCCACCGAAGCCGCCGCGCTTGCGCGAATAGTCCAGGTAGCCGAGGACGATGGGTACGTTGGCGCCCCGAGCGATGTGGTAGAAGCCGCTCTTCCAGTGGGGCATCAGCGAGCGGGTGCCCTCGGCGGGGACGACGAGCGCGAGTCGCTCGTGCTCGTCGAAGAGGTCCACCATCTGCTGGACCATCGAGCGGCGCTCGTGGCGAACGACCGGCACGCCGCCCACCCGACGAAAGAACCAGCCCTTCGGTCCCTCGAAGAGGGTGTGCTTCCCCATCCAGCGCATCTCGATCCCATACGCCCACGCGAACGCGAGCGTGAAGGGGAAGTCCCAGTTGCTGGTGTGAGGCGCGGCGATGAGGACGTAGCGGCCGTGCTCGGGAGGAGCGCCTTCGCCCTTCCATCCCAACGCCGCGAGGAACGCCTTGCCGACGGCCTTCTTCATAGCGTCCGGATCGTAGGCGGGGCCTCCGAGAGAGTCCGTCATCGTTCCGTCACGCTTCACGAGCCGGCGGTGGCGGGCGTCATGGCTCGTGAGCGAGGCACGTCGTTCGGTCCACGTGGAACGTCGGACTGCGGACTCGGGTGGTGGGGGCTCGTGACCTCGACCAGGTTCCGGACGCGACGTGCGCTCGCGCAATGGACTCCAGACCCCAATGGGGACTCGGGGCCCCAGACCACACTTGCGAAAAAATGAGTGATCTCGCGCACGGCTGTGCGGGGGCGGTGAGCCCCGTTCGTGGCCCCGGCATTGCAGTGGGGACGCCACGATGGCCCGTCTTCTCACCGTCTCGCTCGTGGTCGCCCTCGCGGGCTGCCAGGGCAGCATAGGCGAACCCAGCGATCGCCCGCCCAGCACGGGGAACCCGAGCGCCGACTATTGTGCGCGCCTCGACCCCGAGCCCGGCTACGTGACGCTGCACCGCCTCAACCGGCTCGAGATGGACCGCTCGTTCGCGGCCCTCTTCGGCGACGACGTGGGCAGCCCCGCGTACGACGCGCTGCCGGGGGAGAACGAGAGCCGAGCGGGCTTCGTCAACGATGCCGACGTGCTCACGATCGGCCCCGTCGCGGTGGAGGCGCTCGACGGCGTGCTCGCCACCCTCGGCGAGACCTACGTTCCGCGCGAGGACTTCCGCGCGCGCTACCTCGGCGACTGCGACCCCGCGACCGACGGCGTCGAGGCCTGCGCCGGTGCCTTCGCCGACTCGTTTCTTCCCCGCGCGTGGCGTCGCCCCGTCGCCACCACCGAGCGTGACGCGTTCGTCGCGCTGGTCGTCGCCGCCGCGGACGGTCGCTCTTTCGACGTCGCGCTCGCCCAGGGCATCCGCTCCGCGCTCCTCGCGCCGAGCTTCCTCTTCCGCCCCGAGACGCACGGCGTCGGCATCCGTGAGCTCGACGGCTACGAGCTCGCCTCGCGCCTCTCGTTCGCGCTCTGGGCGTCGATGCCGGACGACGAGCTCTTTGAGCTCGCGGAGGCCGGAACGCTCAACGACGACGACGTGATTCGTTCTCAGATGGATCGCATGATCGCCGATCCGCGCTTCGACGCGTTCCTCGACGAGTTCGCCACGCGCTGGCTCAAAGTCGTCAAGCTCGCGTACGCCTCGCCCGATCCGTCGCTCTTCTCGTCCTACGACAGCGCGCTTCAATCCGCGATGGTCGACGAGACGCGCCTCTTCATTCGCCACGTCATCGAGGAGAACCTCCCGCTCTCCACGCTCGTCGTGGCGGACTTCACCTTCCTGAACGAGCGCCTCGCGACGCACTACGGGATCGAAGGCGTGACGGGCGACGAGATGCGCCTCGTGCGTCTGCCCGACGGCACGGCGCGTGGTGGTCTGCTCACCCAGGGATCCATCCTCACCGTGACCTCGCAGCCGACGCGCACCTCGCCCGTGAAGCGCGGCGAGTACCTGCTCGAGCGGTTCCTCTGCGCGCCGCCGCCCGCGCCGCCCGACAACGTCGAGGCGCTCAACGACGACACGATGGATCCGGACGGCACCGTGGTGACCCTCCGCGAGCGGCTCGCGCAGCACCGCGAGAACCCGGAGTGCGCGACCTGCCACGACGTGATGGACCCGCTCGGCTTCGCGCTCGAAGCGTTCGACGCGGTCGGCGCGTGGCGTGAGGTCGACGAGACGGGCGCGCCCATCGACTCGCTCGGCGAGCTGCCTGACGGTCGCTCCTTCGAGGGCCCGCGCGAGCTCGGCGCCTTCCTCGCGGAGGACCCGCGCTTCAGCGCGTGTGTGGGTGAGCATTTGCTCGGCTACACGCTCGGTCGCAGCCTCTCCGGCTCCGACCTCTGCATCGTCGACCGCATCGTCCAGCGCGCAAACGCGCGGGACGGCTCGCTCCGCACGCTCCTCGAAGAGACGCTGCTCGACGAGGTCTTCCGTTCCGTGGGCACCAACGACTCGACCGAGGTGGGCCGATGAGCTTCCGACTTTCTCGCCGTGCTTTTCTGGGTGGCGCGGGCGCCGCGATCGCGCTCCCGTACCTCGAAGCGATGGCGCCGCGCACGATGCGTGAGCGCGCGAGGGCCGCCGAAGACCGCGGTGTGCGCCTCGTGTGGATGTGGGTCCCGCACGGGATCATCCGTCGGCACTTCACCCCGAGCACCGAGGGCACGGGCTACGCGCTCCCCTCGATGCTCCAGCCGCTCGAGGACGTGCGCGATCACTTCGACGTGATCAGCGGACTCCACAACCGTCCCGGTCAGGGTCGCTACACGTATCCGGACGGCACCGTGTCGGACGACGGCCCGGGCGATCACGCGCGTGACACCGGCACGTTCCTCACCTGCGCGCGCCTTCGCAAGACGGACGGGGCGGACATCCGCAACGGGCAGTCGATCGATCAGCTCGCGGCGCAGCACCTGCGCGAGTTCACGCCGCAGATCCCGAACCTCTCGCTCTCGACCTTCGGCGGCTACGGCGGCGACTCGGGTTACGCGCCGATTTATCAAGCGAACATCAGCTGGGTGAACGCGACCACGCCCGCAGAGCGCGAGCGTTCGCCGCGCGCGGTCTTCGACCGGCTCTTCGCGGGCTTCGATCCGGGTGAGAGCGCGCTCGAGCGCGAGCGACGTCTGGCGCTCGAGCGGAGCGTGCTCGACGGGGCGCTCGACGACATCTCGCGCCTGCGCGGACGTCTCGGCACGCGCGACAACCAGAAGCTCGACGAGTACCTCGAAGGCATCCGCGCGCTGGAGGTGCGGCTCGAGACCTCGGAAGGTCGCGCGGCCTGCGAGCCGGGGACGCCGCCGCCCGACAGCGGCTACGACTTCCCGACGCACGTGCAGCTCTTCTTCGACGTGATGGCGCTCGCGTTCCAGTGCGATCGCACGCGCGTCGTGACGCTCATGCTCCAGAAGCAGGGCTCGGTGCACGACCACCTGTCGGTCGACGGGAGCACGATCACCGCGAACCACCACGGCATGTCGCACCTCGAGAACGGCGACTCGGACATCCGCCGCATCGAGGCGATCAACCACTGGCAGGTGCGGCAGTTCGGCAACCTGCTGCGTCGCCTGCAGGCCTCCGAAGAGGGCGACGGGTCGACCCTCCTCGACAACACGCTCGTCTGCTTCGGCGGCGGGCTCGACGGCACGGGTCACTCGAGCGGTCGCGCGACGGGTGACCTCACGCCGCAGCGCTCGGGCCCGGTGCACCGACACACCAACCTGCCGATTCTGCTGGGCGGACACGGACGCGGCGCGGTGCGCGGTGGTCGTCACCTCGTCGTCGATGCGCCGCTCGGTGACCTTTACACGTCGATGGCCCACGCGGCGGGCGTGACCGAGGTCGCACGCTTCGGGCTCGACGGAACGGGGCCGCTCTCGGGTCTCGGCTGAGCTGACCGTCGGCTGCGCTCGAGCGCATGAACGAAGGCGTGATCGTCGCGACGGTCACGCCTTCGTCGATCGTGCGCTTCGAACACCGCGTGCTCAGTCCGCGATCCACCGCGTGGTGCATCCGTGATCAAGCAGGCATCTGGAGATGCTGCGTACGCGATCACACGCGTCGTGAGTCCGTGATCAAGCCGGCATCTGGCTGATGCGCTGCGTGACCGCCGCGTGCAGCTCGCGCGAACGTTCGGGTGAGATGCCGAGTCGCTTCGCGAGCCCCGTGAGGAAGGCTTCTTCGCTCGCGGCGACGTTGCCGTCCGCGTGCGCGAGCTCCCACGAGAGCGCGAGCAGCAGCTCCTTGAGCACCGGATGACCGATGCGCGACTCGATGCCGTCGAGGCTCGGCGGCTCGTGTACCGCGGCGACGAGCTCGTCTTGCGTGTCGTCGTCGAGCTCGCTGCGCAAGATGATCTCCTTGAGGAGCTGCACCTCTTCCGGGTCGAGGTTGCGGTCCGCGTTCGCCATCCAGATGCAGATCTCGACCGCCGCCACGCGCTGCGCCGCGAGCACCTCGGGAGACTGCTTGGTCATCCACTCGCGCAGCTCCGACAAGCGCTCCTCGCCGACGACGTAAGCAGCCACCGTCACGCCGGCTTCTTCGAGGTCGCTCCGCAGCACGCCTCCGTGCGCGAGGGTGCCGATCCAGGTGGTCATCGCGGTCTGTGCGTCGCTCATGTGCCCTCCAGCGCTGAGCATACGATTTTGCTGGTCGGCTTCGCCGACTTCTCGACCCGGTCGGCGGGGTCAGCCGCCGACTTCTCGACCC
>CALJLK010000586.1 GCA_937982655.1 uncultured Sandaracinus sp.
AGGGAGGCTCCATCGGATTCACTCCGATGGAGGGAGGGGCTAGCGACAGCCCCTCCGGGGAACAGAGGTTGCCATGCATGGCCTCCGCGACGAACGGAACGAAGGGCGCGACGAGCCGGCTGAGCTCGACGAGCACCTCGTAGAGGGTCGCGAACGCGGCCTGTTTGTCGGCGGAGTCGCCTTCCGCCCAGAAGCGCGAGCGGCTGCGGCGCACGTACCAGTTCGAGAGCGCGTCCACGAAGCTCGTGATGCGCTTGACCGCCTGGTGCGCGGTGTAGCCGTCGAGCTCTTCGCGGACCTTGCGGACCGTGAAGTCGAGCTCCGCGAGCACCCATCGGTCGAGGTCGCTCCGCTCGGAGAGCGCGGGCCGCGCGTGCTCGGGGGTCCAGGGCGCGTCCTTCTCGTAGAGGTTCGCGTAGGTGACGAAGAACGAATAGACGTTCCAGACCTTGAGCAAGAACTCGCGCGCCGCGTCGCGCACCGCGCCCTCGAAGAAGCGGGTGTTCTGGCCGGGGACGGTGTTCGTGTAGAGCGCCCAGCGCACCGCGTCGCCGCCGAAGTCGTCCATGAGCTTCAGCGGATCGGTGTAGTTCTTGAGGCTCTTGCTGTACTTCAATCCCTTTTCGTCGGTCAGCAGGCCGAGCACCACGCAGTTTCGGAACGGGTGCGGGTAGCCTTCTTTCTCGAAGAGGAGGGTGCTGATCATCATCAGCGAGTAGAACCAGCCGCGCGTCTGATCGACGGCCTCGGTGATGAAGTCGGCCGGGAAGGTCTTCTCGAACTCTTCTTTGTTGTGGTGTGGATAGCCGAGCTGCGCGAAGGGCATGCAGCCGCTGTCGAACCAGCAGTCGATGACCTCGGGAACGCGCCGGTAGACGCCCTCTTCGCCCGGCACCGTCCAGGTGACCTCGTCGATCCACGGCTTGTGGACCATGAGATCCTCCGCGAGGCTCGGATCCTTCGCCTTTGCGGCGTGGAAGTGGTCGAAAGCGTTCGGGTTCTTCTCGAGGATCTCTGCCGCCGAGCCGACCGCGACGCGCTTGCCGGTGACGTCGTTGATCCAGATCGGCAGCGGCGTGCCCCAGAAGCGCTCGCGGGAGAGCGCCCAGTCGACGTTGCCGGCCAGGAACTGGCCGAAGCGGCCGTCTTTGATGTGGCTCGGCTCCCAGTTGACCGCCTGGTTGTTCTCCTGCGCGCGGTGGATCTCGCGCGTGGTCTTGATGAACCAGCTCGTGCGCGCGTACTGGATGAGCGGGTCGCTCATGCGACGCCACGAGAAGGGGTACTCGTGGCGGTAGACTTCTTCTTTGAAGAGCAGCCCCTTCTTCTTGAGAAGTCGGATGATGTCGCGGTCGGCTTCCTTGCAGAAGCGACCCGCGAAGTCCGTGACCTCGGGCGGGAAGGTGCCGTCGGGCTGCACGAGCTGGAGGAAGCCGAGCCCCTCCGCCTTGCAGGCGCGGAAGTCGTCCTCACCGAAGGCGGGCGCGAGGTGCACCATGCCCGAGCCGCTGCCGAGCTCCACGAACGCGGCCGCGATCACGCGGTGGGCGGGGCCACCTTCCGGCTTCGCGTAGTCGAAGGGCGCGACGTACTCCGCGCCGACCCACGCGCTGCCGGGCTTCGTCTCGACGACCTCGTGCGGGGCGTCGCCGAGCACTTTGCCGACCAGCGCCTCCGCGAGCACGACCTTCGTGCCGTCCTCGAGCTTCACCGTCGCGTAGGACGCGTCGGCCTTCACCGCGAGCGCGACGTTCGAGGGCAGGGTCCAGGGCGTGGTGGTCCAGGCGAGGAAGCTCGTGCCGTCGATCCCGCGGATCGGGAAACGCACCATCACCGAGGGATCGTCGACCTCCTTGTAGCCCTGGCCGACCTCGCCGCTCGAGAGCGCGGTGCCGCCCTGCGCCCACCACCACACGACCTTGTAGTCTTGGTAGAGGAGACCCTCGTCGAAGAGGCGCTTGAGCGCCCACCACTCGGACTCGACGTAGCGCTTGTGGAAGGTGACGTAGGCGTCGTCGAGATCGACCCAGAAGCCGATCCGGTTCGTCATCTTCCGCCACTCGCCGATGTACCGGAACACCGAGTCGATGCACTTCTTGCTGAAGGCCTCGACGCCGTACTCCGCGATCGCGGCGCGTCCGTTGATGCCGAGCTCCTTCTCGACCTCCACCTCGACCGGCAGACCGTGGGTGTCCCAGCCCGCGCGCCGCGGCACGCGGTAGCCGCACATGCTGCGGTAACGGAGGAACACGTCCTTCATCACGCGCGTGAGCACGTGTCCGGCGTGCGGCATGCCGTTGGCGGTCGGCGGGCCTTCGTAGAAGACGAAGGGCGGGCCCTCACGCTCGGCGACCCGCTGGAAGATCTTCTGTTCCTCCCACTGCGCGAGGATCTTCGCGTCGAGGGAGGGGAACGAGACCTGCGGAGAGACGGGAGCGAACATGGCGCGCCACCTTTATCACGAGGTGGCGCGTGCGCGAGGGGGTGTCGCGTCGCGCGCACTTCGCATGCGCGACGCGTTCTCGGGGACGGGCGCGAGATTGCGCGAGCGCGCGCGGCGAACGCGCGTATGCTCCGCGCCGTGAGCGGCAAGGAAGCTTGGTTCCTCCATCCCGAGCGCGGTTGGCTCCACGTGAAGCTCGACGGGCGCATCGTGAAGGTCGACGGTCTCGCGGAGCCGAAGTCGCTGCCCTACGTCTCGCCGCTGGCGGCGAAGCAGGGGTTCGCGTCGCAATGCTCGACCGCGCTCTCGCGTGGCTACGCGGAGTCGAACGCGGACGACGTGGCGGCATGGCGGCGCAGCAACGACGCCTCGCCGAGCCCCGAGATGCAGGCCCAGCGCGACGCCGACTGGCGGACGATCGGCCACGACCCGGACAAGGGCTTCGAGCGCATCGAGGTGAAGCTCGATGGGATCTTGGCGCCGGATCTGATGCGATTGATCGCCGATCCGCGCCTCGAAGGGCTAGAAGACCTGCGCGTGCGCACCTGGTCCGAGAAGGGTGCGATCTCCGACTACGGCCCGTGGATCGCGGCGCTCGGCTCGCGACCGCTGCCTCGCCTGCGCAACCTCGAGCTCGACAGCTTGGCCGCGAGCGACGGCGCGCGGGAGAGCCGCGCGGGCGCGATCGATGCCCTGCTTCGGATCCATCCCGTGCTCGACACGGTCGCGGTGATGGGGACGGCGTGGCTCGACGGGCGCGTGGAGAGCAAGTCGCTGCGCACGCTGCGGATCGACGGCTCGGCGGCCGAGCCGCGCGTGGCTTCGGTGCTGGTGCACCTCGTGGCGCCCGCGCTCGTCTCGCTGCGGCTGCATCCGGGCTACTCGGGCGACGTGATCGGCGCGCTCCAGGTCGAAGCGTTCTTCCAACGCGAGGACCTCGGCGCGTTGCGTCAGCTCGAGCTCTTCGGGGTCGAGCCGGAGATCTCGCTCTTCGAGGCCCTGGCGTCGACGCCGATGCTGCGGCGGCTCGAGGGCCTCACGCTCCAAGGTGGCTTCGGTCCGCGGGCGGCGGGTGAGCTGCTCGAGGTGATCGGCTCGTTCGATCACCTGCGTCGCTTCGGCATCGACGAAGAGGCGCTCACGGACGAGCTCCAGGACGCCTTCCCGAAGGCGTTCGGCACCTACGGCTGAGCGAACGTTCGAACGCCGACGCGAGCCGACCACGCGCGAGCGGTGTCCGCGTTGATCCATGCGCGTCGCACCTGCTACACGCGGCGCCATGACGGCGAAGCTGCTCGACGGGAAGGCCATCGCGGCCGTGGTGCGGGGCGAAGTGAAGGAACGCGCGGAGGCCTTCGCCGCGAAGCACGGACGTCGAGCAGGCTTGCACGTGGTGCTCGTCGGCGACGATCCGGCCTCGCAGGTCTACGTGCGCAACAAGGAGATGGCGGCGGGCAAGGCTGGTCTCGTGGGGCAGGTGCATCGGCTGCCCGCCGACACCACGCAGGCCGAGCTCGAGGCGCTGGTCGAGACGCTGAACGCGGATCCCGCGATCGACGGGATCTTGGTGCAGCTCCCGCTGCCCAAGCACCTGAAGTCGCAGCCGGTGCTCGATCGGCTCGCGCCCGCGAAGGACGTCGACGGGCTCACGCCGATGAGCGCGGGGCTCCTGCTCGACGGTCGACCGGGGCTTCGTCCCTGCACGCCGAGCGGCTGCATGCGCCTCCTGCGCGAAGCCGGTCTCGACGATCTCTCCGGCAAACGCGCGATCGTGATCGGCCGCAGCATCCTGGTCGGCAAGCCGATCGCGCTGATGCTGCTCGCGAAGAACGCGACGGTGACACTCGCGCACTCGCGCACCGCGGACCTCGCGGGCGAGTGTGCGCGCGCGGACATCGTGGTCGCGGCGGTGGGCGTTCCGGAGCTCGTGAAGGGCTCGTGGATCCGCGAGGGCGCGATCGTGATCGACGTCGGCATCAACCGCCGCGAGGACGGAACGCTCGTGGGCGACGTCGCGTTCGAAGAGTGCGCGGCGCGCGCGTCGTGGATCACGCCGGTGCCGGGCGGTGTGGGTCCGATGACGATCGCGATGCTTCTGGAGAACACGGTCGCGGCGGCAGAGCTTCGAGAAGCGAACGTGTGAGACCTCCGCGCGCTTGACGACCCGTACGTTCGACGCGAGGACTCGCGCATGACGACGATCCAAGAAGGCAAGAAGGCGCCGGCGTTCGCGCTGCCGTCGACCGCGGGTGGCAAGTCGAAGCTCGCCGATCACGCGGGCAAGTACGTGGTGCTCTACTTCTATCCGAAGGACGACACCCCCGGCTGCACGACGGAGGCGAAGGACTTCCAGGCTGCGCTCCCGAAGCTCGAGGAGCTCGGCGCGGTCGTGATCGGCGTGAGCAAGGACCCGCTCGACAAACACGTGAAGTTCAAGACCAAGCATGGCCTCGAGTTCCCGCTGCTCACCGACGAGGACGGCGCGGTGATCGAGAAGTTCGGCGCGTGGGGCGAGAAGAACATGTACGGCAAGAAATCGATGGGCATCGTGCGCACCACGGTGGTCATCGCGCCGGACGGGAAGGTCGTGAAGGTCTTCCCGAAGGTGAAGGTCGCGGGCCACGTCGCGAAGGTGATCGAGGCGATCGAAGCGCACCGCGCGGAGAGCTGAGCACCCGCGGAGTCCATGCCGGAGACGGAGTCCGTGACCGAGGCGTATAGACGCGTCGGTGACGCCGACTCGGCGAACGTTCGTCCAGTTCAGGGCGTGCCGGGCTCGGGGCTCGGCTCTGGCTCCGGACTCGGCTCGGGTGTGGTCGGCTCGGGCGTCGGCGTTGGCGTCGGCTCGGGTGTGCTCGGCGCGCTCGACGCTTCGAGCGCCGCGATCTGCGCGCGCGCGACCGAGGCGTGCGGCCCGTTCGGACGGCTCGCGAGGTACGCGCGGTAGGTCTGCAGCGCCTCGGGGTGCTGGCCCATGCGGCGATACGCTTCGCCGAGGCCGATGTACGCGTCGCCGTAGTCGTTGCGCGCGGCGGGGCGGAAGTGGCGTGCCGCTTCGGTCGGGTTCCCGGCTCGCAGCGCGGCGTAGCCGAGTCCCGTGAGGGCCTCCGAGCCACCCGGCCGCTGCTGGAGCGCGAGCTCGAAGTGTGCGCGCGCGCCGGCGACGTCGCCCGCGTCCAGGAGCTGGTCGCCGCGTCGCACGTAGTGACTGTAGTCGCGGCCCGCTTCCGGCGCGCTTCCGCCCGTCTCGGTGCGAGGCGTCTCCGTGCGCGGCGTCTCCGTTCGCGGCGTCGTCTGCGTCGATGGCGCTTGGGGCGTCGGAGTCGACGGCTCATCCGTCGGACCCTGCGCTTCTGCGACTCCTGCGTCCGCGACCTCCACCACCGGGGCCGCCGGAGGACGACCCTCGTCCATCGCCGCGCTGAGCGCGCGTGCGCGCGGATGGTCCGGTGTGCTCGCGTAAATCGCGGCCAGCGCCGCGCGCGCGCCTTCGACGTCTTGCGCCGCGAGGTGAGCCCGCGCCGCCCGCAGCCGCGCGCGGATGCTCGGATCGGCGGACACCGCACGCTCGGTGGCGGCGAGCGCGTCGCCTTCGATCAGCGCCGCGCGCAGCAGCTCCAGCTCGCTCGCGACCAGTCCGGTCGGCGGGCTCACGTTCGCGAGCTCGAGCGCACGATCCAATCGGCGTCGCGCCTCGTCGCGTTCTCCCGTGAGCCGCAGCGCATCACCGAGCACGATCTCCGGCGCCAAGCTCGGCTCGACCGCGAGCCAGGCCTCGGCATGCGTGCGCGCCTCGCGCGCGTGACGCGCGACCTCCGCGCGCACACGCGTCGCGCCGCTGGTGTCGCCGTTCGCTTCGAGATCGGAGGCTTCGAGCTCGAGCGCCTCCGCCCACGCGACCTCGGTGCGCGCGAGCCCCGCCAGCACCCGCGGATCGCGCTCCGCCAACGCGCTCGCGCGCAGGTACTCGCGCAGCGCGGAGTCGTAGCCGTCGACGGTATGCTTCGCGAGCTCCGCTTCGCTCGTCTGCAGTCGCCCCGCGAGCGCGTCGTCGCCGCCGAGGCCGAGCTTCGGCGCGATGGCGTCCCACTGGAT
>CALJLK010000587.1 GCA_937982655.1 uncultured Sandaracinus sp.
GAGCCCCACGTCCCCGTTCGCGACGCTCGTTCGGTCGACTGCCCCCGCCGACTCGACGGATCCGGCGAGGTCCGCCGAGGCCACGACCGCGTCGCTCGCGTCACCCTGCGTGTCGACCTCACGCGCAGCGATCGTCGTGCGGCGCGCGGCCGCTTCGAGCCCCTGCGCTTCCAAGGGACCTTCGTCGCGCGCGCGCACCGCGCCGTCGACCCACATCCGGCCCGCGGTCACCAGCGCGGATCCACCGCGCTGCTCCACCGCGACCGCGCCCTCGTAGACCCGCACGCGCGCGTCGGCGCCCACCGAGAACACCGTGCCGCGCACCTCGGCGCGCACCCCGCGTGCGTTCACCACGAAGCGCTCCCCCGGCGCGAGCGGCGCGACGTCGAAGAGCACGGTCCCGGAGCGCACCTCGATGTGGCGCGCCGCGTCGCTCGACTCCACGAAGGCGAGCTCCGCGCCGGGTGTCGTGACGATTGCATCGCCCGTCGGCAGCAGGAGGCGGCTCGGTGCTTCGACCTCCCCCCGCGCGATCTCGCCGCGTCCGATCGCGAAGCCTCCGAGAGAGCCTCCGATCGCACCGAGCGCGAGCGCCGCCGCGGCCGCCCACGCCCACCGACGTCGGCCTGCCGCTGCACGATCTGCGCGTCGTGCAGCGAGCTCGTCGACGCGCTCATCCACACGTTCGTCGGGTGCCGCGTCCACACGCTCGTCGCCTGCACGCGCTCGCTCGTGTCCACGCGCGTCGCGCGCAGGTGCGCCAGGCACCGCATCACGCTCTTCAGCAAGCGCGTGGCGCGGCTCACGAGCGCTCGCGGCCTCGCTCGACGTCTCGAGCGGATCCGGTCGCGCGAGCTCCCGCTCCGCCGGTGTGAGCGGCTCGTCGCGCAGGCTCGGCGGCATCGAGTCGACGCGCACGGGCTCCTTGCGGCGCGCGAGCACCGCGAGGACGAGCGCGTCGGTCTCGCCCGCGCTCAGCTTCGGCGGTTCCGCTTCGCGTGCCAGCCGCGCGAGGCGATCGAGCGCGCGCGCGTCGGCCTCGGACATCGTCGACGCGTCGGCGTCACGCAGGTCGCGTTCGGAAGGATCGCGGATCTCGTCGCTCACGGCCGCACCTCCTTCCCGCGCGTCAGCGCTTGCACGTAGGGATCGCTCCCGAGCAGGCGCGCGATCTCTTCGCGCGCATGAAACAGACGCGACCGCATCGCGACCGCCGTCACACCCTCGATCTCGGCCGCCTCTTGCGGCTCGAGCCCGTCCACGCAGCAGAGCACGAAGGCCACGCGACGCTTCTCCGGCAGCTTCCCGAGCGCGCGGTAGAGCCGCCGCAGCGCCTCGCGATCGATCGCGCGCGACTCCGGATCGAGGGTGTCGAGCGGCGGAGCCACCAGCACCAGCGCCTCTTCGCGCGAGCGCTTCCGGAAGTAGCGGTACGCGACGCGCACCACCACGCGATGCGCGTAGGTCGTGAGCTTCGACTCGCGACGAAAGCGCGGCAGCGCGTCGAGCAGCGCCAGCAGCGCGTCTTGCGTCGCGTCGTCGAGGTCCGGTCGGTTGCCTAGCAGCCGCTGCAACCAGCGCCGCACGTGCGGCAGCAGCGCGCGAAGGATGGCCTCGTCACCGCGCGCGAGCGCTTCGTCGAGCTCCCGCTCGAGCGGATCGACGCGACCGACCGGCTCGTTCGAACCGTCGTCGTCTCGTGCCACGGACGCGATCGTCTCCTCCACGTCGTCTTCCGTGCTCGGCACGAGGCGCAGCGTTGCAGAAAAAGTCATCGATCTCACAACCCATCGAAAGCACTGCGAGTTTTTCGGCACGAGATCGCACGTGGCCGAGCGAATCGTGGAGAAGGGTCGTGGGACGGCGACCCGCGCCGGTCCGCGTCGACCCGCCGTCGCGGCTCAGAAGAACTGCACGCCCAGCGTGATCCCCGGGTAACCCTCGACGCGCCAGCCCGGGTTCGCGGGCTCGCTGCCGCCGCCTTCGAGCGGGACCAGCTCTTCGTAGAGCGTCGTCCGGCCCTTCAGCGCGTAGCTGGTGTCGTCGTTGTAGGCCGCGTGCACGTTGTAGGTGATGCCGCCGATCAGCGCGAAGCGGCGGTGCAGTCGCAGCCCGAACATCGCGCGGAGCTGCGTGAGCGACTCGCTGCCTTCGTCACCGTGATCGCCGTCGGACACGTAGTAGCTGAGCAGATCGACGTCGACGAAGAGCCGCTCGCTCGGCGTGACGTGGAGCCCGAAGCCGAGCCCCGCCGCCCACGCCGACTCGCTGTCCGAGCCGAAGGGGCGACCGCCCACCGAGTAGAGCCAGTGCCAATGATCGCCGCCGTGGACCAGCGTCGCGAAGCCGAAGCCTTCGCTCGTCGCGGTGAGCTGCAGGTGCGTGCGGCCTTCGGGCATCACGTTGATGAGCCCGACCTGCAGGTCCGCCTTCTTGGCGTAGTTGAAGAGCCCGACCTGCACGCCGTTCACGTGTCCGCGCGCGACGTTCGCGACGCCGACCTGCGCGCCCTGGAGGTTCGCGTTCGCGTAGTTCCCTGGCGCGAGCTGGAGACCGTGCACGTCGCCGAACGCGAGGTTCAAGCCGCCGGAGATTTGTGCGCCTTCGAGCGCACCCCCGAGCACGTTCAAGCTGCCGGAGATCTGTGCGCCCTCGAGATCGCCACGTGTCACCGCGATCTGCCCCGCGATCTGCGCGCCGTCGACGTCACCGCCGGTCCAGCTCACCAGGCCGCTCACCACGACGCCTTCCTGATCGCCGCGCAGCACGTGCAGCCCTCCCGCGGCGCCGAAGCCTTCGAGCGAGTGCGCGTAGGTGCCGAAGACGCCGAGCGAGAACGAGCGGTGTCCGCGCCCACGCGCGAAGGAGCCCATGCCGACGAAGGGCACGAAGTCGACCGCGAAGGGGAACGACGGCACCTCGTCCACGGTGGGCGCGTCGACCACGCCGTTCGGTGTCGCCTCGATCGGCGCCTCGGTCGCGGGCTCGTCGGTCTCGATCGGCACCTCGACGATCGGCGCTTCCGTCGGCGTCTCGACGATCACCGGCGCATCACCCGCCGGCACCTCGACGATCGCGCCGTCGGGCACGACCACGCTCGCCTCGTCGCTCGGGATCACGTTCGGATCCGCGCTCGACGCGCTCGTCACGCTTCCGTCGTTCGTGCGGACCTCGACGCGTGCGTCGTCGACCACGAAGCTCGAGCCGTCCTCCGCGTCGATCGCGACCTGCACGCGCACGCGAAGTCGTTGCGGCGGGCTCTCGAGCTCTTCGACCAGGCTCGACGCGACGGCCGCGAAGGTGCGCGCGTCGAGGGTCGCGAGCGCGCTCGGGAGCGGCGCGCTGCGCGTCGCGTCACCGTCCGCTTCCACCACGTGGAGCGCCGCGCCACCGCCGGTCGCGCTCTCCACGAAGAGCGCCGAGCGCGCGCCGAGCACACGCGCGTTTCGTTGCGCGTCGCCCGCGCGTTCGAGCAACGTCTCGCCGCGCGGCGCCGGTCCTCGCAGCACCCGCCAGCCCGCCGACGCGAGCTCGACCGCGAGCGCGGTGGCGAGCGTGTCCGCTTCGGGCGCATCGGACGCGAGCAGCAGCGTCTCGCGCGCTTGCGCGTGAGCGTGCGAAGCCGACGAGACGACGATCAGCGCGAGCATCGCGAGGACCGACACGATGCGCGAGGTCGCGCGCATGGACGTCACGCGTGAGCTCACGCGTGAGCTCGTGAGGGAGCGAGAGAGCCCGACGTACGGGGCAAACGGTGCAGCGTGCCGACGCGTGAACGGCGCAGCGGAAGACGGAAGGAGCGCATGGAGCGGACGCATGTTCGACCTTTCTCGATGGCTCCGTGCGAGGTCCCCGCGCTCGCGTTGCAAGAGTTTGTGCGCTTCGTGCTCTTCGCGCGAACTGCACGCTCGATCGCACGCACGACTCGGCTCCGGGTCGTGCACGCGGTCGACCACGTGATCAACGCGAGGCGACGATCCCGAACATCCACGGCGTGCGTGCCCACGTCGCGGGAGGATGCCAACGCCGGCCTTCGCGCAGCTCGAGCCCCGGTCGCACGCGGCAGCCGTTCGACCACGCGTACTCTTCGAGCCGCTCGATGCGCAGCCCCGCCTGCGCGAGCGCCGTCACGATCTGCCCGAGCCCGTGCTGATGGCTCGTCGCGGGCACGTCGTTCTCTCCTGCACGCAGCTCCCCCGCCGTCGCTCCGAGCCCCACGCCGCTCTCCGCGACGTAGTCGCCGACCGGCTCCGAGAACGGCTTCGTCTCGAAGTAGTCGTCGCCCCGCAGCGCGCCGTCTCCGTCGAGGCTCCACACGAGCGGATGAAACTCGACGTAGACGAAGCGCCCGCCCGGCACGAGCACGCGCGCGATGCCTCGTGCCCACGCGTCGAGATCCGCGATCCAACCGACCGCGCCGTACGAGCTGAATGCGACGTCGAAGCGCTCGTCGGTGCGCGCGAGCCACGCGAGCAGCTCGGACTCTTCGAAACGCGCCGCGATGCCCGTCTGCTTCGAGAGCTCGCGCGCGAAGCGGATCGCCTCGTCGCTCAGATCGACACCGAGCACGTCCGCGCCGCGTCGCGCGAGCCCGAGGGTGTCCTGTCCCGCGTTGCACTGGAGGTGCACCACGCGTTTGCCGCGCAGCTCGCCGAGCAACGCGAGCTCCTCCGGAAAGAGCGGATCGAAGCCCTCCGCGAACGCGCGCGCTTGATCGCCCTTGTGCGCGTTGTGGTTCTTCGTGGCGAGGTTCCAGCTCCGCCGCGTGGCGTCGATCGGGTCCGACATGCGCAGAGCGGTAGTTCGTCGACGCGCGGACGCAACCGAGACGCCGACACATGCCCTCCGCCGCATCGCACGGAGCCGAGCGCACCTGCGCCGCTCTGCGGGTCGCGCCGTAACGTCCGACACGATCGCGGCTCTAATGGACGTGGGCGGCCATTGGTCGCATGCTCCTTCCCTCAGCACCGAACCGGACCAGACCCCCCGTCGTCCGAAGGTGTGTCCAAGCCAGGGTTAGACAACGAACCCAAAACCTGGACAAGACCTTGACGGGGACGCCGCTGGCTCCAAGCTCTCTCTCGAACCGAGCCGATTCGCGGCCGGTCTTCACTGGAAGACAGTCTCCGCTTTCGAAGACCCGCTCTTCACTGGAAGACACGACCTCATGACCGAAGCCCCCCAAGTCACGCGTTACTCCGAGTGCCTCCTGCCGACGGAGTACGGCTCGTTCCAAGTCGTCACGTACCGAGAAGAGGGCGTGCCGGTCGAGCACCTCGCGATCGTGAAGGGCTCGGTGGACGGCGGCGAAGCGGTCCTCTGCCGCGTCCACAGCGAGTGCCTCACCGGCGAGGTGCTCCACTCGCTCAAGTGCGACTGCCGCGAGCAGCTCGACCTCGCGCTGCGCCGGCTCGCCGAGACGGGCCGCGGCGTGGTGCTCTACCTGCGCCAAGAAGGTCGCGGCATCGGCCTCGGCGACAAGATCAAGGCGTACGCGCTCCAGCAGCAGGGCTACGACACCGTGGACGCGAACCGCGCGCTCGGGCTCGGCGACGACCTGCGCCGCTACCACATGGCGGCCGCGATGTTGCGCGACCTCGGGGTGCGCTCGGTGACCCTGATGACGAACAATCCGTCCAAGGTCGACGAGCTGCGCGCGGAGGGCATCGACGTCGTGCGCCGCGTGCCGCACCTGGTGCCGCCGCACGCGCTCAACCGCGGCTACCTCGAGGCCAAGCGCGCGCGCATGGGTCACCTCTACGAGCTCGAAGCCCCCGTCCCGGAGGAAGAACCGCGGGTCGGGGACTACGATCGGTTGTCGATGCTCGACGCGGAGTGATCGAGCGACGAGGCGTCTCTGGTGTCGCGAGACGCCGGGTGCGACGTCGCGAGGAAGGTCCGCGCGCGGATCGAGGTATCCTCCTTCGTCATGGAAGACCCGAGCGCCTCCTACCGCGCGAACGCGATTGATCACGAACGCGCCAAGACCGAGGCGGAGCTCGACGCGATCGCAGAGCAGGTTCGCTCGACGCAGCGCCACAACCTGCTGTTGAAGATCGGGGTGTGCATGATCCCGATCGGCGGGTGCGGCGGAGGGCTCTGGGTTCAGACCCTCGACCCACATTCGCTCGCGAACGCGGGGCTTCTGGGCGGTGGCCTCGGGCTCGCGGCGGCGGTGTTCTTGCTCAAGAAGTTCGAGCGTCCGATGCCGGAATGAGCGCGGCGAACGGCATCGATCCGCGCAACGACCTCCGCGTCGTTCAGCCGCGACGACGGCGCCACGCGAGCAGCGCGACCACGACGCCGAACCCCAACGTGCCGCCCGTGCCGCCCGCGGAGCATCCACCCGAGCCTCCGCCGCCGGTGCCGATCCCCGCGTCGCGTCGGATCACCCCGGACCCCGCGTCCGCGCCGGCTTCGCAGCGCAGCTCTTCGTCGATCAACCCGTCGCAGTCGTCGTCGAAGACGTTGCACGTCTCTTCGTTCGGCGGGCCCGGTCGGCAGTCGTCGGGATCGCAGCTGTCGGCGTTGCGTCGACACCAGCCGGTGCCGCACTGCGGGCGCGTGCGTTCGTCGGTGTCGCCGTCGCAGTCGTCGTCGACGAGGTTGCAGACCTCGGTGGCGTCCGGATGCACGTTCGGATCGTTGGGCGCGCAATCGCCGGGGCGCGCGGCCCACGGGCCTCCGATCTCGCTGCAGCCGAAGAACTCTTCGCCGCTCTCGCGCTCGCGCAGCGAGTAGTAGCCGTCGCGATCGGCGTCCGGGTAATGCATCACGTCGACCGCGTCGTCGTCGACCACGCCGTTGCAGTCGTCGTCGCGCTGGTTGCACGGCTCGGCCGCGCCGGGGTGAACGTCGGCCGCGAGGTCGTTGCAGTCGCCGCCCTCCGCGACGTAGCCCTCGCCCGGCTCTCCGTCGCAGAAGAGCCGCGTGCGCTCGCCGCCGAAGCCGTCGCGATCGAGATCCTCGTAGTAGGCGCGGCCCTCGCAGCCCGCGACGAAGTCGAAGGTGTCGAAGCGCCCGAGGTCGCCGCTCGATCGTCCGTCGCCGTTCGCGTCGAGCGTCGACACCGAGAGCCGCGTCGCGCCTTGCTGCGGCGTCCAGCGGATCTCGAGCTCGAAGACGCCGCCGCCGAAGCTGGGTGGGCCGTCGTGGGTGAGCCCGTCGCCGTTGCGTTTGGCGCCCGTGCCCGGCGCGAGGGTGCCGCGATCGGCGTTGACGAAGAAGCCGATGCGCGAGCCGTTCAGGTCCGTCATCCGGATGCGCACACGCCCCGCGACACCGACCATCACCGGATCGATCGCCATCACCTCGACCCGGTGCTCGCCGCTCGCGTGGCACCCATCGCAGCCGTGGAACGCGACGCCGCGTCCGTAAGCGTGCGCGGTCGGCGCCGAGGCGAAGAGCGCGAGGGCGACGAGCGCGACGAGCCCCGCAAGTGGGCGGCTGACCCCGCCGACCCAGCCCAAAAGCCGCGAAGCTCGCGCGAGGACCCTAGCAGCCCGTTGAAGAACCTCGTTCTTCAACGGAGCCGCGTGTTTTGGGGG
>CALJLK010000588.1 GCA_937982655.1 uncultured Sandaracinus sp.
CCGAGCCGCCACCCGCCCCCGCCGCGACCGAATACGGCCCGCTCCACCCGCTCGCCCCCATCGTCGCGAACCTCCCCGATCGCAGCGCCGGCCGCTTCGTGCGTGTCACGGTGCACCTCGAGGCCAAAGACGAAGAGGCGCTGGCGACGGTGGTGGCGAGAGAGATCCCGATCCGCCACCGCCTGCTGATCTACTTCAGCGAGCTCGATCCGACGCGCGCCGCCGCGCCGGGCGGCAAAGACGCGCTCCGCGAAGAGCTCGTGCCCGCCGTCAACGAGGTGATCGGGAGCGAGTTGGTTCGTCGCGTCTACTTCTCGGAGTTCGTGGTCCAATGATGGGCGGCGAATCGTTCGAGCCGCTCCTCTCGGCGGAGGAGACCGATGCTCTCCTCGACGCGATGAAGACGTCGGGCGACGACCGCCGAGAGGCGATGACGCTCGACCTCGCGAGCCCCGAGGCCCGCCTGCGTCGACACCTCGGCGCCGCCGACCGCGCGGCCGATGCGTGGCGCGAGTCGCTGGTGCGAACCTTCCTCCGCCACACCGGGATCCTGCCGAGCCTGGACGTGGTCTCGGTCGACGTGGTGGCACCCGACCTCTTCTTCGGTCGCATCGAACCGGGAACGTGTCTGCTCCGCGCGCGCGTCGACGGGGGCGCGCTCGCGGTCCTCGCGGACTCCACGCTCACGAGCTTCGCGCTCGACCGACGCCTCGGTGCTCCGCTCGCGACCACCCAAGACCCCGAGCGCACCGCGCCTCGCCTCTTGCTGAGCGCGGTCGAGCGCCGCGTGCTTCGTCCGTTCTTCGACGACGTCCTCGCGTTGCCGGGGCTCCGCATCGAAGGCGAGGCCGTGCTCGAGGTCGGTGGCACGACCGCGAGCCAACGCGTCGATCCGCTCTTGGTCGTCGATCTGCGCGTCGACCTCGGCCTCGGCGCCGCACCGCTCGTCTACGGGTTCGAGCTCGCGGCGGCGCGACGCGCGTTCCCCGAAGAAGCCCCGCCCCCCGTTCGCGAAGGTTCTCCGCGCGAACGGCGCACGATGGGCTCGCGCCTGCGCGACGCCGAGGTGGAGGTCGCCGCGGTGCTGGGCGAAGCCGAGAGCACGGTGTCGGCGCTGCTCGCGTTGAAGAAGGGCGAGATCCTCCGCCTCGACACCCCCGCCTCGAGCACCGTCGAGCTGCGCGTCGAAGGTGTCCCCGCGCTGCTCGGGCGTCCCTGCGTCGAGCACGGAAACCTCGCCGTTCGCATCACCGGCGCGCTGCCGACGCGCGCGTCCCTCAACCACCGCTGAAGGAGGACTCGTGGAATCGCAGCCCCCCGCACCGTCTCCGTTTCGACTTCCCGAGCTCGAGCCGCGTGCGCTCGACCCTCAGCCACGCCGCGACGACGCCCACGAGCGCTCCGACTCCCTGCCGCCACCTCGCGCGGCGCACCAAGAACCACCCGCGCGTCTCGAGCTCGACGGGCTCGAGCGTGTCCTCGCCATCCCGCTGACGCTCCACGTCGAGCTCGGGCGAAAGCGGATGCGCATCTCGGAGCTGCTCGAGCTCGGCGCCGGCCAAGTCGTGACGCTCGAGGTCGCGGCGGGAACCCCGCTCATGCTCTACGCCAACGGGACGCTGGTCGCCGAAGGCGAAGCCGTCGTGGTGGGCGACCGCTACGGCGTTCGGATCACGCAGATCGTCTCGCCCGAGGAACGCGTAGCGCGCCTCGGCGGCAAGGAGGCCCGTTGACCATGCGACGTACGACCCTCTTCCTCGCGTCGTCGATCCTCGCGCTCGCGACGACGACCGCCCACGCCGCGCCTTCTCTCGGTGGCGTTCGCGTCGAGTCCGATGGAGACGAGGTCGCCGTGCGCGTCCTCGCCGATGCGCCGCTCGAGAACGCTCGCGTGCGCACGGAGTCCGGCCGCGTGCGCGTGTGGTTCTCGGGCGTGCAAAACCGCCCGCGCCTCGAGATCGACGGCGACGGTCGCGCGATCCGTGCCGTCGCGCTCGCGCCCGGCATGGAAGAGACCATCGTGCTGCGCATCGACCTCGGTCACGACGTGAGAGTCCCCGCCAGCGACGTGCGCCTCGAGCCCACCCCCGACGGTTGTCTCGTGCACGTGCCGACGGGATGGTTGCCACCCGCGCCGATCGCGCCTCCGTCGAACGCGGCGCCAACGCCGTCGGAAGCCGCGCCGAACGCGGCACCCAGCGCGGCGCCAATCGCTCCGGCCGCGACCGCCGACTCCGCCGACGTCGACCCCTCGACCGCACCGGCCGCTCGTGCACGACGCAGCGGAGCGGCGCAGGCCGCGACGGAGGACGAAGCACCGGCCCTCGGCGCGCGACGAACGGAAGACGCCACCTCCGCGCTCGGCACGCGCCCCGCGTCCGAGCTCCCGATCGCCACGCTCGGCATCCTCGCGCTCGCGCTCCTCGGCGCGTGGGTCTACGCGAAGAAGCACCGCCGGGCGGGTGCAGACCGCAGCGACATCCAGATCCTCGCCACCCATCGGCTCGGACCGAAGCACCAGCTCCTCGTGGTGCGTGCGCTCGGCCAAGACCACCTGCTCGCCGTGCACGGGCAGACCACCCAGGTCCTCGGAACGACGAAGCCGAACGAAGAGCGTCCCAGCACGTTCCTGACGCGTCTTCGCGAGGCGTCCGACGATCGCGCCGCTCCTCCGCCTCCGGCTCCGGCCGCGGAGGACGCCGACGAGCGCTTCGGTGCGCGTCTCCTCAGCCTGGTCGGCGGTCGCGACGTCGCGCCGAAGCCGACCCAGACCGGAACGAGCGATGCCGTCGCAGGACTTCTGCGTTTGAAGGCTCGACAAGAGAACGGTTGATTCCGCCTTCGTACACCGCACGAACTGCGACCCGTATCTCGCCCTCGGCGCGAGCCTCTTCCGGCTCGACGGCGGAGCTGCGTCCACACCATGCCCACCACGACCCTCACCACGAGCGCATGCCGCCGCGCCGCTGCTCACTCTGCGTTCGGGAGCCTCCGACGCGGGGTCGGGCTCGGCCTCGCCGCCGCCTTCGTGCTCGCCCTTCCCGCGATCGCCGCCGCGCAGCCCAGCCTCCAGATCTCGATCACGGATCCAGAGGGCCCGAGCCAGGTCGTCCCGACGCTGAAGATCCTCGGTCTGCTCACGATCCTCTCGATCGCGCCGGGCATTCTCGTGACGATGACGAGCTTCACGCGCATCGTCGTCGTCCTCTCGTTCACCCGTCAGGCCCTCGGCACACAGACCGTGCCGCCGATGCAGGTCCTCCTCGCGCTCTCGTTGCTCCTGACCTTCGTCACGATGGCGCCCGTCGCGCGCCGCGTGGACGCGGAGGCGCTGACCCCTTACGTGGAGGAGCGCATCGACGAGGGCGAGCTCTACGACCGTACCGCCGCGATCGTACGCGAGTTCTTGCTGCCGCAGACCCGCGAGTCCGACTTGCTCGCGTTCTACGATCTCTCGCAGACCGAACGACCGACCACCCCGGAAGAGGTCGATCTCTCCATGCTGGTTCCGGCCTTCGTCGTGTCGGAGCTTCGAACCGGCTTCGAGATGGGATTCCTCATCTTTCTACCCTTCGTGCTCGTCGATCTCGTGGTGGCTTCCATCCTCACCGCGATGGGCATGGTGATGCTCCCTCCGACCATGATCTCGGCGCCGCTGAAGGTGCTGCTCTTCGTGGTCGTCGACGGCTGGAGCCTGCTCACCCAATCGCTCGTCGCGAGCTTCGGAGGCGGACCGTGAACGCGGGCCAAGGACTCGACTGGTTCCGCGAGCTGCTCTGGACCGCGCTGATCGCGGCGTCTCCGGTCGTGCTCACGGTGGTGGTGGTCGGCCTGATCATCGCCGTCGTCCAAGCCGCCACGCAGGTCAACGACCAGGCGGTCGCGTTCGGGCCCAAGGCGCTCGCGGTCCTGATCGCACTCGTGATCTCCGGGCCGTTCTTGCTCGGCGAGATGGTCGATTTCACCCGCTCCGTGCTCGCCGCCATCGGCGAAGTCACGCCCTGAGCACGCGCCGTGAGCGTCGCCCGCGCCGTCCCGCTCGCCGCCCCCAGGACGGAGGCGCGCACGTGAACGAGACGCTCGAGACTCTCGATTCGCTCGGCCCGTGGGGCGAGCTCGCGGACGTGGTGGCCCCGTGGCTGCCCTTCGTCCTGCTCGTCTCGCTTCGCGTCGGGGTCGTGTTCGCAGCGCTGCCCGCGCCCTTCGGGACCGGCGCGCCGATCGTGGTGCGCGTGGCGCTCTCGGTGCTCGTCGCGATCGCGATCACGATGCCGCACGGGGAGCTCGTCCACGAGCTCGCGCTCGATCGTGAGCTCGCCCCCGCGCGTTTGCTCCGCGCGGCCGTCCTCGAGGTCCTGGTGGGCACAGTCATCGGTCTGACGGTCCGCGTCATCATCGCGGCGGTCGAAGTGGCGGGATCCCTGGTCGACCTCTCGAGCGGCCTCGGCTTCGCGGGCACCGTGGACCCGTCTCTCGGCGAGCAGGCGTCCCCGCTGGGCGTGGCTCTTTCGAGCTTGGCGGTCCTCTTCTTCTTCGTTTTCGAGGGACATCACGCGGTTCTTCACGCCCTCGGCGCGAGCCTTCGAGCGGCGCCGCCCGGCGCGGTGGACGTCGCGTTCGAGCTCCAGGGCGTGGTCTCGCTCGGCGGTGACCTCGTGGCACGTGGCTTGCGAATAGCGTCTCCCGTGGTCGCGACGATGTTCCTCGTTCAGCTCGGTTTGGCGCTGGTTTCCCGCGCCGCTCCCCGCGTCCACCTCTTCGCGTTCTCGTTCTCGATCGCCATCAGCGCGGGCGTGCTCGTGCTCTACGTCGCCGCGCCCAGCATCTCGGCCGCGATGAGCGACGAGATCCGACGGATCTCCGATTCGTTGACGTCGCTCTTCGGCGTTTGATCCCCGCCCTCTCCTCGCACTCGAACCTCCACCTCCATGTCGGACGACTCGCAGAAAACTGAAGAGGCCACCCCGCGGAAGCAGGAGAAGCTCCGCGACGAGGGCAAGTTCGCGCGCAGTCAGGACGTGGGCGCGGCGGCGGTGATCGGCGCGACGAGCGTGGCCCTCGCGTTCGCCGCTTCGTCGATGGCCCGCTCCGCCGAGGGCTTGGCGCGTCGCAGCTTCCGCCTCGTCGACCGCGAGGCTCCTCTTCGCGCGGTGGAGTCGTTCGGCGACGCGCTCGCGAGCGCGACCCTTCCCATCCTCGGCGTCGCGAGCGTCGCTGCCGCGGCCGCCGGCGTCGCGCAGGTCGGCCTGCGCTTCGACACCAAACAGCTCCTGCCGAAGGCGGAGCGCTTCGACGTGCTCTCCAAGCTGAAGCAGACGCTCCCCGGCAAGGAGTCGCTGGGCGAGATCGGCAAGCAGCTCCTGAAGGTGCTCGTGATGGGCGCGGTGGTCTGGCAGGTCGCCGAGGCCGCGCTCCCCGATCTGCTCGCGCTGCCGCTCGGCTCGCCCCTCGCCGCGACCGCCGTCGCCGGCCGCGCCGCCGGCCGCGTCGCCTTCGCGGGCGTGCTCGCGTTCGGTGCGCTCGCGGCGCTCGACTTCTTCCTCGCGAAGCGGAAGTTCGCCGAGCAGTCGAAGATGAGCCGCAAGGAGGTCCTCGACGAGCACAAGGAGTCCGAAGGCGATCCGCAGATCAAGGGTCGTCGTCGCGCCCGCGCCCGCGAGCTCGCGCAGCAACGCGCGGTCGCGGACGTGCGGGAGGCCACGGTGCTCGTGGTCAACCCGACGCACGTCGCGTGCGCGCTGCGCTACGTCCCGGGCAAGGACGACGCGCCGATGCTGCTGGCCAAGGGCGTCGAGGACGTCGCGCTCCGCATGCGCGCCGAGGCCCGCGCGGCCGGCGTCCCCGTGGTCGAGCACCGCCCGTTCGCGCGCGCGCTCCTGCGAGCCGGCAAGGTCGGCCGTCCGATCCCGGCGGAGCTCTTTGGCGTCGCGGCCGAGATCATCGCGCACGTGCTGCGTCTTCGTGGAGGTGCGCGATGACCGCCGCCCTCCCCGCCCCGCGTGACGCGAACGCGGTCGGCGGCAACGTCGGAAGCCGTGCCTCGACGCTCGTCCCGCTCGTCCTCGTCGGCATCGTCTTCCTGATGATGGTCCCGCTCTCCGCGGGGCTGCTGGACATCCTCCTCGCCGCGAGCATCGCGCTCTCGGTGGGTCTGCTCCTCGTCTCCATCCACATGGAGAAGCCGCTCGATCTCTCGAGCTTCCCGGCGATCCTCCTGTTCTCGACCCTGCTTCGCCTCGCGCTCAACGTCGCCTCGACGCGCCTCATCCTCCTCGAAGGCGGGCAAGGCACCGACGCGGCCGGCGCGGTCGTCGACGCGTTCTGTCGCTTCGTCGTCGGCGGCAACGTGGTGGTCGGCGCCGCGATCTTCGTCCTGCTCGTCATCATCAACTTCGTCGTCATCACGAAGGGCGCGGGGCGCGTCGCCGAGGTGAGCGCACGCTTCACCCTCGACGCGCTGCCGGGCAAGCAGATGGCCATCGACGCGGACCTCGCGTCGGGCGTGCTCACCCAAGCGCAAGCCAAGGTCGCGCGCGAGACGGTGGCCCGCGAAGCCGACTTCTTCGGCGCGATGGACGGCGCCTCGAAGTTCGTGCGCGGCGACGCCATCGCCGGCCTGCTGATGACCGCGATCAACATCGTGGTCGGCTTCGTGGTCGGCGTGGTGCAAGAGGGTCTCGACGCCGCAACCGCGGCCGAGACGTACACCGTGCTCACGGTCGGCGATGGCCTCGCCTCGCAGATCCCCGCGCTGCTCGTCTCCACCGCGGCCGCGGTGGTCGTGACCCGCGCGGCGGCAGGCGCCTCCCTCGGAGACGCCCTCGTGGGTCAGCTCGGTCGCAGCCAGAGCGCGCTGCGCACCACGGCGGGCATCGTCGCCGCATTCGGGCTCCTTCCGGGCATGCCGCTCCTGCCCTTCGCCGCCCTCGGCGCGGCGCTCTTCGCGGCCTCGCGCGTGACCCCGCAAGCGGCGCGAGACGAGCACGAGGGAACGAAGGAAGGCGAGACGCCGGCGCGCGAGCGCTCCGATCGCGACGGCATCAAGGAGCTCCTCCCGGTCGCGCTCCTGGAGCTCGAGGTCGGCTTCGATCTCGTGCCGCTCGTCGACTCCAGCCGCGGCGGCGACCTCGTCGAGCGCATCGGCGCCATCCGAAAGAACCTCGCGACCGAGCTGGGCATCGTCGTCCCCTCGATCCACATCCGCGACAACCTCCGCCTCGACGCGTCGACGTATCGGCTGATGCTCTCGGGCAACGAGGTCGGCCGCGGCATGGTGCGGGTCGGTCGCTTCCTCGTGATGGACGCGCTCGGCGACACCCCGGGGCTCGACGGCGAAGACGTGCGCGAGCCGGCGTTCGGGCTGCCCGCGAAGTGGGTGCGCGAGGCTCAGCGCGTGCGCGCAGAGTCGATGGGGCTCACCGTCGTCGATCCCGCGACCGTCGCCGCCACGCACCTGACGGAGCTGCTCCGCGGCGTCGCTCCCGAGCTCCTCGGTCGCACGGAGGCTCAAGAGCTCCTCGATCTCTTCGCGGAGCACCACCCGAAGCTCGTCGACGAGCTCATCCCGAACCTCTTGCCCGCGGGTGAGGTGGTGAAGGTGCTGCGCAACCTGCTCGCGGAGGGCGTCTCCATCCGCGACCTGCGCACCATCCTCGAAGCGCTCGCGGATCACGCGCGCGACCTGAAGGATCCGGTGGAGCTCACGGAGCTCGTACGCGAGCGACTCGCGCGCCACATCACCGCGCGCTTCAAGGGCGACGACGGTCGCGTGGCGGCGCTGGTGCTCGACCCGCGCGCCGAAGAGCGCTTCCGCGCCGGCCTCGACGCCGCTTCCGCCCAGCGAATGCTCGGCTCGCTCGAGCAGGCCGCGCGTTCGTTCGCGGAGGTGACGCCCCCTCCGGTGGTGCTGTGCGCGGCCGACGTGCGCCGGCGCGCGGCGGAGTTCTTCGGTCGGCGCGTGCCCGGCCTCTCCGTCCTCTCGTTTCGCGAGATCGACGGTCGAACGACGGTTCGCAACCTCGGCGTGGTGAGCGCCTGAACTTCGGAGCGGAGCGATGGAGCAAACCGTGAGAGCCCATGGATACGAAGCTGCCCTCGCCGCGGTGCGGCGCGACCTCGGCCCCGAGGCGATCATCCTCGGCACACGCGAGATCGCAGGCACGCGCGAGGTGGAGATCCGCGCGCGGGTCGGCGGTGAGCCGAGCGCGCAAGACGTCGGCCTCATCGAGCGTCGCCTCGTCCGCGCGGGCGTCCCCACCACCGCCGCCGAGACCCTCACGCGCGCGATCGTGAAAGCGAACGGCGCGGTCCCGCCGAGCCTGCGCGCGGCGCGCGACGCGCTCACGCGGGTCCTCGAGCGCGAGATGATCTTCGCCGGCCCGATCGGTCGCGCGCCGCGGGTGATCGCGGTGGTCGGCCCGACCGGCGTCGGCAAGACGACCACGATCGCGAAGCTCGCGGCCAACGCGTCGCTCGTCGACGGTCGAAACGTCGGGCTCGTCTGCCTCGACCAGTACCGCATCGGCGGCGCCGAGCAGCTCCGAAAGTATGCCGAGCTGATCGGGATCCCGATGGAGCTCGCGGACGACGCCCCAGGCATGGATCGCGCGCTTCGCAGGCTCGCGGCGTGCGACCTCGTGCTCGTCGACACCGCGGGTCGCTCGCCGCGCGACACCACCGCGCTCCAGCGGCTCGGACAGATGCTGCGCGGCGCACGCGAAGCGATCGAGGTGCACCTCGCGTTCGGCGCGCAGGTCCAAGACCGCGAGCTCGCGGCGATGCTCGACGTTCACGTCGCGGCGCTCCAGCCGCACCGGCTCCTCGCGACCAAGCTCGACGAGGCGTTGCACCACGGGAGCCTCGTGGCCGCTCAGGTCCACGCGGGCATTCCCTACGGCTACTTCACGACCGGCCAGCGCGTACCGGAGGACCTCGAGGTCGCTTCCGCGAGACGTGTGGCCGGTCTGCTCTGCGGCGAGGAGGTGAGCGAATGATTCGCGTCGAGGATCAGGCCCAGGGGCTGCGCGTACGCTTCGAGGGCGAAGAGCGCGCGCGACGGACTCGCGGCGGCGCCACGTGGACCGTCGCCGTCACGAGCGGCAAAGGCGGCGTCGGCAAGACGCAGGTGAGCGCCAACCTCGCCGTGGGGCTCGCCCAACAAGGGTTGCGCGTGCTGCTCCTCGACGCCGATCTCGGACTCGCGAGCTTGGACCTCGCGCTCGGTGCTCGGCCCCGGGCCGACCTCGTGGAGGTCGTGCGCGGCCAGGCGACCCTCGGTGACGTGCTCGTCCCGGTCGCGCACGGGCTCGACCTCGTGCCCGCGTGCCCGGGTCGCTACGAGATGGCGAACCTCGACGCGAGCTCGCGAGACCGCCTCAGCGACCTCGTGCGCGAGCTCGCCGAGAGCTACGACGTCTTGCTGATCGACACCGGCGCCGGCATCGGCGCCTCGACGATCGCCTTCGCGGCCGAGGCCGACGAGGTGATCCTCGTCGCGACGCCGGATCCCTCGTCGCTTCGTGACGCGTACGCGATGGCGAAGGTGCTCCAGGTGCGCGCGGACGTACGCCGCCTCCACCTCGTCGCGAACTTCGTCGGCTCGTCGCGCGAAGGGCTCGCGCTCCGCGATCGCCTCCAATCGATCGTCGACCGCTTCTTCGTCCTCGACCTCGACCTCGCCGCGAGCATCCCCGTCGACCCCGAGGTGGTGGAAGCCAACCGAGCTGGACACCCGGTGATCCTCGGGTCCCCCGAGTCGAGCGGCGCCCGCGCGCTGCAATCGCTCTCGCACCGCATCGGTGCGCTCTTCCGCAAGGAGGCCACGTGCTGACCGCCCGCCAGTCCTCACCCCGAGCCCAACGCGATCGTCTGATCGCCGAAGGACTCCCGCTCGTGCGGCGGCTCGCGTTTCGCCTCGCGCGACGGTTGCCTCCGAACGTCGACGTCGGTGATCTCATCGGCGCCGGCAGCGAAGGGCTCGTCCGCGCGGCCGACGCATACGACCCCGCGCGACACGCGAGCTTCTCTGCGTACGCCGAGATGCGCATCCGTGGCGCGATGCTCGACGAGCTGCGCTCGCTCGATCCGATGACGCGCCACGGTCGCCGACGTCTGGCCGAAGTGACCAAGGCCGTCCAGGAGCTCACTCGAACGCTCGGACGCGCGCCCGAGGAAGCGGAGGTCGCCGCGCACCTCGGGGTCGAGCTCGACGAGTACCGACGCCTCTGCGAGGAGGCCGCGCGCGTACCCGCGCTGGCGCGTACCGGCGACATCGATCCGGACGTGCTCGTCCAGTCGGACTCGGACGTCTTCACGATCGTCGAAGAGCGAGAGCGCTCCGAGCTGCTCGCGCGTGCCATCGACGCGTTGCCGGAGCGATCGCGCATGGTGCTCGCGCTCTACTACCAAGAGCAGTGCACCCAGGCCGAGATCGGGAAGATCCTCGGCGTCACCGAGGGTCGCGTCTGCCAGATCCTCGGAGAGGCCGCCGCGCGCCTCCGCGCCGCGCTCGCGGACGACGAGCGCTCCGCCACCAAGATGCGCCGCGCGATCAAGCCGCGTCGTGAGGAGGCCAAACCGTGAGCGACGGAATCTGGTCTGCGCTCAGCGGCGCGGTGGCCCAACAACGCAGCCTCGAGGTGGTGGCGAACAACGTCGCCAACGTGAACACCGTGGGCTTTCGAGCCGATCGGGTGGTCTTCCGCGAAGTGCTCTCGCAGGTCGCGCCCGACGGTCCGGCCCCGGCGAGCTTGCGCTTCGTCGCGGTCGACGAGACCGTCGCAGACCGATCGGCGGGCGCGCTACAGGACACCGGACACCCGCTGCACGCCGCGCTCGAAGGGGACGGCTACTTCGCGGTGCGCACGCCCGCCGGTGAGCGCTACACGCGCGCGGGCGCGTGGTCGACCGACGACGCGGGCACCGTGCGGACGGCCGACGGTCACGCGGTGCTCATCGACGACCCCCGCGGTCCGCGACCGCTCGAGCTTCCGCGCGGGTATCGCGAGCTGTCGTTGAGCGAGCGCGGCGAGGTCGTGGTCGATGGAACCAACCTCGGTCGCCTGCGCGTCGTCAGCTTCGCGGAGGCTCCCGAAAAGGAGGGCCTCACGCTCTTCACCGGACGAGCCCCGCGGGCGGTGGGCGACGACATCCGCGTCCGCCAAGGCTTCCTCGAATCCGCGAACGTCAACGCGGTCGCCGGCATGAACGAGCTCATCACGGTGAGCCGCAGCTTCGAAGCTTTTCAAAAGGTGATCGACGGCTTCCGCGCGCTCGACGAACGCACTGCGCGCGACGTCGGCATGCGCCAACGCTGACCTCTTCCACGCCCACCGACTTCAACCCGACTCCCGAGGCCCTCATGCTCAAAGCCCTGAACACCGCTGCGACCGGAATGGTCGCTCAACAAACCCGGATCGACGTGACCGCCAACAACATGGCGAACGTGAACACCACGGGATTCCGGCGCGCTCGGGCCGAGTTCCAGGACCTCCTCTATCAGACGGTTCGACGACCGGGCGGACCGACCGCGGACGGCGGCACCCAGCCCTCCGGCATCCAAGTCGGACACGGAACCCGCATCGTCGCGACGTCGCAGATTCACCGCCAAGGAAGCCTCCTTCAAACCGAAGGTCCGCTCGATCTCGCGATCGAAGGCTCGGGCTTCCTCCAGGTTCGACGCCCGAACGGCGACCTCGCGTTCACGCGCGCCGGCAACCTGAAGACCGACGCCCAAGGTCAGCTCGTCAACGTGGACGGCTACCCGCTCGAGCCAGGCCTCACGATTCCGCCCGACGCCGTCAGCGTGACGATCACGCCCGAGGGGCTGCTCTCGGTCGTCACCGCTGGCCAGACCGCGGCGCAGGAAATCGGTCAGATTCAGCTCGCCGGCTTCGCCAACCCCGGCGGCCTCGAGGCGATCGGACGCAACCTCTTCGTCCCCACGACCGCGAGCGGCGAGCCCATCGTCGCCGCCCCCGGCCAAGAAGGGCTCGGCACGGTCGCCCAAGGTTTCCTCGAAGGATCGAACGTCGAGGTCGTGACCGAGATGCTCGATTTGATCACGTCGCAGCGCGCTTACGAAGTGAACCAGAAGGTCATCGAAGCGGCCGACGAAATGCTCCGCCGTACGACATCGCGGTGATCGCGGCTCCTCTCGGGCGGCCAATCCTCGGATGGCTGACCGACGAGAGGGGTTCGCCGCCGTCGTGCGGTTCAGGTGGTCTCTTCCAATTGTTTCGACGCCCACTCTCACCCGAAAGGAATCCCTCTATCGAACGCACGATCTTCGCGCCTCGTGCAACGAGCGCCGACTCGCCATCGGTGCGCACCTGAGCGCGTTCGAGAATTTTCCTCTTCCTACTGGACGCCGCCGGGCCTCGCTCGGCGGCGTTTCTCATGGCTAGTCGTGGAGCACGACGAACGAGCTCGAACGACGCCCGTCGAAGATTGTGGGCGGCGCGCGCGACCGGACGTGGGACACTGCGAGCGATGTCGAGCTCACGCCCGAGCGCGCCGGAGAACCAACGTCTGGAGCTGGTCGGCCGGATCACCGCGACGGTCGCACACGACCTCAACAACGTGTTGACGGCGCTGCTCGCGTACGCCGACTTCGCTCGCGACGAGTCTTCCGAGCCCGCCGTCCACGCCGAGCTCGACGAGCTCGTCCGCGTCGGTCGCCGCGCCAGCACCCTCACCCGTCAGCTCCTGCAGCTCGCCAGGCGCGACGACGCCCCCGTGGTGCTCGACTTCGGAGAACGGGTGGGTGAGCTTGCTCCGACGCTTCGGCGCCTGCTCCCGCTCGGGGTCACGCTGCGGGTCGAGATCCAACCTGGCGCGCGGGTGCGGATCGTCCCGATCCACGTCGACCAGCTCGTGCTCAACCTCGTGCTCAACGCACGGGATGCGTTCGACGGCGAAGGCACGATCGTCGTGAAGGTGGCGGCGGACGCGACCGAGGTTCGCCTCGAGGTCTCGGACGACGGCCGCGGCATGCCCCCCGACGTCCTCGCTCGCGCCTGCGAGCCGGCGTTCTCGACCAAGCCAGCCGGTCTCGGCACCGGCCTGGGACTGTCGACCTGTCGCTCGCTCACACGAGCGGCGGGGGGCGACCTCACGCTCGAGAGCGAGGTGGGGCGGGGCACGCGCGTGCGGGTGCTCCTTCCCCGATCCCACGACGAGGTCGTCACCACCGCGACCGCCGCGGCACGGCTGCCTGAGCTGCGGGTCGACGGCGAGCTCGCGGTCGTGCTGGACGACGACCGAACGGTGCTCGACGTCGCCACGCGATTGCTGCAGGGCGCGGGGTTTCGCGTCGTCGGGACCACCACCCGCGAACGTTTCGAGCGTGTGCTCGCCGAGCACCGCGGCGAGCCCCGCCTCGTCGTGGTGTCGACGTCGAGCCTCGATCCGCGCCACGTGCTCGGTCTGCGCACGCGACTCGCCGCGCGCGCCGGGCTCCTCGTGACCGGCCTCGACCGCTCCGAGCTCGCCACCGAGGGAGACGTGCGCGCCCTCGCGTTCCTCGCCAAACCCTTCACGACCTCCGGGTTCGTGGACGCCGCGTTCGAGGCGCGGGCGCTCGCACGCGACGCGCCGTCCCTGCGCGTGCTCCTCGTCGATCCCCATGGCGACGCGCGCGCGTTGCTCTCCGCACTGCTGCGTCGCGCCGGCCACGACGTGGTGACCGCGCCCGACGTCGCGCGCGCCGAAGCGTCGCTCTCCGTCACGCAGTTCGACCTCGTGATCGTGGCGCTCGAGCTCGGATGGTCACCACGACGACGCGGCGTGCCCTGGATCGGCGTCACGTCGTCGGACGACCCGACCGTGGTCGCGCGCGCGCTCGACGAGGGATTCGTCGACGTGCTCGTGAAGCCGCTCGTTCCTCGAGCACTCGCGGAAGCGATCGACGAGTGCACGAGCAAGTACCGTTGGGTGCTCGTGGTCGGGGTACACGAGGAAGGACGCCGAGCGATCGGCCGCGCGCTCTCGCGCACGCCGAACGTTCGTTCGCTCTGGGTCGAGAGTTGGACCCACGCGAAGGAGTGGCTCATACGTGGCCCCTTCGACCTGGTGCTGCACACGTCGGAGGCCCCGGCAGAGGCGCTCCCGCTCCTGCAAGAAGCGGGGGCCGTCCTCCACGCGATCGGCGACGCGGTCGATCTTCCGTCGCTCGAACGCGACGTCCACACGAGGCTTCGGGCTCACCTCGACGCGGTCGCACGCCGCCCGCCGAGCTCACGGGCGCTGCGGCGCTCGCAGCTCTCGGTCGAGGTCGCGATGGAGCGAGCCGACGAGGTCGCGCGCTTCCTGACACGCGCGCGAGAGCAGGTGGTCTCGCTCCTCGCGCAGGTCGAGCACGGCGAAGTGGCGGGGCCCATCGCGATCGCGCGTGAGCTCGTGAGCGGCGCCGAGCACGTGGGTCTCGAGGTCGTCGCGATGCTGGCCGCGGAGTTGGAGGAGCACCAAGTCGAAGGTCGCATCGCGGAAGCACGCGTCGCCGTCGACCGGCTCGCGCGGTACCTCAGCACCGTGCGCGGGACCACGATGCGCCCACCGCCCTGACTCGCGCCGACGCCGCTCGATCTCACGGCGAGCCGGCGACGAGCCGCGTTCGGGTGCCTGCGATTCGTCACGGCAGCGCTCACGTGACTCGATCGCCCAGGCGGCGGCGCAGGAAGTCGGCGGCCCCGCCGACTCGGTCGTCAGACCGAACACGACGAAGCCCACGCGTTTCCACGTGGGCTTCGTCGGTGCCGGTCACCCGCACGCCAACGCGGGCAGCCGACACTCCTCTTCGCGTACTGGTCCCATGGCGAGCCGAAGCTCGCGCAGAAGCCTGCGAGCCGAAGCTCGCGCAGAAGCCTGCGAGCCGAAGCTCGCGCAGAAGCCTCCGAGCCGAAGCTCGCGCAGAAACCTGCGAGCCGAAGCTCGCGCAGAAGCCTGCGAGCCGAAGCTCGCGAACGAGTGCGTCGCACGTGCCTCCCCCGATCGAACGGGGACGTCGAGAGACGTGGCATCGAGGCCGTACCGACGGGCTCGCCGAGACCATCGGTCGAGCATCGCGGTCGCTTGAGCCGTCCGCGACACCCGTCGTGAACTCCTCGCGCATCGAGGCGACGGCGACTCATCGGTGCCTTCCACGCAGACACGCGCTCTAAGGTCCGCGTCGCGATCGGCCGAACACGCAGTCGAGGTCCGCCATGATCGACGATTCGATTCAGTCCGCCTACCGCCGCGTGCTCGAGGGAGATTCCTCGAGCGAGCCCGTCTCCGGGGAACGCTCGCTCGATCCGCACGAGCCCTCGTCGACGACGTCGAGACCCACGCGCGCGCCGCGCTCGGGAGCGCACGGTCGCCCGACGTCGACCACACGTGGAGAAGCCCACGCGTACGACGACTCGGTCGAACGCGCGCGGTCCACGAACCACCCCGAGCGCATCACGCTCGACGAAGTCGTCGAGCGCGCATGCACTCCCGGTCCGAACGAGCTCGACGAGCCCACGAGCGCGACGGGGGCTCTCGGGCTCTCGAGCGAGGCCGGAGACGCCGGTCCGAGCGAGGTCGCGCTACTTCGCGCGCAAGCCCGCCTCGCGTGGTCCCGCGTGCGTGTGCTCGAAGAAGCGCTCGCCGACGCGTACGTCGCGCACGAGAGCCTGCAAGGCGAGCACGCGCGGGCCGTGGAGGAGAACGCCCAGCTTCGGCAGACGCTTCGGCGCGCCGAGCTGGCGCTCGAGGACGCACAAGTCATCCGTCGCGGTCTGCGCGACGACCTGCGCGAGTGGAGGCGACGCGCGCTCGAAGCAGAGACGCTCGAGGCTCCGATGCTCGTCCCCGAGGGACCGGAGGCGGACGCTTGGCGAGAGGCCGCCGCGCTCGCGCAACGCGTGGTCGAAGCGGAGACCCGTGCCGCAGAGCTGGCGGACGATGCTGCGGCGACGCGACGTGAGCGCGACCAGCTCGAAGCGGTCGTGGTCGCCCTCTCGGAGGCCGTCGAAGCACGCGGTGAGGACGCTTGGGTGCGCGCCTCCCTGGTCGGTGAGCGCATCTCCGAACGACACCACGAGATCGAGGAGACGCTGGCCGCGTCCGAGCGCGTGAACGAACGACTGGTTCGAGAGCGCGACTGCGCGTTCGACGCCCTCACCCGCACGCACGCCCGTCACGAAGCGATCGTCGAGGCGCTGCGCCAGGGTCGACGTCGGCGAGCCAAGCGCCGACACCGTGCCTGAGAACGGTCCCCACACGTACGGCTTCGAGGTTGGTGTGGAGCCCTCGAGCGTCCATTCGCCCGCGTCCTCGTCGTGCGGAGCGTCAGCCCCACGGCGCTCGCTCGGCGCGGATCGTCGGACCGCTGACGCTCTCACCTCCAACCGGCTCGTTCGCTCGTGTTTTTCGAACGATTCGCCGATGGCACGCCAGCTGCTGAAGCGGCGTGCATGGCCCTCGGCTCCACCGCGTCCGCTGCCCCCGAACCCACGTCCCCCGGCGCTCGCCCTCGGCGCGCCTCCGCCGACCCGCGGCCCGAACAACCCGACCTCACCCGCGCCGATCCGAACCCGCTGCGTCGAGCCCTCGCGCTCGTGATCGTCGCGGCGTCGGGTGTCGTCGCGTTCGGCCCGGCGTCCGCGCAGGACGGCGCGGCCGAGGCCGACTCGGTGCGTCTCGAAGAGATCGTGCCCGCGTTGGTCGGCTCGGAGCTCGGCGCGACCCGCGTGGGTCCCGCACCGGCCCCAGGCACGGAGCGACGGGTGACCCGTGACGAGGTCTTGCGTGCGCTCGCCGCGGCCGGGCGCGACGCACGTGGGCTCGTGATCCCGCGGAGCGTGTCGGTGCGCCGCTCGCTTCGCACGCTCGACGCCGCCAGCATCGACGCGCTTCTGCGACCCGCCGTGGCGCGTGCGCTCGCTCCCTGTGAGCTCGTCGAACTGAGAGGTCCGACGCGGCTCGAGCTCGGGACCTCGCCGCCGGAGATCGAGCCCGAGATCGCGTCGCCGCTGCGCGAGAGCGGTTCGGTCAGCGGCATGGTTCGCATTCGCGAAGCAGGTCGTGAGCAGCGCATCGCCGTGCGCGCGACCGTTCGTTGCCCAGCCCCCGCGGTGACGGCCGGAGCTCGTGTACGGGTGATCGTGCGCGTCGGCCCGGTGCTGGCGTCCGCGTCGGGCGTGGCGCGTCAACCGGGGCGGGTCGGCGACGTGATCCGCGTCACCAACGAAGCGACGCGAGCTGCCCTGCTCGCGCGGGTGGTCGACGGCGAGACGGTGGAGGTGGTGCGATGAGGCGCGTGCTCACGCTCGTCCTTCTCTCGGCCACCCTCAGCAGCATCGTGGTCGGCTGCGGCGTCCACCACATCGAGCCCCACACCCCGCGAGAGCGCGCGTACGAAGCCGGCGAGTACGAGGACGCCCCCGAAGCGGTCTCCGAGGGGTCGCTCTGGCTCGAATCGAGCCGCGGCCTCTTCGCCGACTTCCGCGCGAGCCGCGTCGGTGATCTCGTGACGATCGACATCGACGAGTCCGCACGCGCGAGCGGCGACGCCAACACCGCGCTCGAACGAGAAGCCGAACACTCGTTCGGCCTGCCGAGCTTCTTCGGCCTCACCGCCGCGCTCCAACGCGCGCACCCCGACCTCGATCCCTCGCAGCTCTTCTCCGTGATGAGCGAGTACGGCTTTGCGGGCGATGGTGAGACCACCCGCGGCAGCCGCGTCAACGCGCGCATCGCCGTGCGCGTGAAAAACCGTCTGCCGAACGGTGACCTCTTCGTCGAGGGCACCAAGGTCATCCTGATCAACGACGAAGAGCTGCACGTCTACGTGAGCGGCGTCGTGCGCCCGCAGGACATCGAGCAAGACAACTCCGTGCGTTCGAGCCTCGTCGCGGACGCGCAGATCGAGCTCACGGGCCGCGGCGCCCTCACCGACAACCAACGCCAAGGCTGGCTCAGCCGCCTGATCTCGAAAGTGAGGCCGTTTTGATCGCGCGATCCCGCCTGCTCGTCGCGTGCGCGTTCGGGACGCTCGTCTCGCTCGCGATCGCGGCGCCCGTCTCCGCGACGCGCATCCAAGATCTCTGTGAGATCCGTGGCGTGCGTGAGAACCAGCTCGTCGGCTACGGCCTGGTGGTCGGTTTGAACGGCACCGGCGACACCGGCCAGGCGCGCTTCACCGTCCAGTCGACCGCCGCGATGTTGCGCCGCCTCGGCGCGACCCTCGATCCGAGCGCCATCCAGACCAAGAACGCCGCGGCGGTCATGGTCACCGCGACGCTCCCGCCCCACTCGAACCCCGGCGCGCACGTCGACCTCACGATCTCCTCGCTCGGCAACGCGCGGAGCCTCCTCGGCGGCACGCTCTTGCAGACGCCGCTCTACGGCGCGGACGGCGCGGTGTACGTCGTCGGTCAGGGCCCCGTGTTGATCGGCGGCTTCTCCGCGAGCGGGGGCAGTGGCAGCAGCACCCAACGCAACCACGTGACGGTCGGGCGCGTGCCCGGGGGTGGCATCGTCGAGCGAGCGGCTCCCCGCGCCGCGCTCGGCCAACGCGTGGAGCTCTCGCTCCGACGGCCGAGCTTCGTGACCGCACAACGCGTCGTCGAGGCCATCAACACGCACTTCGGCGCAGAGTCCGCGCGTGCGGTCGACGCGGGCACCGTGCGCATCGAGGTTCCCGAACGGCTCGCCTCGAACGTGGTCGCCGCGATCGCAGAGGTGCAACAGCTCGACGTGATCGCGGACGTGCCCGCGCGCGTGGTGATCGACGAACGCACCGGCACCGTCGTGCTGGGCGCGGACGTGCGCATCCGCGAGGTCGCGATCGCCCAAGGCGGTCTCTCGATCACCATCGACGAAGAGTTCGCGGTCTCGCAGCCCGAAGCCTTGGCGGGCGGCGACACCGCCGTCGTTCCTCGCACGGCGGTGCAAGCGACCGAGGGCCGCGGCTCCCTGCAGACCGTGCCCGCGACCGCGAGCCTCGCCGACGTCGTCTCGGCGCTCAACGCGCTGGGCGCGAGCCCGCGTGACCTCGTCGCGATCTTTCAGGCGCTCCACACCGCGGGCGCGCTCGAAGCGGAGATCGAAGTGCAATGAGCCTTCCGCTCCGTGCGAACGCGCCCGTCGCGATCGAGCCGACCCGCGAGGGCACGGCGCACGATCGTCCGCGCCCCGTGGACCTCTCGCGAGGACACGCGCGCGGCGGCGAGGTGCGTCGTGCGGCCGAGCAGTTCGAGTCGCTCCTCGTGCAGCAGCTCTGGCAAGTCATGCGCCGCAGCGCGGGCGGCGGCCTGCTGGCAGGCGAAGGACAGGGCGCGGGGCTCTACGGCCACCTGATGGACGAGGCGATGGCGGCCCACCTGCAGCGCGCGGGTGGCCTCGGGCTCGGCCCGAGCCTCGAACGCAGCTTGTCGGGAGAGCCCCCCGACGCGCCGAATCGCGCGCGGTTGCCGAGCACACGCGTCTCGAGCGCCGAGCCCGCCGCTCCGACGCGACCCTTCGAGCCGCCCACGGGTGCCCGGATCGACGGCGCGACGGGACGATTGCAGGCGGCAGCCCGTCAGATGCTCACCCCGGAGTCCGCCGCGCGATGGGGCCGCGACGGACGTCTCACCGAAGCCGAGCTCGCGAGCGACTTCGCGGTGCCGCGCGGCGAAGGAGTCGCAGCGTTCAACGTACGCGACGCGGGGGGCTACGCCGGCCGATACAAGTGCAACCTCTTCGCGTTCGAGCTCGTGCGGCGGGCCGGCTTCCAGACCCCGCTGCTCGCACGAACCCACGGCTGGGGTTACCCCCACCCCGACGCCGTGGCGGAAGACGCGGCAGACGGTCGCGTGCGCCTCGACTGGGGTCGCGTGGCGACGAGCGATCCCGAAGACGTGGTGCGCGCGAGCCTCGAAGCGGGGGAGCGCGCGTACCTGCTGTCCGGCCACGGGACGGAGGGACACGCGGGACACATGGCGGTCGTCGAACGCGTGCACTCGATCGAACGCGACGCCGCGGGTCGCATCGAGCGCGTGGTCTTCGACGGCTGGGAGGCGCGCATCGACGGCGCGCGGCATCTCGTGACGCGAACGTGGAATCGCGTGGGCAACCCGGGCGGCCACGATCCCCGCAACGGCCTCGCGTCGATCGAGCTCATCGAGCTGCTCGCTCCCACGAACGACGCTCCGGTGGAGCGCCCCCTCTCTCCTCTCGCCGGAGCGAGCCGGCTCGACGCGCGCGCCCGTGCGGCGAGCAGCTACTTCGGGCCTGCGGCACCCCGTGTGGGCCCGGACACGGCACCCGCCGCCGCCGCGACCGCGCGAGATCGGGCGACCGTCGAGCCGACCCCGGGTGCGGGATCGACCCCTCCGCGACCCCGCGATCTTTTTTCCTCAAGTTCGTCCGCCGACGATCCGATGGTCCCGGGTGGAGGCTGAATCGTGCGCATCCGTGGCTCCCAACCCGGCACCCCCGTGACCCCCACCCGCCCGAACGCGAGCGAACGCGTGAAGGAGGGCGGGTCGCCCGCTGCCAAGTCCGAGCTCGTCGAGCTCTCGTCGCTCGCCCGCATGCTGACCGATGCACGCGCTCCGGAGGCGATCGACGCCGGCCGGGTCGAAGCGCTGCGTGCCCGCATCGCGGACGGAAGCTTCGAGATCGACGCGCAGAAGATCGCCGACCGCATGCTCGCCGAGGAGGTCGAATGACTCCCGAGGACGATCCCGTGCCGCGATTCCACGCGCTCCTGCTTCGCGAACGCGAGGCGGTGCGCGCCGCCGATCTGCAGGCGCTCGACGTCCTCCAGGACGAAAAGCGCGCGCTGCTCCGTGAGCTTCGATCCGTCTCGATCGACGATCCGCGCCTCGACGAGCTCGGCGCGTTCGCGCGCTACAACGTCGGGTTGATCCGCCACCTCGTCTCGATCTTGCGCAGCATGGCGGGGCTCCCCGAGCCCGCGGCTGCGTACGGAGGTCGCGGACAGAGCGTGCCCGCGAGCGTCCCTGCGCGCATTCGGGGGGCCGCATGAGCCTCTTCGGCCTGCTCGGAACCGGCCGCAACGGCATGGCGTCCGCGCAGGCCGCCACGCAGGTCACCTCGCACAACACCACCAACGCGAGCACCCCCGGCTACACGCGACGAACGGCGAGGCTCGAGCCCGTCCTCGGTCCGCCCGAGCCAGGCGCGGGCTCGCGCATGGTCGGCTCCCGCCGCGTGCTCGACACCTTCGTCGAGCGACGCATGCTCGGTGCCCTCTCCGCGCGAGGCGAAGGCGCCGCGCGTGCCGAGTCGCTCGCGGCGTTCGACGTCGTGTTCGGGGACTCCTCGTCCGACGTGGGCGCCGCGCTCGACGCGCTCCGCTCCGCCTTCGGCGATCTCGCCTCGAGCCCCGCCGACCCGACGGCACGCGAGGTCGTCCTCGCGCGCGCGCGCGGCGTCACGGACGCGTTCCGCAGCGCCTCCGACCAGCTCACGTGGGCACGCGAAGACGCGAACGCGCGCATCGGTGGCGAGGTCGACGCGGTGAACGAGCGCCTGCGTCGCATCGCGGATCTCGGCCGCGAGATCGGCAAGGCCGAGATCGCGGGGCGCGAAGCGAGCGACCTGCGCGACATGCGCGACCAGCTCGTGCGGGAGGTCGCCGAGCGCGTGCCGGTACAGACGATCGAGCACGAGAACGGCGGGGTCTCGTTGCTGCTCTCCGGCTCGGCGTCGTTGGTGTCGGCCGACGGCGAGGTCTCAGAGCTCGTCGCGCGTCGCACGGGCGACGACGTCACGATCGAGATCTCGATGTCCGGCGCCCCGACCGACGCACGCGCCTTCCTCGACGGCGGTCGCATCGGCGGGCTCCTGGACGCTCGCGACGGTGCGCTGGCGGAGGCGCGCACCGCCCTCGACACGCTCGCGGTCGACGTGGCGAACGCGTACTCCGACGCCCACGCCGCAGGCTTCGGCCTCGATGGCGTCGGCGGTCGCGACTTCTTCGCGCGCCCCGCGGCGGTCGACGGCGCCGCCCGCGCCCTCGCCCTCGCCGCCGGGTTGGATCGCGACACGCTCGCCGCATCGGCCGACCCGGCGGAGCTGCCAGGCGACAACCGCGTCGCGCTCTCGCTCGCCGGCGTGTCGAACGCGCTCGTCGCCGACGGAGGCACCCGCACGCTCTCGGACGCGTACGCGAGCCTCGTGGGTCGCGCCGCCACGTCGGTCTCCGAAGCCAACCTCCGACGCGACGCGGCCGACGCCGCCGTCGATCAGGTCGACGCGCTTCGCCAATCCGTCTCGGGCGTATCGGTCGACGAGGAGATGGTCGACCTCGTCCGCTACCAACGCGGCTACCAAGCCGCCCTGAAGATCGTGCAGACCGCCGACGAGATGCTCGGCGAGCTGATGAACCTCAAGCGTTGACGCGCGACGACCGACGCGGAGGAGGCCCCATGCGAGTCAGCGACAAGCGCACCTACGACCGACATCGCGACGAGCTCACGAAGCTGCGCTCGCGCTTCGTGGCGGCGCAGGATCGTGCGTCGTCCGGCCGCCGTGTGCTCGCCCCCTCCGACGATCCCGTCGCGACGAGCTTGGCGCTGAAGGAACGCTCGCGCGCCGCGAACGCCGGGGACCACGCGCGCACGATCGATCGTGGACGCGATCGACTCGATGCGGCCGACGGCGCGCTCGGTGGGGTGGCAGACGTGCTCCGACGCGCGCAAGAGCTCGCCGTGCAGGCGAGCTCCGACACGATGTCGGCCGACGAACGTGCCGGCATCGCCGCCGAGATCCGCGAGATCCGCGCCTCGGTGCTCGCGAGCGCCAACGAAGAGGTCGGTGGACGAAGGCTCTTCGGTGGACACGTCGACGATGCTCCTCCCTTCGACGCGACGGGGGCTTATCTCGGCGGCGCGGCCGCGCCCGAGCTCGAGGTCGCTCCCGGCCGGCGCGTCGCGGTGGGGCTGCCCGGAGACCAAATCTTCTCCGGTCCGACCGACGTGTTCGCGGTCCTCGACGACCTCGCCACCGCGCTCGAGACGAACGACGAAGCCGGCGTGCGCGCAGGTGTCGAAGGTACCCGCTCCGCCCACGCGCAAGTGGTCGACGCGCGAAGCGCGCTCGGCGCACGCAGCGATGCCCTCGAGACCGCGAGCGCGGTGGTCGAACGACTCGAAGTGCGCGCGCTCGAAGCCCAGGACGAGCTCGTCGGGGTCGACGTCGCCGAGGCGTACCTCGAGCTCGAACGCGCGCGCAGCGCCTACGCCGCAGCGGTTCAGATCGCGGCGCAGCTCCCGGGGCCGTCGCTCGTCGATCGCTGATCGAGATCGCATCGCGACCTGAAGGTCCGCGCGAATCGTCCGATGGCCCTCTACGACGCGCGGTTCGACCCGAGCCCTCCGCGTCGTCCCGGAGACTCCGCCCATGCTCACGCTCACCCGCAAGCTCGGCCAACGCATCCACGTCGGCGACGACGTCGTCGTGGAGGTGCTCTCGATCTCGGGCGGCATCGTGAAGCTCGGCGTGCGCGCGCCACGTCGCGTCGCCGTTCACCGCGGCGAGCTGCTCGACGGCGCACGCGCCGAGAACCGCGCGGCGCCGCGCGCGGTGGAGACCTCGGAGGAGTCGCGCATCCGTGACGCCTCGCGCGTGCTGCGCTTCGACCGCGGGCTCTACGGGTTCGAGCACGAGAAGGAGTGGGTCCTGTGCGAGCTCGCGGAGTCGCTCCCCGTGCTCGCCGGCCACGACGCGCGGGTGCTCGTCGCTCGCAACGACCCGTCACTTCGCCTCGTGGTGCTCGACCTCGAGTTGCTGCTGCCGGACTACCCGTTCGATCGCGCCGATGCGGCAGCGAACCACGAGGACCCGCGCTTCGCCGACGAGCCGCTCGCGCACGCCGTGGTCGTCCGAGTGAACGGCGACGGCGACCTCGCTCGCGTCAACCTCGCAGCGCCGCTCGTGATCGGCGTGCGTTCCCTGCGCGGAAGGCAGGTGCTCCTCGACGGCCTTCCGCTCGACGCGCCGTTCGGTCACGACGAGCGAGCGGCCACCGAGCTCGTCGACGAGGCTCACCCGTGACCGCCAGCGCCGCACCGCACGTCTCCCTCGTCGAGGCGCTCGACGACGAAGCGGTCCTCGTCCGCGTGCTGCGAGGCGCGGTGGCCGCACGCGCGTCGGACGTCCACCTTCGCGTCGGAGTTCCCCCGATCGTCCGACTCGCGGGAGAGCTCGTCCCCTTCGAGCACCCACCCCTGGCCCTCCATCAGGTCGAAGGCATCGCGCGCATCCTCTGCGAGCGCGGCGGCCTCTCGCGCGAGCGGGCGGCTCAGCGTCAAGTCGAGCTCAGCCTCGACCTCGAAGGCGCGGGACGCTTTCGCGTGCACCTCTACCGACAGCGCGGCGGCCGCGCGGTGGTGCTTCGCCACATCCCGACCCCGATCCCCGACCTCGCTTCGCTACGGCTTCCGCCCGCGATCAAGCCCATCGTCGCCGAACGATCCGGTCTGGTCGTGATCACCGGCGCGACCGGCAACGGCAAGTCCACGACGATCGCGTCGATGCTCCAGCACCTCAACCAGACCACGCGTCGTCACGTGGTCACGCTGGAAGAGCCGATCGAGTTCTTGCTCGAGGACGAACACTGCACCTTCTCGCAGCGCGAGGTGGGCGTGGACGTCGCGTCGATCTCGGAGGGCATCACCAGCGCGCTGCGTGAGGACCCCGACGTGATCCTCGTGGGCGAAGCGCGCACGAGCGAGGAGCTCGACCTCGCCCTCAGCGCCGCCGAGACCGGAGTGCTCGTGATCGTCACGATGCACGCTTCCGACACCCTCGAAGCGATCCAACGGATCGTCCATTCGTACCCCAGCGACTTCCGCTCCGTCGCCCGCGACCGCATCGCGTCGACCCTCGTCGCGGTCGTCGCGCAGAAGCTCCTGCCCGTGCGGGGCGGCGAACGCGAACGGGTCTTGGTGACGGAGGTCCTCCGCACCTTCGGCATGGTCCGCGAGTGCATCCGAGAGCCCGCTCGTTTTCGCACCCTGCCTCAAGTCCTCGACCAAGCGACGAGCGAGCACGGCACACACAGCTTCGACGCCATGCTCCTGCAGCTCGTACGCAGTCGGGTGATCGACGTGGAGGTCGCGCGCGGTGCGGCACGCAACCCGAAGGACATCGTGCGCGCGCTGACCATCTCGCGCTGAGCACTCCGTTGCTCGCGCGCCGAGCGCTCGCGCCGACCCCTTCCGATCCGGTTTCGCTCCACGCCGAGCGACGCGCGCGCGACGTCACGTCGCTCGACGCTCGAACGCACCGACGCTCGAACGCACCGACGCTCGAACGCACCGACGCTCGACCGCCGCGCCCACGCAGCGCTCAAGCCACGAACGACTTCGACCGAAGGAGAAACACATGAACGGCCTCGTCAAGCGCATGCAGGAGCTCTCGCTCCCACTCCTCGGAGGTGTCGTCGCCGCGATCGTGCTGGCGAACGTCGACCCCGACACTTACCACGCGATCACGCACGCCTCGCTCTTCGGCGTCTCGCTGCACTTCGTGGTCAACGACCTCTTCATGGCGCTCTTCTTCGGCCTCGCGGCCAAGGAGATCGTCGAGAGCTTGCTGCCGGGCGGCGCGCTGCATCCGCTGAAGAAGGCGGTGAATCCGCTGCTCGCCACCGTCGGCGGTGTGGTAGGGCCCATCGTCGCGTACTTTGCGGTGCTCGCGTATCAGGGACGCTGGGACATCGCGAGCGGCTGGGGCGTCCCCACCGCGACGGACATCGCGCTCGCGTGGCTCGTCGCGCGCCTCGCCTTCGGCGCGACCCATCCCGCGGTGAGCTTCTTGCTGCTCCTCGCGGTCGCAGACGACGCCATCGGCCTCGTGATCATCGCGATCTTCTATCCGGATCCGACCCACCCCGCGGAGCCCTTCTGGTTGCTCTTCGTGGTCGCCGCCGTCCTCGGCGCGTGGGCCATGCGTCGCCACGGCGTGCACTCGTTCTGGGCGTATCTCGCCGGCCCCGGAGTGCTCTCGTGGTGGGGTCTTCACGCCGCCCACCTCCACCCCGCGCTCGCTCTCGTCGCGGTCGTGCCGTTCATGCCGCACGCGAAGCACGACGCGGGTCTCTTCGCCGAATACCACGACGCCCACGTCGAGACGGACACCCTCAACCGCTTCGAGCACACGTTCCGGCTCCCGGTCGACTTCGGCCTCTTCTTCTTCGGTCTCTGCAACGCCGGCGTCACGCTCGGCAGCGTCGGCAGCGCGACCTGGGCCGTCCTCCTCGCGCTCGTGATCGGCAAGACGCTCGGCATCTTCGTCTTCGCCACCCTCGGACGCGTCATGGGCTTCCCGCTGCCCGACGGGATGAGCCGAAGCACCCTCGCGCTCGCGGGTCTGACCGCCTCGCTCGGCCTCACCGTCGCACTCTTCGTCGCCGGCGTGGCGTTCGTCGACGCCGGTGCCCGAGACGCCGCGAAGATGGGCGCGCTCCTGAGCGTGGGCGTCGCACCGCTCGTGCTCCTCCTCGCTCGCGTCGCGCGCGTTCGCCAGCTCGTCGACCGCGCGCGCCAGTCGCTCCGCCCGCTCCCGCTCGCCGAGCACACACACTTCTCCGAGCACCCGCCCCCCGCGGAGTGATTCGAGCCTCGCGAATCGTCGCCCCCATGCAGGAGGAACCCGTGAAGGATCCGATCCCCGCTCGCGCCCCCGAGGGCCGCCCGCCCCACGTCGAGCTCACCCTCGGCTCACTCGTCGCGGATCGCTACGTCGTTCGCCGCGCCATCGCGCGTGGAGGCATGTGCACGGTCCACGAGGCCGAGCACCGGGTGTCGGGTCACCGGGTCGCGCTCAAGGCGCTCACCAGCCACGCGCTCGCGTCCGAAGCCGTCCACGAGCGACTGCTGCGGGAGGCACGAATCCTCGGCACGCTCCGACATCCGAACGTCGTGCAGATCCTCGACGCCGGCGTCTGCCCGAGCCACGGCCCCTTCCTCGCGCTCGAGATGATCGAAGGACGGGCCCTCGACGGGCTCCTCGCCGTCCGCACGCGCCTCCCCGTCGCGCAGTGCGTCGCGCTCGTGGTGCAGCTCTGCGACGCGCTCGACGACGTACACCGCCACGGGGTGGTGCACCGCGACGTGAAGCCGTCGAACGTGCTGATCTCACAGACCTTGATCGGCGACCGGGTCGAGCTCATCGACTTCGGCGTCGCGTCCGAGTCGGACCGCGACGCGCCGAAGCTCACGCGCCACGGCGAGCTGCTCGGCACCGTCGAGTACATGTCCCCCGAACAGCTCCTGGGCACCACGATCGACGCGCGCACCGACGTGTACGCAGTCGGGGTGCTCCTGCACGAATGCCTCGTGGGCGCGGTGCCGTTCACCGGACCCGCGACGACCACGATCGCGCGCCGCATCTCCGGCGAGAAGGCGCCGCTCATCGCGCACCCCGACGTCCCACGAGCGCTCGCCGACGTCGTCGCGCGCGCCATCCTCGCCGACGCCCGCGACCGCTTCGCGAGCGCGCGCGAGCTCGCGTTCGCGTGCCTCGACGCGCTCGGTGAGCTGCCACGCCTGAGCCTCCTGGAGAGCCCCGCAGGCGGATCGTCACTGCAAGACGAGTACCTCGCACGCCGCGCAGCGAAGTCCGCCGAGCCCGACCCTTCGACCCGGCGTCGCCACGTCCGCGCGCCGTACGTCACCCCCGCGCGCATCTTCTTCAACGACCGGCACGTCGACTGTCGGACGGAGGACGTCTCCGAGGGAGGCCTGCTCGCGATCGCGAGCGCGGACGTTCCGAACGGCGTGGAGGTCCGCGTCCGCGTCACGCTCCCGACGCAGGGCAAGGTCGTCCTTCTTCCGGCGGTGACGCGTTGGGTACGAACCCACCGCTCGACCCGCGCCGTAGGCCTCGCGTTCGGCGAGCTCCCCGACGACGTCGTCGCCGACATCCGAACGTACGTCGAGATCGTCGGCGCTCCCCGCGGGTGAAGCTCCTTCCTTCTTCGAGCTTCAGGTCGACGCTCCAACGACCGATGAGGGGTACATGTCCAACGCGCGAAGAAACGCGCTCCTGATCTCCGTCGGCGGGGGCAAGGGAGGCGTGGGCAAGAGCTTGGTGGCCGCGAACCTCTCGGTCGCGCTCACGCGTCTCGGGATGCGCGTGACGCTCGTGGACGCCGACCTCGGCGCCGCCAACCAACACACGCTCTTCGGTCTCACCAACCGCGGCGTGACGCTGCACTCGTTCCTCGAGAAGGACGTCGGCAGCCTCGAAGAAGCCCTCGTCCCGACCGGCGTACCGCGCCTCAATCTCTTGCCGGGAACCTCGGGCGTCATCGGTGCCGCCCACATCGGCCACGCACGAAAGCTCAAGCTCGTCCGACACATCGCGGCGCTCGACACCGAGGTCGTGGTGATCGACTGCGGCGCCGGCGTGAGCAACGACGTGCTCGACTTCACCGACCTCGCCGACCTCCGCGTGGTCGTCACCACGCCGCAGCTCACGGCGCTGCAGAACGCGTACGCGTTCCTGAAGGGCGCGGTCGTGCGCGGGTTTCGCCACGCGGCGCGGACCCGCTTCGAACAAGATCGTTTCGACGTCGCCTCGTCGCGCGTCGAAACCGAGCGCCTCGATCCCTGGCTTCGGCGCCTCGAGCTCGAGAGCCCCGCCCTCGTCGCGCACCTCCGCGTCCTGCAGCAGAGCTGGGGCGGATACGTCTTCGGCAATCTGCTCCAGCACGACGGTGAACGGCGCGTGATCGACGGGCTCGTGCGCATGGTCCACGACTTTCTCGGCGTCGACCTCGGCACGCTCGGCCACCTGCGGTCGACCGCGTCCGCACACGCCAGCGTCACGCAGCGCCAGCCGCTGCTGGTCGCCGAGCCGCGAGGCGAAGCCGCGCGAGTGCTGCACGCCGCGGCCGAGCGGCTGCTCACCGTGGACGTTCGCGCGCTGCGCGAGCGACGCCGACGGCCACCCGAAGCCGCGCCGGCCGAAAGCGCCCCCCCGTTCCACGAGGCGTACGAGCTCCAGCCGTCGGATCCCTCGAACGAGCCGTCCCACGTCGAGACATCGCGCCTCGCGGATCACGTCCGCCGCCACACGCGCCACCCCGCGCGCACCGTGGTGCCGCTTCACCATCGCGATCACGTGGCGGACGCCGAGCTCGTCGACGTGTCGACGGGCGGAGCGCGTGTGCGAACGTCGCTGAGGCTCGAGCGTGGAGACGAGGTCTCGTTCTCCGTCGGCGTCGATGGTCGTGCATCGATGCTCGTCGCGGTCGTTCGATGGACCGAGGGCGAGCTGGTCGGAGTGGAGCTCCGCGATCCGGCGGACGGACGCGCTTTGAGAATCGCCGCCGGGCTCCGCCCGACCTCCGACGTCGGCGAGCTACCCGTAGACGCACGCGCGAGCTGAGGCATCCCCCACGTCCCGACCCCACACCCGACCCCACACCCACCCCAGAAG
>CALJLK010000589.1 GCA_937982655.1 uncultured Sandaracinus sp.
CGCCCGATGGGGGGAGGGGCGCCGGAACGCCCCTCACGAAAAAGGTGTCTTGCATGTCGGTCGCGGGGTGATCGGGGGGAAAGCCGAGTCGATCGAAGCAGTTCTCGTGCAGATCGATCTCCGGCCCGTCGACCACCTCGAAGCCGAGGCTCTCGAAGATGTCGAGCAGCTCGTGCCGCACGCGCGTGATCGGATGCAGACGCCCCGGCATCACGCCGCGCCCCGGCAGCGTCACGTCGAAGGGCGCCTTCAAGTCCGCTTCGCGCGCCTCGCGGTGCAGCGCCTGCAGCCGCGCGTCGAAGAGCGCCTCCACACGCTGCTTCACCTCGTTCGCCGCTTGGCCCTTCGGCTTGCGCTGATCGCCCGGGAGCTCGCGCATCAGCTTGAGCACGTTCGTGAGCGAGCCGTTCGCTCCGACGAAGCGGGCGTTGATCTCGCGCAGCTCGTGCTCGGTCTTCGCGGCGTCGAACGCGCCCGCCTCGAGCTCGGCGGAGATGGACCTTAGACCTTCGTCGAAGCGCGTCACGGCATCGGACATGGTGCGGCGGCATGTAGCAACGGACGCCGCGCCTGTCATGGCGGCAGACACGCGAAACGCGCGCACCGTCACGTGAAAGACGGACGGAACGCGACGAGGCGAGCCCGGAAGCTCGCCTCGTTTTGCGTTCGCGATCGCGATGTTCAGCGGACCGCGTCGACGACGGCCTTGAAGCCGCCCGGATCGCGGAGCGCGAGGTCCGCGAGGATCTTGCGGTCGAGCGCGACCTTCGCGCCCTTGAGCGCGTGCACGAACTTGCTGTAGCTCAGGCCGTGCGGGCGGATCGCGGCGTTGATGCGCGCGATCCAGAGCTTGCGGAACTCACGCTTGCGCAGGCGGCGGTGGCGGAAGGCGTCCTCCCAGCCGTTGTGCACCTGCTCGACGGCGCTGCGCCAGAGGCGGCTGCGGGCGCCGTAGTTGCCACGGGCAACCTTGAGGATCTTGTTGCGACGACGACGGGCCTTGAAGCCCTTTTTAGCGCGCGGCATGGAACGGTCTCCGAATCTTCAGTGAGTCTTGGTCGTGAACGAGGTGGGTGCGGAGCTCAGAACGCGTACGGGAGGAGCTCCCGCACCGCGCGCTCGTCGCACTTCTTCACCATGTCGTTCTTGCGGAGGCGGCGAAGGCGACCCTTGGGCTTGTCACCGCGCATCATGCGGTGCTGCTTGCCGGCCTTGCCGCGCCGAATCCGACCGGACCCGGTGACCTTGTACCGCTTCGCAGCGGCACGCTTCGTCTTCATCTTCTTCTTCATGGGCTTCCTCTCGGGAGCTCCGGAGCCAGCGCGAACGCGGCGGGAGCGGAAGGGGCGGCAGTGATGACCGGCGGAAGGGGCGGAGTCAAGGAAGATCCCGCCACCTTGTGACCATCGATGTACGTAGCGACGCGCGAGGCGCCGAAGGTCACAAACGTGCGGGCTGGCCCCCTGCGGCCAGGGGCGTTCGTCTGCGAGCCCTCGGGCTCGAGTCCTCGCGAACGTCGCTGCGCTTCGCTCCGCTCGGTTCGCTACGGCCGAAGAGCAGCCCGCCGGGAGGCCCAGAGCGAGATGCCGTTTTCGGAGCCGGCCGCCAGGCCGAGCGACCCGACGGCTCGTGAGCGTCGCCGTCAGGCGACCGAACCATCGAACGGTCGGGCCTCACGTGCGAGAGGGGGTTGGGGGGACACTTCCCCCGCCGTGAGCGAAGCGCGGAGCGCGAAGCGAACACAAAACGAGAAACGGGGAGCAGTGGCTGCTCCCCGTTTCTCTCGCGCGTGCGGCAGGCCGCGGCGCGTTCAGTCTTCCGTCGGCTCCGCGTCGTCCTCGGACTCCGCGTCGTCGTCGTCGTACTCGTCGTCGTCGTCGTCCTGGTCCGTGAGCGGTGCCAGGGCCGGGCGGGTGTCGCGTCCCTTGCGTTCGACCTTCGGGCCGCGCGGCGCGAGCAGAGCCGTCATGGTGCGGCCCTCCATGCGGGCGCTCGCCTCGACCAACGCGAGGTCGCGCACCGCGTCGATGATCAGCTCGAGCTGCTTGCGCGCCATCTCGGGGTGCGTGATCTCGCGACCGCGGAAGCGGACGGTGAGCTTCACCTTGTTGCCGTCCTCGAGGAAGCGCTGGATGTGCTTCACCTTGAACGCGATGTCGTGATCGTCGGTCTTCGGGCGGAGCTTGATCTCCTTGAGCTCCACCTGGGACTGCTTCTTCTTGGCTTCGGCGGCGCGCTTCTTCTCTTCGTACTTGAACTTGCCGAAGTCCATGATCTTGCAAACCGGAGGGACCGCCTTCGGGTTCACCTCGACGAGATCGAGCTCCGCCTGCTCGGCGAGTCGGCGCGCCTCGTGCGTCGGAATCACACCGAGCATCGACCCGTCGGCGCCGATGACGCGGACTTCGGGGATGCGGATGCGGTCGTTGATCCGCGGGCCGAACTGTTGGCGGTCACGCGGGTCGAATCGTCGGCGGGGTCTGGAGATGGCTACTTTCCTCCGGTTGTGGGCCAAAGGCCCGGGGCACTCAGGTGATGTCGGTGGACGCTTTGTAAGCGATCCGGGCGCTCGTGAAAACGCCCCTCGACGATCGAGGCGCGGGAGCGAGCGCGGCGGGACCTAGCACGCGGTCCCCGCGCTGCCAACGCGCGCACGGACGCGAGAGGACGCGAGCGCCGAGTGAACGACGCCCGCGCGCGCTCCCACAGACTCAGCCGCGCAGGCTCGGGGGGCGGTGCTCGCCGCGCAGGCGCGTCGAGAAGTCGTCGAGGGAGAGGAAGCCGATGTCGGCGTTCTCGTCGCGGCTGCGGATCTGCAGACCGCGCCCCTCCGCTTCCTTCGCGCCCACCACGCCGATGTACGGCACGCGGCGCAGGCGCGCGTCGCGGATCTTCGAGCCGAGGCGCTCGTGGCTGTCGTCGACCGTCACGCGGAAGCCCTGCTTGCGCAGCTCCTTCGCCGCTTCGTGCGCGTAGCCGTCGTAGTCGCTCGCGACCGTGACGATCGCGAGCTGCTCGGGCGCGAGCCACGCGGGGAAGTTTCCGCCGACGTGCTCGATCAGCACGCCGAAGAAACGCTCGACGGAGCCGAGCACCGCGCGGTGGAGCATCACCGGGCGATGCTGCGAGTTGTCGGCCGCGACGTACGTGAGATCGAAACGCTCCGGCAGGTTGAAGTCCGCCTGGATGGTGCCGAGCTGCCACGAGCGACCGAGCGCGTCCTTGAGGTGGAACTCGACCTTCGGGCCGTAGAAGGCGCCCTCGCCTTCCGCGATCTCGAAAGGCAGCCCCTTCGCGGACACGCCGTCGATCAACGCCTTCTCGGACGCGTCCCAGATCGCGTCGTCGCCGATGCGCTGGTCGGGGCGCGTCGCGATGAAGATCTTCGGATCGGCGAACGCGAAGTCGCGGTAGACGCGGTAGACGAGGTCGATGAAATCACCGATCTCCTGCTCGATCTGCTCGGGCGTGCAGAAGATGTGGGCGTCGTCCTGCGCGAACGTACGCACGCGCGTCAGGCCCTGGACCACGCCGCTGCGCTCGTAGCGGTGCAAGCGGCCGAAGTCCGCCATGCGCATCGGCAGGTCGCGGTACGAGCGCCGCTTCATGCCGTAGAGCAGGCAGTGCGAGGGGCAGTTCATCGGCTTCACGCCGAAGCGCAGGTGCTCCGTGAGCGTGTGCTCGCACTGATGCGCGTCGGCGGGCGGCTTCTCGACGAGCTCCTTGGAGGCCTTCTCGAGCGCCTCCTTCGTCGCGGCGAGGAACATGTTCTCGTAGTAGGCGGGCAGATGTCCGCTCGTCTCGAAGAGCTCCTTGTCGAAGATCTGCGGCGTGATGACCTCCTCGTAGCCGTGGAGGTCGTAGAGCTCGCGGATGTAGTCGCAGAGCGCGTTGTAGATGCGCGCGCCCTTGGCCGTGAAGAACGGCGAGGCCGGCGCCCATGGATGGAACGCGAGCAGCTCGAGCTCCTTGCCGAGCTTGCGGTGATCGCGCGCCTTGGCCTCTTCGAGCGCCTTGAGGTGCGCCTTCAGATCCTTGGGTGACGCGAAGGCCGTCCCGTAGATGCGCTGGAGCATCGGGTTGCGCTCGTCGCCACGCCAATACGCGCCCGCCGTGTGCGTGAGCTTGAATGCCTTGAGGAAGCGCGTGCTCGGGACGTGCGGACCCTCGCAGAGGTCGATCCAGTCGCCGTGGCGGTAGATCGTCAGCTCGCCTTCGAGACGCTGGACGTGCTCGAGCTTGTAGGGCTCGCCCATCTTCTCGAGCATCGCCATGAGCTCTTCGCGGCTCTTCGGCTCGCGGACGAAGGGCGAATCCTTCTCGATGATCTCGAGCATTTTCTGCTCGATCGCCTCGAGATCCGAGTCGCTGAACGTCCCGCCCGGGCGGTCGTAGTCGTAGAAGAAGCCGCTCTCCGTGGCCGGGCCGAACGCGACCTTCGTGCCGGGGAAGAGCTTCTGCACCGCGTCCGCCATCACGTGCGCCGTGGAGTGGCGGATGATCGGCAGGGCCTTCGGATCGTTCTGGCGGATCGCGCGGACCTCGGTCGCGTCAGCGGGAAGCGGCGTGTGGAGATCGAAGATCTCCTTGGCCGTGCCGGCGCCGACCTCGACGGCGACGACGTCGTTCCCGAGCTGGCCGCGCTCTTCGAGGAGCTGGCGACCCGTCTTGCGATCCTGGTCCATGGAGTGTCCTGGGGCTGGAGATAGCGGGGTTGAAACGAGCGAAGAAAGCGAGGAAACGACGAAGAGAACCGAGTCCGAACGCCGAACGGCGGATACGAAAACGGCCGGTGCGCTTTCGCGACCGGCCGGTTCTCTCGTCTCTCGAGCCCTGGTGAGAGGGCTTGTCTCACGCGCACGACGAGGTCACCGACGAGTCGGCGTCACCGTGGTCGTAGTCGTGAGGGCGAAAGACATTTGTTTTTCGAGTTTCCGAGAGCTTCTTTCGAAGATCTCTCGAAGAAGGCGACCGGGTCTCCGACTCTTTCGAGGGGGAAACCGGTAGGCACGGGCGGGATTGAACCGCCGACCCCTACCGTGTCAAGGTAGTGCTCTCCCGCTGAGCTACGTGCCTGAGAGGACGCGTCATGTAGCCCTGGCCTCCGAGGCTGTCAAGGAAGGTTTCGGGAACGACGCGGGTCGAACGCAGGCGCGGAGCGCGCGTGGGGAGCGTGGGCGCGCGTGCACGAGTCGCATGGGACGAACGGGAGGCACGAACGGGAGGCACGAATGGGCTCGGGCCGGGCGAACGAGCACGATCGTGCGGCGCCTCTGGCTTTCCGACCGGAGCTTCGTTCATCATCCGCGACCTTCGGAGGACTCGTGACCGATCGACCCGTCGTCGCTTTTCGAGACGTGCTGCGCGCGTGGCCCATCGTGCACCGCTACATCCGGCGCACCCCGCTCTACCGTTACCCGCTGCTCAGCGCGCGCCTCGGCTTCGACGCCTGGGTGAAGCACGAGAACCACCTGCCCATCGGCGCGTTCAAGGTGCGCGGCGGGATCAACCTCTTCGCGAACCTCACGGACGCGCAGCGTCGACGCGGGGTGATCACCGCGACGCGCGGCAGCCACGGGCTCTCGATGGCGTGGTCGGCGCGCAGCTTCGGCAGCCGCGCCGTCATCTACGTGCCCAAGCGGAACAACCCGGAGAAGAACGCGCTGATGGAGGCGATGGGCGCGGATCTCAACGTCTTCGGCAACAGCTTCGACGAGGCGCTGGTGGAGGCGCGCGCGCGGGCCGACAACGAGGAGCTGCGCTTCGTGCACGTCGCGAACGAGCCGCACTTGATCGCGGGTTACGGCACGATGGCCATGGAGATCGTGGAGGATCTGCCGGACGTCGACGCGGTGATCGTGCCGGTCGGCGGCGGCAGCGCGCTCGCGGGCGTGGTGGTCACGCTGCGCACGATGCGGCCCGACGTGGAGATCATCGCCGTGCAGGCGGAGCGGGCCAACGCGCTCTTCCGTTCGCTGCGGAGCGGGAAGATCGAGCATTTGGAGACCGCGGACACCTTCGCGGACGGGCTCGCGACCAAGCAGGCCTTCGAGGTGCCCTTCGAGATCGTCCGCGATCAGATCGACGAGCTCGTCGAGGTGACCGAGGACGAGATGAAGGCCGCCGTGCGCACCGCGCTCGAGACGACGCACAACGTGGCCGAGGGCGCGGCGGCGGCGGCCTACGCGGCGGCGGAGCGGCTCAAGGGCCGGCTCGCGAACAAACGCGTCGCGCTGGTCCACACCGGCCAGAACATCGACCGCGACACCCTGCGTTGGGCCCTGGGCCTCTACGACGCATAACGTCGTTTCTGGTCGGCTTCGCCGACTTCTGGGGAGTGATCTCCCCAGCCCCCTCCCTCC
>CALJLK010000590.1 GCA_937982655.1 uncultured Sandaracinus sp.
CCACCCACCCGTCCGCAGGGTCAGCTGCGGACGTCGACCTGCGCCCGTCCGCAGGGTCAGCTGCGGACGTCGGCTGGGGGCGGCAGGATCCAGGTGCAGCGCTATCCACGGCGCGCGAGCTCCTTCCAGCGCTCGGGCAAGGGACCGCCGAGGAGCCGCTCCGCGCCCTTCTCGTCCATCACCATGAAGCGGAACTTGCCCTCGAAGCAGACCGCCTCGTCTTGCTCGAGCACGATCGCGACGTCGACGATGCGACGCCGATCGTCGGCGATGGTGGCGCGCGCGATCACCTCGCGGCCGATGCGGATCGCCTTCTTCAGCGAGCCTTCGACGCGCCCCGTGAAGCCGAATCGACCGAGGAGCATCACGACGCCCCAGCTCGCGACCTCGTCCGCGAGGGTCATCACGAGCCCGCCGTGGAAGATGCCCGGCGGGCCTTGGTAGCGAGCGTCCGGCACGAAGCGCGAGATCACTGCGTCGCCCTGGCGCTCGAACGCGAGGCGAAACCCGATCGGATGCGACGGCCCGCACCCGAAACACATCTGCTCCTCACCGAAGAGCCGCCCATCGAGGACTTCGTCCGACATCGCGCGCGAGGATGACCCGCGTCGCGCGTCTCGGCGAGCGCGGTGCTCGCGCACTCGTCGATTGCGGGACCACGACCACGCTGACGTCGCGCGTCGCTCAGAGCGTGCGCGGCGTCGTCTCGGCGAGCAGTCGTTCGAGGGTGCCGGGATCGAAACCGGTGGTCAGTCGACCGCGCACGTCGATCACTGGGATGCCGCTCGTCGGCACGCCTTGCGCGCGCGCCTTCGCCTGCATCTCCGCGCGCGCTCCCGGATCGCGCTCGATGTCGCGATCGACGACTGCGATCCCACGCTGCGTGAGCCACTGCTTCGCGGAGCGACACGCACCACACCACGACGCGCCGTAGACGACCACCGGCGCGGCCGCGAGGGCCGTCGGCTCGCCAGCACCGCTCGGCTCGGTCGCGACGCCGGTGAGCCGATCCACCAGCAGATCGAACGCCGCGCGCGGGTAGCGGTGGACCGCATAACGCCCTTCCGTCATGGCGCGGAGATCCGCGACGTAGACGTGCTCGGGGTCGCGCTGCTCGGGGGGCAGCTCCAGCGAGTCGACGACCACGTACTGACGTCGCGCGTCCGGAACCTCGGCGAGGCTGCCCGCGCGGTGCGGGCCCTCGGCGTCGAACCAGGTCAGCAGGAGACCCGAGAGGTCACCGCGCACCGCGAAGGGGGGCTCGACCGGCTCGGCGCCTTCCGGCACCTCCGTCTCGCCGTTCGAGGGATTGCGGGCATCGCACGCAGCGAGGAGAGCGAACGCGAGGACGACGGCCGACCGGAACATCGGCCAGGGAAGTAGCACGGCCGCGCGCCACGTGCTCAGCGCGACGAGCTCGGCGCGGGGTACTCCTCACTCGTACGCACGCAGCGCGCGATCGACCGCGCCGAGGTAGCTCGCGCCGAAGAGCGCCGCGTGCACGAGCAGCGGGTAGAGCTGGTAGAGCGCGACGCGATCTTCGTGTCCCGGGGCGAGCGGATGCGCCTCGTGGTAGCTCGCGAAGACGCGCGCCGAGAACCCGCCGAAGAGGCGCATCATCGCGAGATCGATCTCGCGGTGCCCTCCGTAGACGGCGGGATCGATCAGCACGGGCTCGCCGCGCTCGTCGACGTGGAGGTTGCCGCCCCAGAGGTCGCCGTGCAGACGCGCGGCGGGCTCGGGCGCTCCGACGAGCTCGGGGAGCCGTACGACCAGGCGATCGAAGCGTCGTCGAAGCGCGGCGTCGGCGCGCGCGCGTGCGAGCATCGGGAGCAAGCGTCGCTCCGCGTAGAACGTGGGCCAGTCGGCGGCGGGCGTGTTGTCCTGTGGAAGCGGCCCGATGAAGTTGTTTCGCAGGTGTCCGAAGCGCGTCGGGCTCCGATGCAGCGCCGCGAGCCCGCGGCCGAGTCGCTCGTCGAAGTCGCGCACGCGCGGCGCGGGTTCGAGCCACTCGAGGAAGAGCACGTCGTTCGTGCACGCGAGCACGCGCGGCACCCGCAGCGGCCCTTCGGCCAGGAACGCGAGGCCATCGACCTCCGCCGCGTACATGTCGTCCGGTGGGCTCGCGTGAGTCTTCGCGAAGACCACGCGCCCGTCGTCGAGCGTCACGCGGTACGTCTCGTTGACGTCGCCCCCGCTCACGCGCGACGCGTGCTTCACGCGCGCTCCGAGCGACACGGCGGCGGCTTCGAACCGCGCGCTCACACCCCGTGCCGTTCGCGCAGCGACGCGAGCAGGGCCTCGCAGGCGCGCTCGCAGAGATCGAGCACCTCTTCGAAGCCGCGGCTCCCGCCGTAATAGGGGTCCGGGACGTCCGCGCGACGCGGCGAGCTCGGATCGTGATCGCGCAACATCGAGAGCCGCGCGCGCGCCTCGTCGTGCGGCGCGAGGGCCCGGAGGTCGTCGAAGTTGCGGCCGTCCAGCGCGATCACGTAGTCGAAGCGCTCGAAGTCGGCCGCGACGAACTTCCGCGCCGCGCCTTCGAGCACGATGCCTCGTCGCTTCGCGGCTGCGGTGCTGCGTGGATCGGGCGCCTCGCCGACGTGGTGCGCCGCGGTGCCCGCAGAGTCGATCACGAACGCGTGCTCGAGCCCGGCTTCGCGTACGAGGTGACGGAACACGCCTTCGGCGGTGGGGGAACGACAGATGTTGCCGAGGCAGACGAAGCAGACGCGGACGCTCATGGGCGTGCGTTGTAGCTCGATGTGCCGCGCGATCGAAGTGCGCGACTCGCGACGTCGCAGCGTTGCAGCGGGTGGAACGCACCGTCTCGGCGCGCGATGGAGCCCGCGTGGGGCGATCGTGGTATGCAGCGGCGTGCGCTTGCTCCCGTGCCTCTTCGTGCTCGCGGCGTGCACGCCGCCGATCGCCGACGCGCTCCGCGACGCGCGCGCGGCCGCCGAGCCACCCGCGACGCTCGAGGTGCGCTGGGAAGAGCGCGGAGGTACCGCGCTCGGCGCGCGTGAGATCGTCGTGCGCGGCGACGGACGCGTGGAGCTCTCGGTTTGGCGTCCCGGCTTCGCGAGCGGCGACCCGACGTCGAGTGGGCGCCCGAGCGGACGCGCGGACCGAGTGGCCGTCCACCGGGCGAGCGCCGCGCAGGTGCGCGATCTCGTCGCGCTGATCCTCGAGCTCGAAGGGTGGGATCAGCAGGTCGACGACGATCTCCCGGATCCCTCGCTCGATCGAGGCCGCGCGTGGTTGAAGCTGCGTGTGGACGGTGCGAGCTCGGAGGTGTGGGAGCACCACGCGGACCTCGAAGCGACGGGGCGCCTCGTGCGGGTGCGGGATGCGCTCGAAGCGCTGCTCGCGCGCACGGAGATCGACGACGACGCGTCGGTGGATCCCGAAGGCGACTCGCCGACGATGGGCGAAGCGGGCCTCACCGACGACGTAGCGCCCGACGCCGCCGGAGCGACGGAGCGTGAGGCCGGCGAAGACGTCGTCGGCGCGGACCGCCCGTGACCGCCCTCCCGAGCTCCACTCCAACCGTCCTCGCGGTCACCGATCCCAGCGCGCGACGGCGACGTATCCTCAAGCTCGCGCTGCCGATCTGCGGCGGCATGGTCTCGCAGAACGTCCTGAACCTCGTCGACACCGCGATGGTCTCGGGGCTCGGCGACACCGCGCTGGCGGCGGTCGGCCTCGGCGGTTTCCTCAACTTCCTCCTGACCGCGTTCATCCTCGGCCTCGCGTCCGGCGTGCAGACGATCGCGGCGCGTCGGGTCGGGGAAGGGCGCCACGACGAGGTCGCCTTCCCGCTCAACGGAGGCCTCCTGCTGTCGGTCGTGATCGGCGTGCCGCTCTCCGCGGTGCTGGTCGCGCTCGCGCCTTCGATCTACGCGCTCGTCGCCGACGATCCGGACGTGGTCGCCCAAGGCGCGCCCTACCTCCAAGCCCGCCTCGTCGCGATGACCGCGATGGGCATGAACTTCGCGTTTCGCGGCCATTGGAACGCGGTCGACAAGTCGATGCTCTACATGGGCACGTTGTTCGTGATGCACGCCACGAACATCGCGCTCAACTGGGTGCTGATCGGCGGCAACCTCGGCGCGCCCGCGCTCGGCGCAGAGGGTGCGGGCATCGCGTCCGCCATCTCGACCTTCGTCGGGACCTTCTGCTACTTCGGGCTCGGCTTCGTACACGCCCGCGCGGCCGGCTTCCTGCGCAGCCTCCCGACCCGCGAGACGATCGTCACGATGGTGCGCGTGTCGGCGCCCGTGGGTCTGCAGCAGGTCTTCTTCGCGGGCGGCATGACGGTGTTCCTCTCGCTCGTCGGGCACGTCGGCACGTCCGAGCTCGCGGCGAGCAAGGTCATCCTCGACTTGATGCTGGTCGCGATCTTGCCGGGGCTCGGCTTCGGGCTCGCGGCGGCCTCACTCGTCGGACAAGCGCTCGGTCGTGGCGATCCGGACGACGCCGAGCGTTGGGTCTGGGACGTCGCGCGCCTCGCGATGATGGTGGTCGGGACGATCGCGTTGCCCGCGGTGATCGCGCCGTCGCTCGTGCTCGGCCTCTTCCTGCACGACCCCGAGACGCTCGCGATGGCCACGGGGCCGATGCGCCTCGTCGCGATCTCGCTCGTGCTCGACGCGGCGGGCATGGTCGCCACGAACGCGCTCGTCGGCGCCGGCGCGACGCGGCGCGTGATGCTCATCTCGGTCCTGACCCAGTGGACGCTGCTCCTGCCCGCAGTGTGGCTCGTCGGTCCGACCCTCGGCCTCGGCCTGACCGCCATCTGGATCGCGCAGGTCAGCTATCGACTGGTGCAGACGGCGCTCTTCGTGCGCGAGATCCGCGGCAGCGCGTGGCGCACCCACCGCGTCTGAGC
>CALJLK010000591.1 GCA_937982655.1 uncultured Sandaracinus sp.
CACGAGAGCTCCGAGCCCTCCGGCACCCGGAACGGCTGCACCACCGGCGCCTGCGGCTCCGGAAGTCGCGCCACCGGCTCCTCCGGCGGAGGCTCGGGCGCTGGTTCCCTCGTGAGCCAATAGCCGACGCCACCCAGCGCGAGCAGCACCACGATCACGCCCACCCAGATCCCAGCACCACCACGCACCTTCGCCTCCACGTTCTGCGCGCCGTCGTCGAGCTCCGGCACGAGCGGCGCGCCCGTGTGCGGATCGATCGAGAGCGCGGTCGGCGCGCTCGCCATCGCGGTCGACGCGCCGAGCACCTTCGCGACCCGGTCCTTGCTGTTCGGCCGCGCCACGAGCTTCGGCGCCACGTCGTGCGACGCGAAGGGCGCGAGCGCGGCCGCGAGCTCCGCGCACGACGAGAAGCGCACCTCGGGCGACTTCGCGAGCAGCCGCGTGAGCACCGACTCGAACGCGGCTGGCACGTCGCTCCGATACGCCGTCACCGGCGGCGGCGGCTCGGTGCAAATCTTCAAGACGAGCATCGGATACGAGTCGTCCTCGAACGGCCTCTCACCGGTGAGCAGCTCGAAGATCACCACCCCGAGCGCGTAGAGATCCGCGCGATGATCGATCTCGCGTCGGCCCTGCGCCTGCTCGGGCGGCATGTAGTAGGGCGTGCCGAGCGCGGCCCCCGTGCGGGTGGCGAGCGAGCCGAGGTCTTGCCCTTCGAAGACCTTCGAGACCCCGAAGTCGAGCAGCTTCGGTCCGGCGGCCGTGAGGAAGACGTTGTCGGGCTTGAGGTCGCGGTGGACGATGCCCTGCGCGTGTGCAGCGCCGAGCGCGTCGCAAACCGCGCCGACGATCGACACCACCTTCGCGAGCGGGAGCGGGCCCGTCGCCGTCAGCTCCTCCGCGAGGCTGCGACCCTGCAAGAGCTCGAGCGCGATCCACGCGTCGCCGCGCTCGTCCTCGCCGGTGCCGAGCACCGTCACGATGCCGGGGTGCCCGATGCGCGCCGCCGCCTCCGCCTCGCGACGAAAACGCGCGCGCACCTCTCGGCTCGCGCCGAGCCGCGCGTGCAGCAGCTTGAGCGCGACCTCGCCCCCCGAGCTCAGGTCGTGCGCGCGATAGACCGCGCCGAAGCCGCCTTCCCCGAGCACCGCGTCGAGACGAAAACGTCCCCCGAACGTGCTCCCGAGCCGCGCCCGCGTGTCCTCGCTCGCCTGCCCCATCGCGCGCGACGCTACCACCTCGCCGCGCGGGGGTCGCCGTCATCGATGTCGCGGTGCTCTCCGTCCTCACCGTCGCGGTGCTCGTCCTCGCCCTGTCGCGGTGTTCGTCGCCACGTGGTTGCGCGACGTCTTCGTCCGCGAGAGCGAACGGCGACGGTCCACGACGAACGACCACGCTCAAGGAATCCGCACGCCGAGCCCGACCGTCCCGAGCCACGCGCGATCGTCGAGCGCGCCGCCATCGAGCTGGTGCCACCACGCGTGCGCGAGCCGCGCCTCCACGATCACCCGATCGGTCGCTGCGACACCAAGCCCCACCGCCACGCTCGTGGTCCACGCGCGCGAGCGCTCGCCCTCCTGCGTCGCGCTCGGCAGGCGCTGCCGCCCCCCCGCGACCTCGAGGCTCGGACGAAACCAACCGAGCTGCGGACGCAACGACACTTCGACGCCACCGCCGAGCGCGATCTCCGTGAGCGGGAGCGTGAGCCCGACCGCCTGAACGTAGCCGCCCGCGTGCAGCGGGCCCACGAGCTCGAACGCGAAGTCGGTGCGCAGCGTCGGCTCGAAGCGCGCGCCCTCGGGCCCCTCGAGCCGCAGCACCCCGAACTGAACGCCCGCCTCACCGGTGTCGGCGAGCGCGGGCGTGGAGAGCGCGACGAGGGCGAGCACGAGAGCGGCGCGAAGCATGAGGCGTCGCTGAGCACGCGGCGTACCACGCAGAATCGCTCGCTTTCGACGGGGGATTCACGACGCTCGGTTCTCGACACCGTGAATCGACGTTCACGAGAGGTGGAGCGGCGTTCTTGTTCGCTGCGCACTTCGCGCACAAAGCCGGTGGATCGGCTTCGTGTGGATCGGCTCGCGTTCCTCGCGCTCGAAAGCGCGCCAGCGAGCGCCGAACACCCAGCGGCTGCGCCGCGGTCGTCAGTGCGCGTCGACGAAGCGGCGCACCGAACGGAAGGCGCGGTGCGCATCCTCCAGGATCGCCCCGAAGCCGTGCCACGCGTGGATCATCCCGTCGTACGTCTCGAGCCGCACGTTGGCGCCGTGCGAGCGCGCGCGGATCGCGAACGCCTCGATCTCCGAGCGCAGCACCTCCGCGCCACCCACCTGCACGAGCATCGGCGGGAAGCCGTCGAACTCGGCCAGCGCGGGCGAAGCCTCGGGCGAGCGCGGATCGGCGCTGCAGGTAGAGATCGCGGAAGCGCTCCAGCAACGGACGCGCGAGGTAGTCGAAGCGCGCGTTCGCGTCGATGCTCGCACCCTGCAGCCGCAGATCGACCCAGGGCGAGAAGAGCACGAGCGCGCGCGGCAGGGGCTCGTTCGTTGCGCGCAGGCGCTGCACCGCCGAGAGCACCAGCGCACCACCGGCCGAGTCGCCGCTGAGCACGACGCGCTTCGGATCGATGCCCTTCGCGAGCAGATGCCGGTACGCATCGACCACGTCGTCGATGGGGCGCGGGAACGGGTGCTCGGGCGCTTTCCGATACTCGAAGGCGAGCACGGCGCGCTGCGAGTGCCGCGCGAGATCCGCGATCATCCCGCGGTGGGTGCGCAGCGAGCAGAGCGCGTAGCCGCCGCCGTGCACGTGCAGGAACACGTCGTCGCTCGTGCGCGTCGTCGGAATCGTCCACGCCGCGCGACGCGGACCGAGGCGCGCCCGTCGATGGCGGACGCTCGCTTGCGGCGGCGAGAAACGCGCGAGGCTCTCGAGGCGCGCTCGCACGTCGGCGGCCTCGCCGCGCGTGACCCGCAGCGCGGCCGAACGAAGCGTCCGCACGAGCAGCTCCGTGCGCCACGACCCGCTGGGGTGGCTCGGCGAGAGCAACAGACGAGGGGCGAGCGCGACGCTCATGAACACGTTCTAGACGAGTCGGAGTGGACTACGCAAAGTTCCGGATTGACTCTTCTTTTCCGGATCCTGGACCGCCTGCGGTTCGCCCCCTCGGGCCGACGCCTGGCGACCAGGTACCGACGGTTCGCGGCGGTTCGCGATTCTGCGCGACCTCACGAAATTCCTGACGCGCCGGCTCACCGTGCCTCCAAACGCCCGGCGCTCGATCGAGGCGCACTGCTGGCGAGGCCGACACGTTCACTCGAACGATCGGGGCCCGCCTCCGACGCGACGCGATGTGGCATCGTTGTCGCCATGCGCTCTGCTCCGTGGCTCGTTTCGATGCTCTTCGTCGTCGCCTGTGGAGGCGCCCCCGCGCGAGAGGCCGCCCCCGCGTCGACGAGCGGCGCGGAAGAAGAAGAGTCCGTGCAGCTCGACTCCGCTGGCGCTTCGCCCGAGCCGATGGTGGTCGGGTGGCAATCCGAGCTGAACGAGCTCGAGCGCGAGCTCGAGTCCAACGTCCAGTCGCTCTCCACCACCATTGACGCGAGCCGCTGCGACGACGCGGGTGATCTCGCCGATCGCATCTGCGAGCTCGCCGATCGCATCTGCGGGATCGCGGAGGATCACCCCGAAGCCTCGCCTCGCTGCGACGACGCGGGGGATCGCTGCGCGCGCTCGCGGGAGCGGGTGGCCGACGAGTGCGGGTGACGTGCGGTAGGTACTGACTCGCGCGCGTGAGGGCCCGCTCGAACGATCCGTGCGAGCGCAGCGACGCGAGAGTGGTCGAACGATGCGTCGCGTGACTCAGCGCGCGCTTCGCAGCCGCTCCGCGAGCTCCCGCGCCGCGACGCCGCGATGGCTCAGGCGGTTCTTCTCTTCGCTCGGCAGCTCCGCCATCGTGAGGGTCTGCCCGCGCGGCAAGAAGATCGGGTCGTAGCCGAAGCCGCCCGCGCCCCGCTCCGCGTGGAGGATCTCGCCTTCGCACGCGCCGCTCGCGCTCGCGATCGTCATGCCCGCCGCGTCGACCAACACCAGCACGCAACGAAACCGCGCGTCGCGACGGGGCTCACCTGCGAGCGTGCGCAGGAGCTTCTCGAGGTTCGCGCGGTCCCCCGCGCCCTCCCCCGCGTACCGTGCCGAGTACACCCCGGGAGCGCCTCCGAGCGCGTCGACCTCGAGCCCGCTGTCGTCCGCGAGGGCCGCGACCCCGAAGCGTCGCGCGTACGCGACCGCCTTCAGCCGCGCGTTGCCCTCGAACGTCGTCTCCGTCTCGTCGACGTCGAACGTCGTGCCGCCGAGGTCCTCCGGCGCGAGCAGCTCGAAGGGCAAGCTCGCCAGCACCTCGCGCAGCTCCTTCAGCTTCTTGCGGTTCCCGCTCGCGAGGACCACACGCGCAGGCAGGCTCATCCGACGAGCCTCGCGAGATCGATGCCCGCCTTCTCGAGCGCCGCCTTCTGCGCGGCCACGATGCCCGGCATCGCCTTCATCGCGAGGTCGAGCATCGCGTCGATCTTCTCGCGCGGCACCGGCGCACCCTCCGCGGTGCCCTGCACCTCCACGACCTCGTTCGTCGCGGTCGCGACCACGTTCAGATCCACGTCCGCGTCGCGGTCCTCGACGTAGCAGAGGTCGAGCAGCGGGTAGCCGCCGAGCAGGCCCACGCTGATCGCGGCGACCGGCTTGCGGATCACGCCCGGCGCGACGAGCCCCCGCGCGCGCAGCGTGTCGAGCGCCATCGCGACCGCCACCATTCCGCCCGTCACCGACGCGGTGCGCGTGCCGCCGTCCGCGTCGAGCACGTCGCAGTCGACGTTGATGGTGCGCGCGCCGATGCGGTCGAGGTTGACCGCCGCGCGCAGCGCCCGCCCGATGAGCCGCTGGATCTCCGACGTCCGCCCGTCGATCGGCCCCTTGCGACCGTCGCGACGCTGCCGCCGCGGGTTCGCACAGGGGTGCATCGAGTACTCCGCGGTCAGCCAGCCGTGGCCTTCCTTCTCCAGCCAGGGTGGCGACCCCTCGTCGATCGAGGCCGCCACCAGCACCGTCGTCCCGCCCGTCCGGACCAGCACCGAGCCAGCCGGGTTTCGCTGCAATCCCGTCTCGATGGTCAGAGGTCGCGGGGCGTCGTGGGAGCGGCCGTCGGTGCGCGTCATGCGGGGGTCTATACACGCAAGCGCACCACGCGCTCCACCGCTGGTTCACGCCCACGCCGTCGGAGCCCTCGAGAACGCACCCTCCACCGACGTCTCGCGAGCGCGCCGCACCGAGCTCCTCCACGCCCCGTCCGGGGAGCCCGGACTCCGCTCGTAAGTCAGCGATTGTCGAATGAAATCGATTGACGTTTCGCCTGCGGCAGAGCATTCCAGGGCCCCGTGGGCATCATCGATCGGATCGCCGCGGACTGGCTCGTCCTCACCATCCCCGTCGTCAGCGCGTTCATCGGTTGGTTCACCAACCTCGTCGCGATCAAGATGATGTTCTACCCGACGGAGTTCGTGGGCATCCGCCCCTTCCTCGGGTGGCAGGGCATCGTCCCCGCGAACGCGCGACGCCTCGCGAAGATGTCGACGCGCCTCATCCTCACGAAGCTGCTCAGCCTCGAAGAGCTCTTCGCGCCCTTCAAGGGCGAAGCGTTCGCCAAGAACCTCGCGCCGGTGGTCGAAGAGATCACCCAGCAGGTCATCGACGAGGTCGCCACCAAGCGCGCCCCGATGATGTGGCAGAACGCGGGCGAGTTCATGCAGAACCAGATCCGCGACAAGATCCGCGAAGAAGTGCGCGGAGTCGCGATCAAGATCGTCGACGACTTCTCGAAAGACATCACGGAGATCCTCGACCTCGAGAAGGTCGTGGTGGAGGCGATCGAAGAAGACAAGCGCCTGATGAGCCTGATGTTCCTCCAGGTTGGCAGCGCGGAGTTCAAATTCATCGAGGTCAGCGGCGCCTACTTCGGCTTCCTCTTCGGCATCCCGCAGATGCTCGTCTGGGTCTACTACCCCGCCGATTGGAGCCTCCCGCTCGCGGGCTTCGTGGTCGGCTACGCGACGAACTGGATCGCGCTCCGCATGATCTTCAGCCCGCGCGAGCCCAAGAAGTTCGGCCCCTTCACGCTCCACGGTCTCTTCCACAAACGGCAGAAGGAAGTCTCGGCGGAGTTCTCGAAGCTCACCGCCGGCAAGGTCCTCAACGCCGACAACATCACCAAGACCGTCACGCAGGGCCCGAGCGCGGAGAAGATCCGCGCGATCGTCGAGAACCGCGTCAACGAGCTCATCGACAAGTACCTCGCCCACCCGATGGCGGCGATGCTCGTCCCCGAGGCCGACCGTCCCGCGCTCCGCGAGGAGCTCCTCGGGCGCATCCAAGACGAGCTCCCGAAGCCGGGCGGCCTGCTCCACACCTTCGCGGGCAAGGCGGTCGACATCGGCGACGAGATCCAGACGCGCATGGAGAAGCTCCCGCCCGACGAGTTCGAGGGTGTCCTCCGCCCTGCGTTCCAGCAGGACGAGTGGAAGCTCATCCTCGCGGGCGCCGTGCTCGGCGTGGTCGCGGGCGCGCTCCAGGTCCTCTACGTCTTCAGTTGATTCCGTTTTCTTCCGACGAAGTCGCGCGAGCCCCTTTGCGACCTCGTCGAGACGCGCTACATGTGCGCGCCCTGGCCGAGTGGCGGAATGGCAGACGCGGCGGATTCAAAATCCGCTGTCCGAAAGGGCTTGTGGGTTCGACTCCCACCTCGGCTACCCAGGCGAACGCGGCGAATCCGCCGCCATCGACGGGGGATCGGCAACGCGAGAGGCGCGCCGGTCCCCCGTTCTCGTTGGTGGTGGTTGATGGGCGCTGATGACCGTTGGCGGCATCTTTGCCCGCGCTATGCCCTCGGCATGGCGTCGCCACGGCGGTTTCGAGCGGGATATCCTTTCGAGATGTCTGGCCGCGATTCCGCACCTCCCCCACCTCCCCTTAGTCACTCCGACCTCCAAGCCAAGTTTGACGAGATCCGACAAGAGGTCGACGAGATGTCCGAAAAACGCAGGGCGAGGCGCGCCGCCGCCGCCGCCACAGCGGCGACCCCGGTGGACTACACCGACAGCATCGTCACCTTCATTGACATCCTCGGGTTCCGCGAACTCGTGCGTGCCCGTTCAGCCAACGACATGGCGAAGATCACGCGTATTGTTCGCGAAGCGGTCTCCCCCTACGACGACGAAGACAACGAAGATGTTGATCTCCAAGTCCTAGCGTTCTCAGACTCCGTGATCCGAGTACGACGAACCTCATTTCTGAGCGCGTTCTTCCACGAACTGCTTGCGATTGTTCACATGCAAGCGCAGCTCGCCGTTCAGGGTGTCCTCGTGCGGGGTGCGATGACCGTCGGAGATGTGTTTGCCAATCAGTCGAATGCGTTCGGCCCGGCCTTCGTAGAGGCGTACGAACTGGAATCGCGCAGCGCGCTCTACCCACGCGTAATCATCGACAAGAACCTTCTGACGAAGTTCGACAGCGACTCTCTGGGACCCAATCACAATCTGATGACGTGGGAGTCCGCGTACGTACAACAGCTACTCGATGTAGCCGATGATGGATTTTGGTTCGTGGACTACCTTAGGTCATACGACACCGAGTTGGACCATACAGAACGATACGTCGACTATCTGAGAGCCCACAAAGACCGTATCGACGACGCATCTTCCAGAGCGAACACCCCGGGTGTCGCAGCGAAGATTCACTGGCTTTCCTCGTACCACAATCGAGTCATCTCCGAGCTCGACCCCAAGCAACTCGCGGCACACGGAGCGACTCCGCAAGAGTTGATGGCCTCAACGACCAACCAGTTTCGGTTCAGCCGGCCCATGCTGGAGGAGGTGAACGAGGATCGCTACTGGCAGCGAACAACCGGACCCAAAGCGAGTCCAGTTGGACCCCGGCAGCTTCAGCGCCGGATGGCACGCCTCGGCCGCTACTTCCTCGGCCCGAAGAAGCGGTCCCCGTTGTAGTGCAGCAGGTGGTCCGGGAACTCCGCGACCCAGACCTCCGTCTCCCATGCAATGTCGTCCGCGTACTTCTTGAACTCACGGAACGACGGGAAAGCAGAGACGTAGACTCGGCCCGCGGAGACACCCGACAAGGCGTCCTCAAGCTCCATGTACCGCTTCGGGCCGACGGGTCCGTGAGTGGTCACCGCCTCGATGAGAAACAGCCAGTCCTTCTCCTCGTGGTGGAGGACGACATCCGGGAGCTTGTCGTGCTTGGTGACCGGCACGCCCAACGCGGCGAGGCGCGCCTCATCAACGACCTTGCTCTTGTGGTCGGTGTCGCCGAGGTACAGCACGTGCGCGCCGGACGCGAACCGAGGGAGGAAGAGCTCGACGACATCAGCCTGCAAACGATTGTGGGCGCCTGGCGAGAGGGTGACGGTCTCCCCGTCCCGGAGAGTCATCTCGATGTTCGCCGCTCGCCGCGCTTGGCCGTATTGCGCTGCGAGCCCGCCCTTCTGGGCCTTGCGGAAGGCCTGCACGAGTGCGTCGAACTTCGGTGTCCCGAACGCCCGAACGACCCCCAGCGCTTCCTTCGTGAGCGCGTAGTGGGTGCGCGGGCTATTCGTCGCGAGGCCCGGCTCATCGGGGTTGCGGACGAGGATGCCGCCCTGCACGAACTGGTGGATCGCGTGGCGCCGGATCGTCTCGCGCGTGTTCTCCGCGTAGACCTTGCCGTACGCGCTCGCAGCGAACGCGATCACATCGTGTGGGGTTCGGCGTGGATCGGATGCCGCCGACCATGCGGTCTTGGGACCGACATCAGCGAACGCGAGGAACGTGTAGATCGCGTTCGCGTTCTGCTGACGGCTCGGCATCCCAAGAGCCGCGAGGATGGCGCGCCCCTCGTCCAGCTTGCCGCCATCAGACGCCACCGAGCACCTCGATCACGGCGGCTTCCTCGTCCATCCCACGCTCCAAGCACGCCGCCAACGCAGCCAGTTCGGAGCGGCCCGGAAGGGGCAGGAGACGAAGCTCGGTCGCGCTGACCTGCGTGTTGCCGTTCGAGATCCGGAAGTATGCGTCGACCAGCTCCGAGTTGAGCAGGGCCGACAGCGCTCGGGCTTCGCCATCGCCGAACGTTCCGGACTTTCGATGGATGAAGTTCACGTGGTTCTCGAACCCGAGCATCGGGCCCTTCAGCGAGTTCGCCACGTAGGGCGCCGCCACGAGCCGACGCGCGTCCTCCTTCGCCGAGAACCGACGGAGCAGCACGTAGGTGTGATTCGGGACGAGTAGCTTCGGCGGCGCATCCCGCTCAATGTGCTCGGGCTTGCGGAACCCCTTCGCGAGCGGCCACTCGACGCGACCCGGCAGCACGTGTTGCAGCCACAGCATCGGGACCGTCGTTCGGGAGCGGTCGGTGCGCAGATGCTCCTCGGCTCGGAAGGGCACGACAGGTCCGGTCGACACGTCGAGACCGTGAGTCGCCAGGGTGTCCTTCCACGCCGCGAAACGGTCCATCACTCGGATGTCGCGTTCGCTTGCGGGCAGATAGAGCACCGCGTTCGGATCGGTCGACGAGATCACGCGCTCCCGTGCCACGTCGTGTGCGAAGCGCTCATCGAGATCGCGCTCGCCCCCCGAGCACGACACGCGCACCGGTCCGACGTGATCCGTCGTGCGGCGGTAGAGAACAATCAGGTTCTCTTGGAGAACGCCATCGTTCCGGAACGCATCGCGCCGCGACTCGAAGAGATGCACGTGGTCGAGCCGCATCGCAGCGTGGAAGCGGCGGCGAAAGCGGCGGAAGTAGAACCCGGCCGCGAAGCTACGCGGGATGATGAAACAGAGGCTCCCGTCGGGACGGAGCATCCGACCGCCGACCTCCATGAAACGCGCGTATGCGTTCGGCGCATCTCCCCCATGCGGGTCCGTCGGGGACATCTTGAAGTAGGGCGGGTTTGCGATGACGTAATCGAACCGGGGAAGCGGGGCGCTCCCGAGCCGCGGCTGGTCGAGTTCCAGGAAGTCACCCGCGATCACATCGACCGTAAGCGCGCGCTTGCCCAGACGAGCTTGCGCGGCGGCGACCGCCTCACGCAGCGCAGCCACGGCACCGGGCTCCTGCTCGATGGCCGTCAGATGCACTCGCGCCCCAGAGGCGATCAATGCCTCGGCGGCTGCCAGCCCGAGCACGCCGGTTCCCGCCCCAGGATCGAGCACACGCACGTCGCTCCGAGTCGGGGGAGGGAGCAGCGACGCCATGAACGACGCAACCGCCGGGCTCGTGAAGAACTGGCCCCAGGCCTTCTTGTGCTCCCCGTCGGTGGACTCGCGATACTCGGCGGCGAGCGCGTCCTGCTTTCGGGGAGTCGCGGCGGTAGCAGTGTTTCTCATCGTCGACCGACTGTTGTACGCCATCGATGGCGAGGTCTCCAATCGGCACGGGAGGCCGATGGTCGTCCTCGTGGTGGCATCATCGCTGGATGGGTCGAAGGTCCGTCGGAAAAGAGTCGAATGCCATCTCGCAGGCGACGCGCAAGCGCGTCGCGAGCCGGGTCGCCGAATGGAGGGCGCTCGCCCGTGCGCACGACGTGCTGAGCACGGAGTCCCGTCGGGCGGCTCACGAGTATCGTGTCACTCCACGTACCGACCCGCGTTCGAAGGCACTCCGCGTCGTGGCTGACGACATCAAGGGACTGCTCGATGTGCTGGTGGTCGTCCTGGATGCGTCGTCGAGCGTCGAGCGGGTGCGCAGTGAGTGGACTCGTTGGTGGATCGGGCGCCGACGCACGCTGCTCATCGCCTGGATGAAGGACTACAAGCGCGCGGGGCGGGACTACCCCCCCTCACCCGAGCACATCGCGCAGTTGCGCGCGCAGTTTGTTGTTTGACTCATTTCTGAAGGGCATTCCATGGCACAACTCGTTGCCGCATTCGGCTCCTCCCACAGCATCATGCTGGTCTCGCAACGCGAAGACTGGCAGCACGGCTTCCGCGTCATCGACACGAAGAACGCCCACTACTACGACAAGCGCGGGAACAAGACCGACTACGACGCGCTGCTGGCGCAGGCGCCGGCCGGCACCGATGCGATGGTGACGCCAGAGAAAATGGGCGAACGTTTCGATGCGTCGCAGGCCGCCATGGACCACCTGGGCCAGCGCATCCGGGACGCGCGGCTGGACGTGCTGCTGATCGTCGGCGACGACCAGACCGAGCTGTTCCGCACCAGCAACAACCCGGCCATGGCCATCTACTACGGACAGACCATCCGCAACACCGCGCGCGAGCCCGCGTCGCCGAACGACGGCTGGGTCAAGTCGGCCCGCATGTGGCGCCATGAGCCGACGGCGGACCGGGAGTATCCGGTGCAGAGCGATCTGGCGGAGTGGCTGATCCGCCAGTTGTGCGACCGCGATTTCGACATCACCGCCATGGACGGCCTGGAGCGTGGCCAGTTCGAGGGCCACGCCTTCCAGTTCATCCACCCCCGCCTGCTCAGGGACCTGCCGCTGCCGGTCATCCCGCTGATCCTCAACACCT
>CALJLK010000592.1 GCA_937982655.1 uncultured Sandaracinus sp.
CGGGTCCCGATGCGGCCTTCGAGCTCCGCGTCGAGCGTCAGCTCCCAACGTCCATCGCGCTTCACGAAGAGCGTGCGAGGCGTTCCCGCGCACACGACGTCGGCCGCTTCGTCGTCGCCGATCACCAGGCGATCGTGGGTGATCCAGCGCTCGTCGACGATGCGATCGCCTCGCACGATCGCGACGCGGAGCCAGCGGGTCGGAACCTCGGACATCGATCACCTCTGAGAAGACGTTCAGCCGATTGCCGCAAGCCGCCCTACTGGACGGCGCGCAGCGAACGAAGTGAGCGAAGGCTCGTGGGAGGCCCCAGGGGGCTTCATGCCCCGTGGGGGAGGGTCTGGCGACAGACCCTCAAAGAAGCTCGAGCGACGCGCGTCACGCGATTCCGCGACGCGCGGACGGAGCACGGCCCGACGCGCGCGAGAGGTCGCGCACGATCGAAGACCGAGCGCGCGATGGACGCCTCACGTCCCGCGAAGTTCCCAGCGTCGTGTGCTCGTGTGGAACACGGGCCGCGTCGAGCGACCCCGCGTCGTGTGCTCGCGTGGGAACACGAGCGCACCGCGTCGAGCGACTCGAAGAAGCCGTCCACCGCGGGACCGCGGTCCGCCAGCGGCGTCAGTTCAGCGTCACGCCCACGCGGCAACGGCGGAGCGCGGCGTGGACACCTTCGACGTCGTCGGCGGTCGGGCGCTCTTCGAGGTAGGCCTCGAGATCCGACTGCGCGGCCGCGAGCGCGCCGAGCGCGAGCGCGTGCAGACCTCGATCGCGGCGCGCCTCGGGGGCGCGCGTGAGCTCTACGAGCGCGTCGCACGCGAGCATCGCGCGCGCGTGATCGTGGAGCCGTGCGTAGGCGTTGCGGAAGTTCGCGAGGATGCGGACGGCGAGCGCAGGGCGTCCGATCGGGAGCAGGTGCTCCGCCTCGAGGCGACCGGAGTGACCGAGGTATCGCGCCGCGAGGTTCGCGAGGTCGGCGTCTCCGATCACGCGACCGCCGTGGTACGGGTCTTGGAGCACGCCGCCCGGGCCGCCGTGTCGCACGAGGAAGTGTCCGGGGAAGCCGATGGGCTCGACCTCGAAGCCGGCGCGCCGCGCGACGGCCACGTACACGAGCGAGAGCGTGAGCGGGAGACCGCGACGCGTGCGGAGCACGTGCGCGAGGTTGCCGTTCTGTGGGGCGTAGTAGTCACCGCGCTCGCCGTCGAAGCCGTGGCGCGAGTGCAGGTGCGCGCGCAGCCCGCGCGCGACCGATTCGGGGGAGCCTTCGAGCTGGAGCCCGTTCGCGAGCTCGTCGAGCGTCGCGAGGGCGGCCTCCACGTCGAGCCGCTCGTCGAAGCGCGACGCCAGCGCGAGCGCGAGGCTCTCGAGGGGCACGCGCACGTCGGCGACGAGGGAGACGAGCGATCGCATCGCGACCGTACCGTGCGCCGCGCGAGGGGCGGGGTCAAAGCGGCGCGGCTCGAGGACGGGGACGTGACCGAGCCCACGACGCCACGGAGCACTATGGACCAGAGCTGAAATCCGAGCTCGGCTCCCCGCGTAGAGGTCGCCATGGTCCGATTCCTCCTGTGGCTCGTGGTCCTCTTCTTCTGCTGGCCGCTCGCGCTCCTCGCGCTCTTTCTCTGGCCGGTGATCTGGATCCTCTCGCTCCCCTTCCGGCTCCTCGGGGTCGCGGTCGATGGCGTGTTCGATGTCCTGCGCGCGGTGTTCTCGTTGCCCGCACGCTTGCTCGGTGGCGGTCGTCGTCCGCGGCGCGCGTGACCGCCTCGCGCGGCGTGCGTCGTGCGATTCGACGAGGCGACGTTTGGTGCGATGAGGCGACGTCGCGCAATGCGCGGTTGGCGTCAGCCCTCGACCAACGTACCCGCATCCGCGTCGACCACCACGCGCGCGCCGAAGGGCAGCGCGTGGTTGGTCTCGCCGTGCCCCGCGCAGAGCCCGGCGAGCACGGGCACGCCGAGGTCCCCGAGCCGCTCGGCGATTACGTCCTCGGCGGCGACACCGTGATCCCCCGGCGCGCAGCGCACGAGGTCTCCGAGCACGATCGCACGCACACCCTCGAACCATCGGGCGTGTCGGAGCTGCGTGAGCATGCGGTCGATCCGGTACGGGGCTTCGCCGACTTCTTCGAGGAAGAGCACCGCGCCCTGCAGCGGTGGTGCGTACGGAGTCCCGACGAGCGCGCTGAGAACCGCGAGGTTGCCGCCGAGCAGCACCCCCTCGGCGCGTCCCGGCGCGATCGCGCGGAGCCCGCGTGCGTGAAGCGTTCGACCTTCGAGCGCGGCGACCCAGTCGGCGCGCGCGTCACCATCCGCGCGACCGAGCCATGCGACCATCGGTCCGTGCATCGAGCCGACGTGCGCGCGCGCCCAGAGCGCGTGCAACGCGGTGACGTCCGAGAAGCCGACCAGCAGCTTTCGCGCGCGCGCCACCTGCGCGACGTCGAGGCCGTCGAGCAGGCGCGTGGCACCGAAGCCGCCGCGCGCGCACACGATCGCGCGCGTGCCCTCTTCGTCGAGCGCGCGTCGCAGCTCCGCCAGACGACGCGCGTCGTCACCCGCGAGGTAGCCCTTCTTCGCGCGAACCTCGTCGTCGACGCGCACCTCGTAGCGCGTGTGAAGGAACGCGACTCCGGCGTCGAACGAGGCCTCGTCGAAAGGGCCGCTCGGCGCCACGATGCGCAACGCGTCTCCGGGCGATAGGGTCGGGCGAACGAAGGGCTCCATGGACGACGTCGTAGCGTATCTGCAGGAGATCGAGGGGCCGTATGCGTACCTCGCGCTGCTGCTCTCCGCGATGATCGAGTACGTGGTTCCGCCGCTGCCGGGCGACACCTTCGCGCTCGCCTCGCCCGGGAAGCGGCAAAGCCAGACCTCTTCCATGGTGAAAACCAGAAT